>QWRL01000001.1 GCA_003670425.1 Chloroflexota bacterium
TCCGGGTGCGGGTGGTCAACATATTCGCAGAGTTTTTGCCTCGGCCGCAGCCAGTGATCGCTGGCCAGAATGCGGTGCATGGTGCCGGCGTCCGCGGCCGTGCCGGCGGTGAGGATTTGCGGGCACTCGCCGTAGATGGTGTACCAGGCGTCTACGGGCTGGATGCCGAGTCTGGTCATATTAGGCACCCAATCGCGCACCACAAACTCAAAGTACTCTTGTTCGAGGTTGGGCTTGATGTCCCAGCTTAGTAGCAGCTTGACCATGAACAGAAAATCGGGCGGGCAAAATAGCGCGTGAGCGCCGCGAGTCAGGCCCCCTTGGCTTCCAACACCACAACCGCGGTTTCTTCGGGCAGGGTGCTCTTGGTAACTTTAAAGGTATCCTGCGGCTCCACTTTGGAGAGGCCCATTTCCTTGAGGAACTTGGCCAGCGGATCAAGCTGCAGTTTTGTTTTGGCCAGCTTGTAGTGCATGGGTATGATGATGGAGGGCTCGATCAGGCTGATCAGCTCGGCGGCCTGCCCGGCGTTCAAGCCATTGCCACCGCCCACCGGCGCAAGCAAAACATCCACCGTACCCAGCGCTTCCACCTCGGCTTGCGTGAGGATCGCGCTTAGGTCGCCGAGATGGCAAACGGTCACATCCTCATAATTGAAAACAAAGACGGTATTGGCGCGCGCGCCGTTGGTGCCGCCCTTGCCTTTGGCAGCCGCGGTCTGTACGCCGGTAATGAAGACGCCGCCAATTTCATATTCGCCGGCGCCGTGCAGCGCGCGCGCTTCTTTGATGGCGGTCGAGTTGTTGTGCCCGGGCGCATCGTGGCTGATCGTCACAATGTCGGCTTTAAGGCGCGGCATCGAAAATCCGACAGACGCATCAAACGGGTCGGTGACGATGGCGGTGCCATTGCGCTCGCTTAACCGAAAACAGGAATGGCCGAAATAATTAATTTCCATTGTGATTTGCGAGTATACCATCGCCACGTGTTTGGCCAGTGTTTTGCGCCGGGATGCGGATGCGCGAGTGGCTGCATTGCTGTAGTTACTGCAGAGTGATAAGTGCGCTGATGCCGGTGCTAAAATCCAAAGCAAGGCTGCGCAGCCGCTGGTCAGGGCATGCAAACGCGCTGCGGCCAAGGGCCATCTGTGCTTTGGGCGCGCCCCAGTGAACTCCGTGGCTGAAACATTAATTCTGCCGTACAGCGCTGCCGAACTTGACGCAGCTGGCGCTGCCGGCAACTTGCGCACTTACGATTTGTTGGGGGCGCACTGCTGTGTGCGCGCCGGGCAGGCGGGCGTGGCATTTGCCGTATGGGCGCCCAACGCAGCGCGGGTGGCCGTGGTCGGCGACTTCAATGCGTGGCAGCCGGCAGCGCACGCGCTGCAACTGCACCGCAATACCGGTGTTTGGCAGCTCTTTGTGCCGGGGCTGGCTAGCGGCGCGCTCTACAAGTATCTTGTCTTTGGCAGCGAGCACGCAGCGCCATGTTTCAAAGCCGACCCGGTTGCATTTGCGGCAGAGCTGCGCCCGGCCACGGCTTCGATTGTGTGTGACTTGGATGGCTACGCATGGCAGGATGCGCGCTGGATGCAGGAGCGCGTGCGCCGCCAGCAGCCGGATACGCCCATCTCCATTTATGAAGTGCACGCCGGCTCTTGGCGGCACCAGACCGGCAGTGCGCAGCCGCTCACTTACCGGCAGCTGGCGGCTGAGCTGGTGCCGTATGCGGCCGGGCTGGGCTTCACGCACATCGAGCTGCTGCCACTTACCGAGCATCCGCTGGATGCTTCCTGGGGCTACCAGACCACGGGCTACTTTGCAGCCACCAGCCGCTTTGGCCCGCCGCACGATTTGATGTTTTTTGTGGATGCGTGCCATCGCGCCGGGCTCGGTGTAATTTTGGATTGGGT
Source organism: Chloroflexota bacterium (assembly GCA_003670425.1). GTDB lineage: Bacteria > Chloroflexota > Anaerolineae > Anaerolineales > UBA11657 > BD1. Next base: position 1,913 of record QWRL01000001.1, read on the forward strand.
GCCCGGGCATTTTCCAAAAGACGCGCACGGCCTGGCGCAGTTTGACGGCACAGCGCTGTATGAATATGCCGATGTGGCGCGCGCCGAACACCACGGCTGGGGCACTTATGTTTTTAATTACGGCAGTGCGCCGGTGGCGGCGTTCCTCATCAGCTCGGCGCTCTTCTGGCTGGATATGTATCACATTGATGGCTTGCGCGTGGATGCCGTGAGTTCAATGCTGTATCTGGACTACGGGCGGGAAGCCGGCGCATGGCGGCCGAATGTGCATGGCGGCCGCGAACATTTGGAGGCGGTTGAATTTTTGCGGCAGCTGAATGCTGCCGTGCATGCACAGTTTGCGGGGGTGCTTACTTTTGCAGAAGAGGCCAGCGCGTGGCAGGGTGTCAGCGCGCCGGCAGCGCGCGGCGGCTTGGGCTTTGACTACAAGTGGAACATGGGCTGGATGTCCGATACGCTGCGCTACTGGAGCACGCCGCTGGGCGCGCGCGCTGCAGCGCAGCATGCGCTGACCTTTCCGCTTACGTTTGCATTCCAGGAAAACTACTTGCTGCCGCTTTCGCACGATGAAGTGGTGCACGAGAAGCGTTCGCTGCTGCAGCGCCTGCCGGCTGAACCCAACGTGCAGCTGGCAAACTTGCGCGCGCTGCTGGCGTTTATGTTTGCGCTGCCCGGCAAGAAGCTGCTCTTCATGGGCGGTGAGCTGGGCGCTGCTGCGGAGTGGGACCACGCCGGCCAGCTGGCGTGGGAGTTGAGCGCGGACGCGCGGCATGCCGGCGTGGCTGCGCTGGTGCGCGACTTGAATTCCATCTACCGCGTGCTGCCGGCGCTGCATGCATGGGACTGCAGCCCGCAGGGCTTTGAGTGGCGGGACATCAGTGCAGCGCAGCCGGGTGTTGTGGCATTTGTGCGCCATGCGCCGGGCGGTGAAGCGCTGCTGGTGGCGGGCAATTTTTCAGGCGCGGCGTACCCCGGTTATCAGTTGGGGGTGCAGCAGGCGGGCAGCTACAAACTGCTGCTCAATACTGAATGGGCGCAGTACGGCGGTGCAGCTGTGGATGCAGCGGGTGAGTTGCTGCCGGCCGGGGACCAGGGCTGCCACGGCTGCGAGTTTGCATTGAGCCTGGCACTGCCGGCGCTTTCGGTCTTGCTGCTGCAGCGCGCAGACGGGCCGGCATGATGCGCGCGCCGCGCTGGCTGCCGGCGCTGCCAGCCTGCTTGCTGGCAGCCTGCCTTGGTGGCGCAGCAACCCCCACGCCGCTGCCGCCCACTTTTGTGCCGGCCATTCCAGCGATCGGCGACCGACTTGCGCCAACTCTTGTGCCATTTCTGGCGCGCGCCAATCCGGGGGTGAGTGCGCGCTATACCTTTACGGTCAAGCTGGATTATGTTGGCAAGCGCGCAGAGGTTGCGCAGCTGGTGGAGGTGACGAACCCCGGCCCCGATGAGTGGAACGAGCTGGTTTTTTATTTGCCGGCGGACCTGCGCACGGAGCGCTTTACGCTAAGCAAGCTGACGCTGGTGGAGCAGGTGCAGGCGCTGGCGCCGCGCATTGAAGTGCGCGACGGATTCTTGACGGTGCGGCTGCCGGCGCCGGTGCGCCCGAACGAATCGCGCCTGGTGAACATCACATACGGCCTCAGCAGCAAAGAGACCAGCCTGCGTGCGCGCCGCACTGCCGGTGACGTTGGCCACACCGCCAACGTGATGCAGTTCCTAAACTGGTATCCGCAGCTGGTGCCGTACGAGCGCGGCCGCGGCTGGAAGAAATGGCAGCTAACAAATGTGGGGCCGCCGCTGCTGTCCGAGGTGGCGGACTATGACCTGGAGGTGACGAGTGCGCGCGAGCTTGTGATTGCGAGTGGCGGGCCGGTGGCAAGCGTGCCCGGCCTTGCCAACTTCCGGCTGCGCAACGCGCGTTCGATTGCGTTCAGTGCCAGCCCCGAGTACCAGTTGATCATTCGCCCGTCAGATTCGGCAACACTTTATTTGTATCACCTGCCGGACCATGCAGAAGGGGCGGCGGCGGTGCTGGCTGCCGCGGCCAAGGCGCTGCAGCTTTTCAACGAACTATTCGGGCCGTATCCGTATGCCTCGCTGGTGATTGCGGAGGATGCATTTCTTCCAAGTGTTGCCAGTGGTGGATTCTTGCTGCACACCGGGCAGGGCTTTGCGGACTACGACGGCAAGCCGGAGTCGCTGCTGCTGGCGCTGGTGCCGCAGGCCATGGCGCATTTATGGTGGGGCCAGGTGGTGGGCCATGACCCGGTTGCAGAGCCATGGCTGGGTGCAGCGCTGCCCATGTACAGCGAGTATCTTTACATCGAGCGCTTCCAGCCGGAGCTGAAGGACTGGTACTGGCGTGACCGCGTTGAGTACTGGAAGCCCAGCGGTGCGCTCAACCGCACGGCATACGATTTGGACAACACCGAAGATTTGCTGCAGAACACCTATCGGCGCGGCGCTCAGTTTCTAAATGACTTGCGCCTTGAAATAGGCGTTGGCCCGTTCAATATATTTTTGCGGGACTTATACCAAACCGGCGCCTTCCGCCTGACCACTGGCGCGGAGTTTTTTGGCTTGCTCAACCAGGCTGCGCCGGCAAATCTGGAGCTGCTGGCCCGGAAATATTTTGATGCGGCGCTGCTGCTGCCCACGCCGCTGCCCACCATCACGCCGTTCTTCACGCCTGGCGCGCAGCCCACCGCCACACCGCAACTGCGCATCCATGTGGTGCAGGCAGGCGAGACGCTGGCCTACATTGCCGGCAAGTACGCGGTGCCGCTGCAGCTAATTGTTACGCGCAACCGCCTCGCAGATGCGGCAATGATCAGCGTCGGTCAGGAACTGATTATTCCTTATCCGTAAAACCCAGCGCCGTGCGGGCTTCGCCGACCAGCGCCACGCTGCCCGTTACCAGCACCAGCGCTTGCGGGCCGGCCAGCGCAGCTGCGCGGCGCAACGCCTCCGGCACCGTGGCGGCGGTGCTTACCGGGCGCGCGTACGGCGCTGCCAATGCGCCCAGCGCCTCCAGCTGCAGCGAGCGCGGGTTCGTGGCATGCGTCAGCACCACCGCCTGGGCATCCGGCAGCAAGCTTTCAAACATGCCGGCAATGTCCTTGTCTTGCATCGCGCCAAACAGCAGGACATACGGCTGCGCTGGAAAATGTTCTTTGATTGCGGCGCGCAAGCGCAACGCCGACTCACCGTTGTGGGCGCAATCCAAAATGTAGGGCGGGCTGCCGGGTACCAGCTCGCAGCGTGCCGGCCACACCACGGTGCGCAGTCCGGCGGCCACGGCAGCTTCAGCCAGCTGCCAGCCCGCAGCGCGCAACTCTGCTGCAAGCGCCACCGCCACGGCTGCATTCTCCACTTGATGTGCGCCCAGCAGCGGCAGCTCATATTCCGCAGCCGGCGCGTTGCTGCGCCCAACCGCACACAGCTGGCCGGTGCGCTTTACGCTCAAGCGCTTGTAGTGCCAGTCCCGGCCCACAAGCTGCAGCACTGCGCCGCGCTGCGCTGCAATCTGCTCCACCACTTGCAAGGCTGCCGGCGGCTGCGGGGCGCACACCAGCGGCACGCCGGCTTTGATGATGCCGCATTTCTCCGCTGCAATTTTGTCCAGGGTGCTGCCCAGCAGTTCCACATGGTCATAGCTGAGCGCAGTGATCGCGCACACTTGCGGCTGCAGTACGTTGGTTGCGTCCAGCCGGCCGCCGAGCCCCACTTCAATCACCGCCAGATCCACCTTCTCGCGCGCAAAGTATTCGAACGCGATGGCGGTGGTTATCTCAAAAAATGTAATACCCGGAAAGCGCTCGATTTGCGGGCGCAGCGTGCGCATTATTTCTGCAAAGAAAGCCCGCGGGATCGGCATGCGTTGAATTTGAAACCGCTCGCGCACGTCGTGCAGATGCGGCGAGGTGTACAGGCCTGTGCGGTAGCCGGCGGCACGCAAAATTGATTCGGTGAACGCGGCAACGGAGCCTTTGCCTTTTGTGCCGGCGATTAGCACGCTTGGAAATTTGGCCTGCGGATCGCCGAGTGCAGCCAGCAGTGACCGCATGCGGTCCAGGCTGAAGTGCTGCGGCGCGTATTGGTTGGCGGGGCGCGCTTCAAACATGGCGTGCTGCCATAAAAACTCAACTGCGTTTTGGTAATCCATCGGGAGGCTCGCGATTATAGCTTCGGGAATTTAGCGCGTGTCCCGACTATGAATGTTCAATAAAATGACGTAAACTCCCTGCGGATTTATGAACGTGAAAATCAAAATTATTATGAGGAAGCGGGTAGAAAACTTTGGCCTGATCGGGCGAAGAGCCGGCCCGGCGATCTTGCTGGCGCTGGCATTTTTGAGCAGTTGCGGCTTGCTTGATACTGCCGAGATCCCGATTGTGCAAAAAAAAGCAACCGCCACGCTCACGCCTACGCCTTATCGAATTCAGCAGGCCAAGATTTCCGAGCTGGTGGCTGAGGTACTGGCACGCAATGCATCGTTCCGGGCGATGGCACCGGTAGTGTCCGGGTTCGTAATTTCGGTGGGCGGCATGGTGCAGACTGGCGCGCAAAGCCGTGCGAAGATCACACTGAGTGATGGCGCAATCATCCGCCTTGACGAAAATTCTTCATTTGAGCTAGCCGAGATGAAGCTTGATGCCGGGTACGAACCGATTACCAAGCTGAAGTTGCTGGGTGGCCGCGTGTGGGCGCAAATCAACGGCGGCAGCCTCGAAATTGAAACCGCAGCGTCGGTGGCATCGGTGCGTGGTTCAAAAATGGGCGTGGGCATTTCTGAGACGGGCGAAGTGCTGGTGACCAACATGGAGGGCAACGTAGTCCTCCAGACTGGTGGAGTGACGGTTGAGGTATTGCGCGGCCAGCAGGCGCTTATCCCGCAAGCCGGGGGCGCACCCGTAGTGGGCCCGATGGATCTGGCGCAGGCTGAGGCGTGGGCAGCCAACAACCCTGAGGCAATCAGCAATGCGCAGAGCTTGTTCCCGGAACAGCGCCTCATCCTTCCCACCCGTCTTCCCACCAACACGGCGATGCCGGGGTTGGTTGAGCGTGCGCTTAGCGCGCTGGAGATTGCCTCCAATGCTGCGCAAGCGCGCCAGGCTACGCCGCTGCCAACGCGTGATGTAGCCGTGCTGGGCACAATGGTGGCAGAGGTGTTGCCAACTAACACGCCCATGCCAACGCGAATCATGCTGCCTGCTACGGCTACTTTGCCGGCCACAGCCCGGCCGCCGGCGACGGCTGTGCCAACCACCGCACCGGCCGTGGCCACAAATTCCCCCACCCCCAGCGCAAACCCGCCACCTACAGTGCAAGTGGTGCCGGCCGTAACCGCCCAAACACCAGTACAGCCAACCGTTGCTGTACCCATCGTGTGCAATCCGGACACGCTCAGCAACGGCAGCTTTGAGAGCGGCGATTTTAAATGCTGGAACCTGGACAAATCTGACCCTGATGGCACGTGGGGAATGGCGGACGCAGCCCTCACCGTAGCCAATGGCGCGCAGGTGTACGACTTTGCCAGCAAACGCGATGAGCTGCAAAACTCGCCCGGGCTCCCCGCCAGCTTTGCGGTGACAGAAGGCAGCCGCGCCGCATTTGTGATTGCCAACAAGCCCGGAACGTTCCGCGCTTACCAGGACGTGACGCTGCGCGCTTGCGCAACCGGACTTACATGGGACATGCAATACGCCAGCCACAACGCGGGCGGCTTGAACCAGCGCGAGTACATTGCGGTGGACATCCGGTCTCCCGGTGCAGACACGCGGCAAGTGGCATTGTTTGTCACCACAGCGGGGCGTGATAACCCCACGGCGGCCACAAAGTCCTATCAGGCGGACCTTACAAAGTATGCCGGTCAGGCCATTCGCATTGACATTGAAGTGTTGACCCAGAGCGGCCAGTTTGAGGCCGGCTTCGATAACTTTGTGATTACCGGCTGCGACTGAGCCGCGGCCAACAATTCATGAGCTGAGAAGCGCCGCCTGCCAGCATGCGGCGCTTTGTGTTTAGTCTTGCGGGATGTTGGCAGACTGCGGGCCGGCTTGAGCCATCAACTTCAATACCGGCAGCAGTGCCAGCCACCATTGCTCGCGCGGCCGCGCTGTCACCGCATCCATCATGGCGGGAAACTCGGCCAGCGGCGTAAACTGCACTTGGCCCGCGCGCAGCCCGATGAATGCGCCGGCGGGCTCGGCCTGCAGGCCCTGCTCATAAATATAGTCAAGGCAGCGCGTGGCAAGGCGCGTTGCTTGAATGCGGTCAAACGGGGAGGGGTCTCCGCCCTGCTGCAAATGCCCCAGGATTGCGTAGCGCGCCTCAAAGATGCCGCGCCCCTCTTCTGCAAACAGCCGCCACATGAAGCGCGTGTCATAAACCGCGTTGCAATATTCGTTGCGAATGATCAGGCCTAATTTTTTGTCCTGCTTGAATCCAGATGCCATAGCCTGCACATCGGCCTGCAGTTCTGCCAGATGCACGCCCTGCTCGTGCAGATACACGCGCTCGGCGCCGGTTGCCATGCCGGCCATCAGCGCAAGGTAGCCGCAGTAGCGCCCCATCACTTCCACCACCATCACGCGCCGGGACGCCACGGCAGATTGCTTGATTTTGTCCACGGCGTCGACGATGTTGTTGAGCGCCGTGTCCGTTCCAATGCTCAGGTCGGAGCCGGGCAGGTCGTTGTCAATTGTGGCCGGCAGGCACACCAGTGGAATGCGGAACTCCGGGTGGTTGGCGCGCTGCTGCAGCAAGCCGTGCGCTGCGCGGTACGCGCTGTAGCCACCCACCAGCAGCAGGGCCTGCACATTTTGCGCAGCGAAAGTGCGCGCGATTGCCGCGTAGTCGGCAGCGGCCAGCAATTTGCGGTTAGTTCCCAGCTGGGCGCCGCCCATGTGCGCCCAGCCGTTCACGCTCATCCACGTCAGCTCGCTCACGCGGTTTTCAATCATGCCATGTACGCCATCCGCAATGCCAAGCATGGTGTGGCCCTGATCTATGCCCACGCGCACCGCTGCGCGCACGGCGGTGTTCATGCCGGCAGCGGGCCCGCCACTGGTGACGATGGCAATGCGCATTTGGCGGCGCCCGGGCTGCGGTGCGTGCGGGAGGGCGCGCACCAGTGTGCGCACGGTGCGAAATGCATTGCGAAAGCTGCCGCCGCGCAGCTCCATGGCGCGTTCGTAATCTGCGGAGTTCATGGCAGCTGCAATTGCCTGCACCGTGGCAAGGCATTCATGCAGCGGCGTGATGACCGCGCGGTTGCCGCGAATCCCCACCAGCTGCGGCTGCGTGCCGGGCTGCGCCTGCAGCAAGTGCGTTACAGCTGCGCACCCGAGAATTGTGCTCAGGTTGCGGTCAAAGGCGCTGGGCGATCCGCCGCGCTGCACGTGGCCAAGAATTGTCAGGCGCACTTCTTCCTGCAGGTGCTCCTCGAGCGCGGCCTTCACCTCGCTCGTGCTGATTGGGTTGCCGTGCCGGTCGCGCGCACCCTCCGCCACAATCACCATGCTGTCTCGCCGGCCAATTGAGCGCCCGGCACGCAGCACGCTGCTCATTTTTTGCTGCCAATCATCCAGGTTTGGCGGGCTTTCCGGTATCAACACCCAGTCTGCGCCGGTGGCCAGCGCACTCATCAGCGCCAGATACCCGCAGCTGCGGCCCATCACCTCCACCACAAAGCTGCGTTGATGGCTGGCTGCAGTGCTGGTGATGGCGTCGACTGCATTTGTGATGCGATGCAAGGCGCTGTCCGCGCCGATGCTGATGTCGGTTCCGGGGATGTCGTTATCGATGGAGCCCGGCAAGCCGGCGACATACAGCTGCGGAAAACGGGCTGCCGTGCCTGCCGGCACGCTGCCGTCGGCCACCAGCTCGCGCAGCAGCTCCGGCCACTCCGTGTGCAGCAGTTGTGCGCCGGTCAGGCTGCCGTCTCCACCCACCACCACCAGCCGGTCAATGCCGGCCCGCAGCAGGTTGGCTGCGGCGCGTGTGCGCCCGGCACGCGTGAGGAATTCTGCGCTGCGCGCGGTGCCAATTATGGTGCCGCCTCTTTGGATGATGTTGCTGACGCTTTCCCAGTGCAGCTGGCGGATTTTGTCGGCGCCGTCAATCAGGCCCTGCAGGCCCTCATAGATTGCAAAGGCCTCCGCGCCGCGGTCAAGCGCTGAGCGCACCACGGCCCGCACCGCGGCGTTCATGCCGGGTGCGTCGCCGCCGCTCGTCAACACGCCAATGCGTATTACAGGTTTGTCGGGTGCCGGCGGGTTAGCCATTAATATCCGGGAGTAGGAGTCAGTGAGCCTTCGGGCTGGGGCGTCGGAGGCTCGCTCGTAGCGGCGGGCTTGGTGGAGCTTGCGGGCTTGCTTGCCTCGGGAGTGTTGGTCTCTGCGCTTGGGGTTCCTCCCTGTTCGCAAATTGCCCGGCCCTCGGCCACAATGTTCTGCACCACCTCGTCATCCGCGGAAAACGCCGCCACCTGGCTGAACACCGGCAGCGCGCGGTCACACTTGAGGTAGGCTGCCAGCACAGAACCGTAGGTGTAATAGTACTCAAGTGTTTCCTGCTTTAGCGGCAAGCCGCTCACCACCGCAGCAGTCAAAGGGTGGGTGCAGCCATCAATTGCGCAGCCGAGGTCCGTCACCGCTCCTTCATAGTTTAATGCTTTGAACTCTACCAGCCCAAGCCGCCCGTAAATGTCCGGGTTGGTTGGCTCCAGCTCCAGCGCAGTTTCCACGTACTGCGCAGCGCGCTGATATTCGCCGGTTTGAAAGTAAGTGCGCGCAATTGAAAGCAGCGGCGCAGTGTCTTTGGGATCCAGTGCGCTCGCCCGTTGAAAATATTCCACCGCAGTCTCGTACTGGCCCAGCACACGGTAGCTAAGCCCAAGGCGCATGTATAGCAAGCCCAGGTTGGGATTGATGGTGGCCGCAGTTTGGTAGGCAATGATGGCATCCTCGTACGCTGCAACGCTTTCCAAATAGTAGCCGTACGCGCGCTGCACATCCATGCTGTTGGGGTTGAGGCTGATTGCCAGGCGGGCTTCATCACCGGCTTGCGCATACTTTTGCAAATCCGTGAGGATCTCGGCGTAATACGCATGCGCAAGCGCATTGTTCGGGTCAAGCTGAATGGCGCGCACGCTGGCGCGGCTGCCCTCCTCGTAGTCGCCGGTCCAGTCCAGTGCAAAGGCGCGCACGGCATGCGCGCCGCTGTCTTCCGGCAGCACAAGCACTGCCGTGTTGGCGGACTCAAGGCCTGCGTCCGTATCACCCGCATAAACTTGCAGGCGCGCCAGCTTTACCCAGTATGCCGCGTTCGCCGGCTCCGCCTCCGTTGCTTTTTGATACGACTCAATTGCGCGCCGCAGCCGGCCAGCGGAGAAGTGCGCCTCTGCTTCCTCTGCAAACGACACGGCGCTGCGTGTGGCGGTGGGCGTGGCCATCAACATGGGGCGCACATTGCCCTGATGCTGCTGGCTGATTACATAGATGCCAAGCACAATCAGCGCAAGATACAGCGCCACACGCCCCGGCCGGCTGCGCTTCTGGCGCCGCAAAGTAAATTTCCCGCGATCTAGATACATGCGCTGGTTGGATTACCTGTGTCAGCTTCAATGATACCGTCTAACACCATGGCAATGCGGCTGGTTTGCAATTGTTCGCAAAGTTATAATTGTGTTTGTCTTGGAAGCACCACAGTCAACTGCGCCTGCAAACCGGCCACTTAGAAGTGCCTGGGTGTCGATTGGGCTGCCGCTTGCTGCCGTCCTGCTGGCGGCTGCGCTAGCCGGCTATGGCGGCTACTATGCCGGCACTGAGAACCGCCAGCGCGCAGCAGCCACCGAACTGGCGCGTGATTTTGCGGAGCAGTTTGGAATGGCACAGCGCGACTTTGAAGGCGGCCAGCCGCTGCTTGCACTGCAGCGGCTGCAGTACATTGAGCGCTATGCACCGCAGTACCCCGGCCTGGCGGAATTGCTGGCCCGCGTGCGTGCCGCCGGACAGCCCACCGCAATTGCTGCGCCTGCCACACAACCCGCTGCGCCGGCCACTGCGCTGCCCACAGACCCGGCCGAGCTGTTTGCCAAACTGCAAGCAGCCTACAAGGCGGATGATTGGCCCGCTGTGGTGCAGCTTGCCACGGCATTGCACGCCAGTGCGCCTGAATATGAAAGCGGCACGGTTGGCGCCCAACTATTTGTGGGGCTGCGCAATCGTGGCACGGAAGCAATCGAAAATCGCAGCTTGGGGCCCGGCATCATGTGGCTTGAGCGCGCCCAAGAACTGGCACCGCTTGATAGCGGCGCCAGCGCGTTGCTGCAGTGGGCAAAAATTTACACGCTGGCAAACTCGTGGTGGGGAATTAACTGGCCGTATGCAATTGGGCAATATAGCGAGTTGTACCGGGCGGCGCCCAACTTTATGGACACGCGCGTGCGCTTGCGCCAGGCATACGCGGAATATGGGGCGCAGCTGTTGAGCAGCGATGCATGCGCTGCGCAGCTGCAGTTTGCGGCTGCGCTGGAGCTGGAGGCAATGCCCGAGCTGGAGGCGCAGCGTTTGGCAGCAGAACAGGCATGCGCGCTGCTGGCGGCGGCCGCAACGCCGGCGGTTGAAGAAACGCCTGCCGCCACGCCAACACCAACCCCATGAGCTGCGCGTTGGGGCGGTGCGCGCGCTGCAGCAATGGCTTCACAAACACGCCGCTGGGTACTGCTGCAGCTGCCGGCGGGCTGCAGACTTGACGCTCATGCAGCGCATGGCTATACTGCTCATCTTCGGGGTGTGGCGCAGTTGGTAGCGCACCGCGTTTGGGACGCGGGGGCCCGCGGTTCGAGTCCGCGCACCCCGACTGGCCGGCGGGCGTCGCCAAGTGGTAAGGCATCAGCCTTCCAAGCTGATATTCACGGGTTCGAATCCCGTCGCCCGCTCTAGCGACTTCGAAGCGCATCAATGCATGCGCTTCTTTTTTGCCAGCACTTTGTTCTTGCAACACTGCCGCCCAGCCGCGCGCTTTGCTTCCCGCAATGGTATTATTTACCCGCACAGCATATGCAAAGGGGCTTGTAGCTCAATGGCAGAGCAGCCGGCTCATAACCGGTAGGTTCCAGGTTCGAATCCTGGCGGGCCCACAACCCGCACTTTCCAATCCACCACGCTCCACTATTTTTTCATGCCCGCCAACTAAAATGAGTCGCTGAAATGTCACGCCGCCGCATGGGAGAGTTTCTGATACTTAACGCGATTGTGTCGTGCGCGGTGAGTCTGGCTGTGCTGCTTACGTGGAGCTACTGCTGCCAGACCGAAATGGGACGCGCGCCAATCCCAACCCCGGATGCGACGCTGGCTGCCATTCAGATGGCAACCAATGCCGCCCTGCCGCAGACGCCTGTGCCTAGCCCTACCCCGCTAATTCACGTGGTGCGCCGCAATGAAACCATGGGGATTATTTCCAACTCGTACGGAATTACCGTCCAGGAATTGTTAACCGCCAATGGGCTGACAGACCCCAATTCGCTCGACGTGGGCCAGATGCTTGTGATTCCTGCGCCGCCCACGGCTCTGCCGGCAACCAGCCTGCCGCAAGAGACGGCTGCTGCCGGAGCGGGCAGCACTCAGGCTGCGCCGCTGGCACCGGCCACAACATCACCACTGACAGACCGGCCGCAGCTCACAATCGTTGGTGTGAACAATGCCGGCGCGTACGAACAAGAGCAGGTGGTCCTCGTTAATTCCGGTGGCTCGGTTAGTTTGGCGGGCTGGCAGCTTGCCGGCCCGGATGATGCGGCGTACAAGTTTCCCGCGCTGCGGCTGAACAACAAGGGGCGCGTGGCGCTGCACTCTGCTGCCGGACAGGATACGGTGATTGACTTGTACTGGGCGCGGGCTGGTGCGGTATGGAAGAGCGGGGCGCAAGTGCGCCTGATTGACGCGCAAGGCACAGTGCACGCCACCTTTGCGGTGCCATAGCATGCAGTTGGAACAGCAGGCCGCATGACCCGTTCACAATCCCTCTACCTAAAGTGGCGTCCCACGCAGTTTGACGGTGTGGTTGGGCAGCAGCATGTGGTGCAAACGCTGCTCAACGCACTGCGGGCCGGGCGCCCTTCGCATGCGTATTTATTTGCCGGCCCGCGCGGAACCGGCAAGACCAGTGTGGCGCGTTTGCTGGCGAAGGCGTTGAACTGTACAAATGCAGATGCGGCTGCGCGCCCCTGTGGAAACTGTCCGCCATGCCAGGCCGTGGCTGAAGGGCGCTTTCTGGACTTGATTGAAATTGACGCGGCGTCCAATAACAGCGTTGAGCATGTGCGCGACCTGCGCGACAAGATCAACTTTTCGCCGTCGATCGGGCGCTACAAGGTGTACATCATTGATGAGGTGCACATGCTCTCAGATGCAGCGTTCAACGCGCTGCTGAAGACGCTGGAGGAGCCGCCGCCTTACGCAATTTTTGTGCTGGCCACAACCGAGGCGCACAAGGTGCCCGCCACGGTTGCCTCGCGCTGCCAGCAGCATATTTTCCGGCGCATCGCGCTGCCGGAGATGGTGCAGCGCTTGCAGGAAATTACCGGAGCCGAGGGCCTGGTTGTGGAGCCGGCGGTGCTGGAGCTGGTTGCACGCCAGTCCACCGGCAGCCTGCGCGATGCCATCAGCCTGCTGGACCAGCTGGTTGCCTCCACTGTCGGCGCGCTTACGCTGCAGCAGGCGCAATCCGTGGTGGGCTCCGCCAACGAGCAGCTGCTGGCCATGTTGGTGCAGGCATTGGCCGACGACCGCACGGCTGCGGGGCTTGACCTGATCAACGAAGCGATGGACCAGGGAACGGACCCGCGCCAGTTTGCGCGCCAGATTGTGGACTACTTGCGCGGCGTGATGTTGTGCAAGGTGGGGCATGCGCAGGGCACGGCAGCGCAGCACGCATCTGAAACAACCGCCACCATGCAGGCACTGGCGGCCCACTTTGATTTGGCGCAGCTGGCTGCGGCCATGCGTGCATTTGATGAGGCCGGCCGCGAGCGGCGCGGTGGCTGGCTGGCGCAGCTGCCGTTGGAGCTGGCGCTGCTGAACTGGCGCACCTATGCAGCTGGAGCACATGCCCCGGCTGCGCATGTGGCGCGGCCGCCGGCTGCTGCCCCCAAGCCGGCAGCAACCGTTGCACGAATTCAGCCAGTCCCCGTTGCGGTGCCGGCGGCTGTGAAAGCTCCGTCGCCAGAGCCAGTGCAAGCAGCGGCGGAAGTTCCTGAGGTGTCGCGCCATTGGCCGGTGGTGATCCAAAACTGCAAGGCGCTGCATCATTCCATGCCGGCGCTGCTGGAGTATTGCAGTCCGCTGCGCATTGATGGCGATACTTTGCTGCTGGGTGTGACGACCGCCTTTGCCCACCAGAAACTGGACACGGAAGAGATGCGTGAGCGCTTGCGCGAGGCAGTTCTGCGCGCAACCGGGCATGCGCTTAAGATGCGCTTCGTACACTCGGCGGCGCATATTTCAGAGCTGCCGCCGGAGGTTGCGAGTGACGGCGTGGTAGCGGCGGCTGTCAAGCTCGGGGCACGCGCCCGCGAACGCGGGCGATAAAGTTAACTTCATTGCATGCTTGGTGTGGCTGGTACATTGGCATGCGCATTAGAGAGGAAACACATGGCAAAAGGCAAAGGCAATATGGCGCGGCCGGGTCCGCAGCGCGGCGGCGGTGGCGCTGGCGGAGACATGATGGCGCGCCTGCAGCAAGTGCAGGCGCAGATGCAGCAGGCGCAAGTTGAGCTGGCGGATGAGTACATATCCGTCTCATCCGGCGGCGGTGCGGTAACAATCGAAATTTCTGGCGTGCAGCGCGTGCGCGCCGTGCGCATTGTGCCGGAGTTTCTGCAAAGCGGCGATGCAGAAATGCTTGGTGACATTCTGGTTGTGGCCATGAATGCTGCGCTTGAACAATCCCAAGGCATGGCAGCGGGGCGCCTTGGCCCGCTAACCGGCAAACTTTCTTTGCCGGGCATGTAATGCGCGGGCTGGTTACGCCGCGCCCGGTGCAGCGCCTTGTAGATGAACTGTCCCGCTTGCCCGGCATTGGACCCAAGTCTGCTTCGCGCCTGACATACTTTATGCTGCGCGCGCCGGAAGAGCAGTCGCGGGCGCTGGCCGATGCGCTGCTGGATCTAAAGGCGGGCACGCGCCTGTGCAGCAGCTGCTACAACATCACCGCTGCCGAGGTGGACCCGTGCTTCATTTGCGCATCTGCAGAGCGCGATGCGGGTGTGCTGTGCGTTGTGGAGGATCCGCTGGATGTGGCAGCGCTGGAACGCACGCGCGTGTTTAACGGCCACTATCATGTGCTGCATGGGGCCATCTCACCGATTGACGGCGTGGGGCCGGATGACCTGCGCATCCGCGAGCTGATAGACCGCGTGCGGCGCGGCAGCGTGCGCGAGGTGGTGCTGGCAACAAACCCAAACCTGGCCGGCGAGGCAACTGCAATGTATCTGCACCGGGTGCTGGCATCCCTGACCCCAAAAGTTACCAAGCTGGCGCGCGGCCTGCCGATGGGCGGCGATGTGGAGTATGCGGACGAGACGACTCTGGCACGAGCGCTGGAGGGACGTTCGGACATGTCGGCGGCACAATAACTTTTGTGCGCGGCAGCTGGGTAGTGTTGCGGGTAACCCGCTGTTTTGGCCTATTTTCTTGGGCAGAAAATTGGATTGAGCGTGTTTCTCCAACTACGGGCTTCAATCGGACCAACGCCGCTATTTACAATAATTGCGTTCGGCGGTAATATTGGGGTCTGCGAGTAATCAATTCAAACTCGCTTTCCGTTCCAATTAGGCGTACTCCCCGTGCGTTGAAAGGGGCCATGACCGTGGAAAGTAGGAGCTGTAACAAATGAGAAATTATGAGCTGGCCGTGGTGTTGAACCCGGAGCTGAGCGATGACGCTTTGACCACACTGCAAGGCAAAGTGGCGGACTGGATTGCTGCTGCCGGTGGTGCGGTTGTCCGCTTGGATTACTGGGGCCGGCGCCGGCTCGCATATCCCATCGGCAAAAAGCGCGAAGGTGCGTATGTATTTTGGTATGTACAGATGCCGCCCGATGCGCCGGCGGTTGTGGAACGAAAGCTGCGCATTGAAGAGGATGTGATGCGCTTTTTGTTTGTGCGCCATGAAGAGATGCCGGCGGCGCCGGTTGTGGCCGTGGCGGGTGGAGAACCGGGAGGCCGTGTGGGTGCTGCAGAGCCGGTGCTGGATGCGCTGAAACCGGGAGTGGATGAGCCGGACGCAGCCACGGCTTAGCGGAGCACAAGAGCAGCGGTTATGACCCGCGGCTTGAACAAGGTGATGCTGATTGGGCGGGTGGGTGCGCAGCCGGAGCTGCGCCACACGCCCGGCGGACAGCCCGTCACTTCCTTCCGGCTGGCCACCACACGCACGTGGATGAGCACGCAAGGCGAGCACAAGGAAGAGACTGCGTGGTTTACGATAGTTGCCTGGGACAAGCTGGCCGGGGTATGTGCGGAGTTTCTGCAAAAGGGACGCCAGATTTATATTGAGGGCCGCTTGCAGAATAAAGAGTGGACCGGCAAAGACGGCCTGCAACATATGCAGGTGGAGATTGTGGCGCGCGAGATGCTGCTTTTGGGCGGCGGCGCCGCTGGCAATGCCGATGTGGATCAGTTGGAGCAGCCTGCGTCAATGGATGCGGGCGATGAGTTTCCGTTTTAGAGATTTAGGGCGGGAGAGCAATTATGGCTTATCGAGAATCTAATCGCAGTGAGGGTCGGGGCGGCCGGGATGACCGGCGGCGGCCGCCGCGTTTCTGCTACTTTTGCAGCAACAAGGTCAACAAGCTGGACTACAAAGATGTGGATGTGATTGTGCGCTTTTTGAACGAGAGCGGCAGCATTCAACCGATGCGCCGCAGTGGCACTTGTGCGCTGCATCAGCGCATGCTGGTGGAGGCGGTGAAGCGTGCGCGCCACATGGCGCTGCTGCCGTTTGTGGGGCGGGTGGCCCGTCCCCGCACCGAGCAGCCGGAAGGCCGCTGGGAGTCGCGCGGCCGCGAGCGCAACACTGAGGCCCCGCGCGAAGCGTACCCTGAGGAGTAACTCCGGCGCCGGCTGCTTGAGCGGCCCCGGCTTAGCAGTGCTGCCGCAGCACTTTTAGAACACCCCTACCATGGCCAAGCAACCTGTAAAGATTCCAATTGTTCCGGTGCGGACCACGCTCAAACGTGGCTGGGGGGAAGCCCAACTGCAACAAGCCTTGATTGGCTTTGCGCTGCTTGTGGTGGCGCTGGTGGTGGGCCTGGCGGGCTACGGCGCACTGGATGAGTATGTGCTCGTGCCGCGCCGGGCTGTCGCCACGGTCGGGCAATCCGCAATCAATATGCTTAGCTTTGAAAAATCAGTGCGCTACAAGCGCTGGCAGCTGGTGAATGAGTTTCAGGCTTATGCCCAAATTTTGCAAATGATGGGCAACCAGCCGCAGTATGCAGAGCGCCTTAAGCAGCTCGAGCAGATCCTGACCGATGCGCCCGGCTTGGGGCGCCAAGTGCTGGCTGCCATGGTGGATGATGAACTTGTGCTGCGGGAGGCTGCGCAGCGCGGCCTGGCTGCAAGCGATGCCGAAACTGATGTCGAGATGCGCAACATGTTTGGCTATGATCCGAATGCTGTGCCGCCAACACCCATGCCGGCACCCACCAGCGACCCGGCGGTGACGCCGACTGCCGGTCCGTCGCCCAGCCCGCAGCCCAGCCCCACTCCGTACACCGCGGACGCGTATCAAAAGAACCTCGGCGAATTTCTTGCAAAGATTTTGGAGCAGACCGGCCTGACGGAGGCTGACTTGCGTGCGCGGCTGCAGGTGCGGGTGTTGGCACGCACGGTGCGCACGGCGCTGACCGCAAGCGTGGCAACCGCAGAAGAACAGGCGCATGCCCGCCATATTCTGATGGCGCTGGACAAGAAGGTGGAGGCGGAAGCCGTACTGCAGCGCGCGCTGAAAGGCGAGGATTTCGCCACCTTGGCGGCAGAGTTTTCCACTGACAGCAGCAACGCAAAGACGGGCGGCGATCTGGATTGGTTTACGCGCGGCATGATGGTGGCGCCGTTTGACAAGGCTGTGTTCGAGGCCAGCGTTGGGCTGGTCCCCACGCTTGTGCAGACTGATTTTGGCTATCACATCATCGAAGTGCTGGGGCGCGAGGTGCGCCCACTGGCGCCAGCCCTGCTTGAAGAGCGCCGCGATGCCACCTTCAATGACTGGCTTACGCTGCAGCGCACTGCGCCGGAAGTGAAGCAGCTTGACTGGTGGGTGCCGCGTGTGCCGACGACTCCGGCACTGACCGCAGACGCAGTCCCTTAGCAAGTTCGCGCACCGAGCGCGAGCTGACATCACCCTGGGCGCAAGCAAGTTGCGCTGCGCACGGATTTTTGTTCCAAACCTGCTCGGCCCTATTCACAAGAAACCCACAATTTCCGCGTCATTCCCCCATTCTTTTCCGGGTTTGGATGAGTAGACTTTCACCCATAACGGGGAACCATTGATGAAAGTAACAGTCACATCGCGCACAAAGATGAAAATCTTTATAGACATCCTGATCTTTACAGGGTTTTTGGTTGCGTGGGATCCGCGCTCAACCGGAATTGCCATCCATGAATGGCTCACAATCGGCGGGATTGCGGCGCTTGTAATTCATCTGCTTCTCAGCTGGAGCTGGATTGTGGAAATTGGCGCGCGCTTCTTCGGCGTGCTGCCGCCGCGCACACGCTTCAACTACATTTTGAATTCGCTTTTGTTCATCGATATGACCTTGATCATGTTTACCGGAATCATGATTTCGCAAAAGTTTATGCCGTTCTTGGGCATTGTGGTTGAGCGAAATCCGATTTGGCGTGGAGTGCATGATGCCACATCAAATCTTTTTGTGTTGCTGCTGGGAGTGCATCTTGCATTGCACTGGGGTTGGATTGTGCGCGTCAGCAAGCGGTACTTGATGGAGCCGGTGGCGGCGCTGCTGGGCATCACGGGAGCAGCAGTGCAGCAGCGGGAAGCGAAGCCATGAAGACGCTGGCGCGCGTTGCTGCCATCCTGTTGGCTGCCGTGAGTGTGGCGGGCGTGGCGCTTGCGCTGCAGGCGGCGTTTGGTTTTGGGCAGAGCGGCGCAAATTTTGGCGAGCGCGCCGGGAATGTGGCCGGCCACCGGGTCGAGCGCTTCATGTCCGCCGCGGAAGCGCAACTTGAACTTGAAGGTGCTTCGGACCAGAGTACTGCGCGCGGGCCAAGGCAGCGGCTTGACGGTGAAGGTGGCGGTAATTTTCTGGGTGCGATCGGCGGCTTGTGCCTCGTGGGCGGAATTATGGTTGCGGTGATGGAAGTGGAGCGCCGGATTGTTGCGCGCCGGCGAGCAGCCAAGTCTGCGGTGAGAGTGGACTTGGCGTCCGGCGCCAGCTAAGCAGATTGCGCAGCTGATGGCGCTTTAGTAAACTGTGAATGCGCTTGCGCGAGTGATGCAGGAACAGGCGCAGCAGCCCGCAAGCGGGCAAAAGCTCAGGGCTTGGCTTTGCCTTCCAACTTTAAGCTGATCACCTGGCTGGCGCTGTCTGCGCCCATCGTAATGCCGTACACCGTGTCGGCCACCTCCACTGTCCGCCGGTTGTGAGTAATGATCACAAACTGGGTGGTCTGGCTCAGCTCTTCAACCAACTCGCGGAAGCGTTCCACATTGCTGTCGTCCAGCATTGCATCCACTTCATCCAGCAATGCAAAGGGCGTGGGGCTCACGCGCAGCAGCGAGAATACCAGCGCGCACGCAGTTAGCGAGCGCTCGCCGCCGGAGAGCAGCGCAAGCCCCTGCTGGCGGCGGCCGGGCAGCTGCGCCAAAATTTCGACGCCGGTGTTGGCGATGTCGTTGGGCTGCGTGAGCTCGATGCGCGCGCTGCCGCCGTTGAAGAGGCGCTTGAATGTGAGCTGAAACTCCGCTGCCACGCGCTCGAATGTTTTGTTGAAGTCGCTCTCCATCAGAACATCGAGCTCCGCCACAATTTCGCGCAGCTGGCTGCCGGCTTGGTTTAAGTCCGCCACCTGGTCTTGCAGCTCCGTATGGCGGTCGCGCACTTCGGTGTACTCGCGCAGCACATCCGGGCTGATGCCGCCCAGGCGGCGCACCTGCGTGCGCTGGCGATTGAGCGCGTCTTCGATCGCGTCGGGCAGCACATCTACTGCCTCCAGTTCAACAGCCAGTTCATCAAAGCCCGGCCCAACGCCGGGTTCCTGTTCACTTTGCTCAAAGTCCAGCAGCGAGAAGTCCGCGCGCACGCGCTCCTGCAGTGCGGCTGAGTCGTTTTGGCGGCGCTGCAGTTCCAGCTGTGCGTCGGCATTGTCACGCTCGCTGGATGCGAGGCTGGCGCGCGTCTCGCTTTCACTTGTTTCGGTGAGCCCAAGCTTTTGCTCGGCCTCAGCCAGCTGCGCTTCAGCCGGGTCAATCAGCGTTTGCAGCGCACCCACAGCGTGCTGGCAGGCGGCCATGCTGGCGCGCAGCGCAGTTTGCTGCCCGGCCACTTCAGTTTGGTCGGAGGCCAGCTGCGCCCCAGCCAGCGCGCGTGTGCCGCGCTCTGCCTGCACGCGCTGCAAGTCCAATTGCAATTCGCTGCGGCGCGTGTCGGCATCTTGCTGCGCGCGTTCCACCACAGCCAGTTCGGTGAGCTGGATGTTGAGCAGTTGGGCCGGATCCTCGCTGTCAAATTCGAGCAGCTGCGCGGCGAAGACGCGCGCGGAGTGCTCGGCAGCTGCCAGCGTGGCAGCCAGCTGCTCCAATTGCAGTTCGCCTGCGCTGCTGGCGCGCGTCAGGCGCGCCTGCTCTTCATTCAGCGCTGTCAGCTGGGTGCGTACCAGCTGCAGCGCCGCCTGAGTGCGTGCGCGGGCGGGGCTGCGGTCTGCTACTTCTTGCTGTGTGCGCTGCTCTGCCTGCTGGGCGGCGTTGCGTGCGTTGCGCGCGGCCAGCGCAGCCTGCTGCGCTGCTTGAAGCGCGCTGGCCTGCTTTGCGGTTTGCTCTGTGCAGCGCGCCAATTCTTGTGTGGCGTTTGCAGTGCGTTCGGGCAGCTCGCGGGCTTCGCGTGCCAGTGCCAAAGCTGCGCCGCTCTGCGCAATGCCCACCACAACCATGCCATCGGCCGTGTATAGCTCGCCGCTTGCGGCCACGGCCGCAGCGCCGGATGGCAGGCGCAGTGCCGCTGTGGCTGCGCTGGCTGCATCACGGCAGAGCAGCACGCGCCCCAGCAGCAAATCCACCGCGGGCCGGTATTGCGGATCACAAGTCACAACGCGCGCGGCCCAGTCAATTGCGCCGTCCGTGGCGGGAATCTCCAGCGGGGCGGGCGGGCGCAGCGCTTGCAGGGGCAGCAGGGTTGCGCGTCCGCCGGCACCTTGCAAGACATGTGCTGCCTGCTGCACAGCAATTGCATCGGTAACAATCGCGGCGTGCAGCGCGCTGCTGAGCGCAGCTGTGATTGCCATGTCATATTCGGCAGGCACCTGCAGCACATCAATTAAATCGGTGAGGTAGGCGGGCAGGGCGCCGTTGGCGGCGGCGCGGCGCAGGCGTGCCCGGCCGGAGGCCAACTCATCTGCGGGCGCGGTTTCCTGGCGCAGCACCTCGGAGCGCGCCAGCAGGCGCTCACGCCGGGCCACAAGCTCGGCGGCTTGCGCGCGCAGCGCAGCCAGCTGTTGTTCGGCTGCTTGTACGCCATGCTCGGCAGCATCTGCCGCAGCTTCCGCAGTGCTGCGGGTGGCTGCGGCCGCCAGCAGCGCCTGGCTGTCCGCGCTGACGGCTTGCTCCTGCGCTGCCGCCTGCGAAGCCGCCGCCTCAAGCTCCGCCTGGCGCAGCTCTATTTCTGCGCGCAGTGCGCTGCGGCGCTCGCCACGATTGCGCTGCTCCGCTGAATACCCGGCTTGTTCGCGGCCGGTGTTGTTGGCTTGCAGGCGCATTTCTTCCAGTTGTTGTTCCAGCGCGCTGCGCTGCGCGCCGCGTTCGCCTTGCGCAGCACGCAATTCTTCCAAGCGCTGCTCCGCCGCAGCGCGCTGTGCGGCCATGGCTTGCAGTGCATTTTCTGCTGCCTGTACCGTGCTGGTCTGTGCTGCAAGGGTGGCATCCAGCGCAATCAGCTCTGCCTGCAAGGCCTGGGCTTGCTGTGCAATGTTGCGCGTGCGCTCTTCGCTCACAGCCAGCTGGCGCATATGCTGCTCCACTTCGCTGTGCTGGTGCGCTGCTTCGCGGTGCCAAGAGTTGATCTGCGCGCGCTGCGCGCCGATTGCCGCCCGCAATGCGCTCAAGTCCGTGTCGCGCGCGGTCTGGGTGCTGCGCCGGTCGCCCACCGTCTTTGCAGCGCCAGTGGCGCGCAGTTGTGCGGCTGCCGTGGCGGCTTGCGCTGCTTGCCAGTGAAAGCCGTACCAGACGCGCAACGAGGCACGGAATGCCGTTGTTACCGTTTGCAGCTCACTGGCGCGCTGCGCCTGACGCTCCAGCGCGCGCAGGCGCGGCCGGATCTCCGCCAGAATATCCTGCAGGCGCTCCGTGTTGCGCGCGGTTTGTTCCAGCTTGCGCAGTGCGTCCTCGCGTTTTTGTTTGTACACCCCAATGCCGGCCGCTTCTTCAAACAGCGCGCGGCGTTCCTCGGCTTTGAGCGAGAGCGCGGTGTCCACCAGCCCCTGGCCCACTACCGTGTAAGTGCGCTGCGCCAGGCCCACTTTTCCGAGCAGTTCTGTTATGTCGCGCAGGCGCGTCTTCTGGCTGTTGAGGATGTACTCGTTCTGTCCGTCGCGGTAGGCCCGGCGCATCAGCGAGACTTCGCTGAACTCAATCGGCAGCCACTGGTCGGCATTGTCAAAGATGACGTTGGCGCTGGCCATGCTGGAGCGCGGCCGCAGCGCCGAGCCGTTGAAGATCATGTCTTCCGTTTTGCGCCCGCGCAGCAGCGAAAAGGATTGCTCGCCCAGCACCCAGCGCAGGCTGTCGGCGATGTTGCTCTTGCCTGATCCGTTGGGGCCGATGATGCAGGTGATGTTGCCGAACTCGAACTCGGTGCGCGTTGCAAAGGTTTTGTAGCCTTGCAACTCCAGACGCAATAGGCGGCGGGGCATGCGCTTTGCCTCAGGCAGCCAGCAGCTGCTGCAAGGCGGGCAGGTCGGCGGGTGCGCCCAGTGCGTAGCGCGCGGCGGCACTGTCAATGCGTTTGAGCAGCCCGCACAGCACGGTGCGCGGGCCCAGCTCCACAAAATTCTTTACGCCGGCTGCCAGCAGCGCCTGCATGCTTTCGGTCCAGCGCACTACCGCCGTCAGCTGCGCTTGCAGCTCCGCACGCACGGCGGGTGCATCGCGCATTGCTGCGGCGCTGGTGTTGGCAATCACGGGCATGTGCGGCGCCTGCATGGGCGTGGCAGCCACCACGGCGGCGTACTCATTGCCCACAGAGGCCATCAGCGGCGAGTGGGCGGCCACAGAGATGTTGATGGGCAGCACGCGCTTGAAGCCGGCAGCGCGCAGCAGTTCCGTGGCGCGCTGCAGCGCCGCCACATGCCCGGACATTACCACCTGCCCCGGACAGTTGTCGTTTGCCAGCGCCACGGGCTGGCCGCTTTCAGCGGTGGCTTGGGCGCAGATGGCGTGCACCACAGCGGCAGCGGCACCCACCACGGCAGCCATGCCGCCGGGCTGGCGTTCGCCTGCAAGCTGCATCAGGCGGCCGCGCTCACGCACCAGCTGCAGGCCATCTTCAAAACGCAACGCCCCGGCTGCAGTCAGCGCTGTAATTTCCCCCAGCGAGTGGCCGGCAGCAAATGCCGGCTGCCAGCTGCCGGCTTGCTCCTGCAGCGCGGCCAGCGCGGCAAGGCTGCATACATACAGCGCGGGCTGCGTGTTGTGGGTTGCGTTCAGTTCGGCTTCGGGTCCTTCCCAGCACAGGCGCGAGAGCGGCTGGTGCAGCAGGTCATCCGCGGCTGCAAACACAGCGCGTGCGGCGCGTGAGCTTTGCGCCAGCTCCGCACCCATGCCCACATACTGCGAGCCTTGGCCGGGAAACATGAAGGCGGTGGAACTGCGGGAGAGCGAATTCATAAAAAGAGGCCGTGTGTCGACGGCCTCTGCGCATTTTGGGGGCAGGTGCGGCCGGCAAAGCCAGCCACCATGTCTACTTGGACTTTGCGATAATCTCGCGCTTGTTGTAATGCCCGCACTTTCCGCACACGCGGTGCGGCAGCTGGGCTTCGCCACAATGCGAGCACACAATTAAGTGCGGTGCGGTCAGCGCATCATGCGCGCGGCGCCGGTCACGGCGGCCGGTAGAATGTCGGCGCTTTGGAAGGGGGGTCATGTTGGGCTCCTGAGGCTGCGCGCTTGCTTGCGCGAGCCGCTATTATATTGCGGCAAGCCGCAGTGCGTCAAGCATCCGGTTCGTCCGGGTCATTGTCGCGGTTGCCGCGCTGCGTGCGCAGCAGCAAAATACCGTTGCGCACCTGCTGCAAGACGCGCATTATCTCGGTTTCCATTGTGGCCAGCGTTTGCGTGGCATATTCATCAGATTCGCCCACAATTCCGGCCGCCTCGCGCCGCGCGGTTTCCGCAATCTGTTCCGCCCGAATGCGCGCGTGCTGCACAATCTGTTCCTGGTCCACCATCATGTCTCTTTCGCGGCGCGCAATTTCCTTGTAGCGCTCCGCCTCTTCAGTGGCCTGCGCCAGCAGGCGGTCCCGGTCTGCCAGCACCTTCTGCGCTTTCTTGGTTTCATCCGGCACGGAAACGCGCATTTGGTCGATGATGTCGATTAACCGGTCTTCATTGATCAGCACGTTATGTGTGAATGGGACGAGGCGGGATTGGTTTACCAGCTCCTCGAGGCGGTCAACCAGATGCAAAATGTCCATGCGCCTTTAGCTCCTGAGTACTGGCTGCCCGCCCGGCGGGTGGCTGCCCTGCAGTTTTTTAGCCAGCGCAGCACACACAAAGTCCGGCACCATCGAGCTCACATCCCCGCCCAACGATGCAATCTCGCGCACTGTGGTGGAGTTGATGAAGCTCAGTTCTTCGCGTGTGATGAGCGACACAGTCTCAATCGCGGGCGCCAGCCGGTGGTTGGCCAGTGCCATGCGGAATTCATATTCAAAGTCCGAGAACACGCGCAGCCCGCGCAGGATTACCGCGGCATTTTCAGTGCGGCAAAAATCCACGGTCAGGGAGCTGTAGCCGGTTACCTCAATGCCTGCATTGCCTTCAAACGCCCGGCGCACCAAGTCGATGCGCTCCTCCGGGGAGAATAACAGGTTCTTGAGCGGCTTGTCGTAGACGGCCACGATCACCGTGTCAAACAGTTTGCTGCCGCGCACAGCTACATCAATGTGGCCGCAGTGCACCGGGTCAAAGGTGCCGGGGAACACAGCGCGCCGGATCATTGGGCGCGGTCCGCTGCGGTTGTCAACTTACGTCTCCGCTTGCGGTGGCGGCGGATTGGGCCACCAGCGCTGCCAGTTGCTGGTGTTCGGGCAGCGTTAGCAACGGATCCTGCTTGAACAGCAGGTCCGCTTCCCGGCGCGCCATTTCAATTAACTTCAGGTCGCTCAGGCGCGCCATCTGCAGGTCAACAAAACCGGCTTGCTGCGTTCCCAAGAAATCGCCCGGTCCACGCATTGCCAAATCTTTATCAGCCAGCACAAAGCCGTCGCTGGTGCTTTCCATTATCTTCAGGCGCTCGTTGGAATTGTTGCGCGCGGCTGCCGCACCAGCACTGCCGGGCTCCGGCAGCAATAGGCAGTAAGACTGGTCTGCACCGCGGCCCACGCGGCCGCGCAATTGGTGCATCTGCGCCAGGCCAAACCGGTTGGCACCTTCAATCAGCATAATAGTTGCGTTGGGAACATCCACGCCGACTTCAATCACAGAGGTTGCCACGAGGATTTGTATCTCACCCGCCCGAAACGCCTGCATTATCGCATCCTTTTCCGCCGGGCGCAGCCGCCCGTGCAGCAGCCCGAGACGCAGCTCCGGGAACACGCTGCGCTGCAGGCGCTCGTGTTCCTCCACCACCGCCTTGGTATCCGGGCTGTCACTGTCTTCAACCAGCGGGCAAATAATGTACGCCTGATGGCCGCCCGCAACTTCTTTGCGCACCAAGCCGTAGGCGCGCTCGCGCTCTTTGGGCGGCACCACATGCGTCTGCACTTGCTGCCGGCCCGGCGGCATCTCGTCAATCACCGAAAGATCAAGATCGCCGTAGATGGTTAGCGCCAGCGAGCGCGGAATGGGTGTGGCGGTCATCACCAAAAGATGCGGGTGCATGCCTTTCTCGCGCAGCGCGGCGCGCTGCAAGACGCCAAAGCGGTGCTGCTCGTCCACCACCACCAGGCCCAGCTTGGCAAAGTGCACTTGCGCCTGAATGACGGCGTGCGTGCCTACGAGCACTTTTACGGTGCCGGTGCGCAGGCCTTCGTCGATGGCGGCGCGCTCCGTGGCAGGCGTGCTGCCTTGCAGCAAGCGCACTGCGGGCATGTCCGCACCGCCAAGGTCCAGCTGCGGAAACGCAGCCAGCAGCGTGCGCATGGTGCGAAAGTGCTGCTCCGCCAGAATGCTGGTGGGTGCCATGATGGCGCCCTGCACGCCATTGCGCACGGCCAGCGCCAGCGCCAGCGCAGCCACCACAGTTTTGCCGGAGCCCACATCGCCTTGGATCAGGCGCTTCATTGGCACAGGCTGCGCCATGTCTGCAAGCAAATCTGCCAGCACGCGCTGCTGCGCAGCGGTCAGCGGAAACGCCAGCGTACCGATGGCGCTGGCCAGCCAGCCTGCAGGCTCGGCCAGCGCGTGCCCGGGCTGCGCCTGCCATTCCGCGCGCTGCTGGCGCAAGTTCAGCTGCAATGCAAACAACTCATCGAACGCCAGGCGCTGGCGCGCTGCATCCAGCTGCTGCTGGTTTTGCGGGAAGTGCGCAGCGGCCAGTGCCGCCGGCAGGCTTTGCATTTGCAGTTTCTCGCGCAGGGGCGCCGGCAGCGGATCACTTGCGCGCGGAGCCACGCCGTACACAGCAGCATGCATCCAGCGCCGCAGCTGCTTGCCGCCCAGGCCCTTCGTCAGGTTGTAGATGGGCACAATGCGCCCGGTGTGCAGCGCCTCGCTGTCCACTTCATCCCAGTCCGGGCTGGAGAGCACCAGGCGCCCAAGCTGCAGATCCACGCGGCCGCTCACTTGAATTTGCAGGCTGGTGCGCAGCTGGTCTTGCAGCCATGGCTGGTTAAACCAAGTGCACTCAATTTCGCCGGTGCTGTCGCCAATCACCGCCCGCACCATATGCAGCTGGCCGCCCTTCACCTTGCGCCCGCTTACCTCGCGCACGGTGCCAATGATTGTGGCCTGGTCGCCATACTCAATGCGGTTGATGGGTTTGAGCGCAGAGTAATCCAGATAGCGGTGCGGAAAGTAGTGCAGTGTGTCGCCGAGGCGCGACAGGCCCAGCTTGGCCAGTACCTCCGCAAATTTTGGACCGACGCCGGGGATTACGGTCAGCGGCGAGTCGAGGTGCATGTTGGGGTCTGGTTCGGTGGGCACTGCGGCGGCTGCCGGCACCGGGCGCTGCACCGCCGGACGGTCGCGCTCAGCTGGCGGAGTACGCTGCTTTTTGTTTGTGCTTTGGTGCTCAGGTTGTTTTGCGCCTTGCTGTGTTGCTGGGCGCAGTTGCGTAGCTGCCGGCGGTTTTGCCACCGGGACCCCCGCTGCCAGCAGTTCCAGCTGCGCAAGCATTTCGGCCACAGCCTGTGGCCGGCGCCCCTCCGGCAGGCTGGGGTAGTTGGCTAGCCCGGTGGCAAGCGTCCCCACAAATCCGGCGGGCAGCGCTGCTTGGGCAGCTTGCTGGCGCCACATCGGCCCGGCTTTATCCAGCCCGCCCACCACGCAGTTGTTTTGAAAGCCCTTCTGGGATTCCAGCTGCAGTATCTTGCGCAGGGTTTCTATGGCAGCATTCATATCAATAACGGGAAGATTGTAACTGTGAATTGGCCGCCTGTCGGCGGTTTATTCTAGTGAAAGAATATAGTGGTAGTGGGGCTGGCCGCCGGAGTAGATCTCCGTTTGCAGTTGTGGATAGTGGCCGGCGATTTTGGTGCGCAATGCGCCGGCTTCAACCGGGCCGATTGATGCGCCGTGGTAGAGCGTCAGCAGATCAAAATCCGCTGCACCCATCTTTTGCAGCAGCAACAGGGCGCAATCCGGCAGCGTTTCGGTGGCGCAGGCCAGCGTGCCATCGCACAGCCCGATGAACTGGCCTTCGCGCACTGCAATGCCGTCCAGAGTTACAGTGCGCGTCGCGTTGGTCAACTCGCCGGCGTGCACTTCAGCCATGCGCGTTTGCATTTCTGCGAGCACGGGCTCAAGCTCGCCGTCTGCATCAAACGCCAGCATGGCGGCAATGCCCTGCGGCATGTTGCGCGTGGGCAGCACCCGCACGCGTTTGTCGCTGAGGCTGGCGGCCTGCTCGGCTGCCATTTGAATGTTTTTGTTGTTGGGCAGCAAAATCACATCGGTAACCGGCAGGTTGGCAAAAGCGCGCAGCAAATCTTCAGTGCTGGGATTCATAGACTGCCCGCCAGAGATGACTGCC
Organism: Chloroflexota bacterium; assembly: GCA_003670425.1. GTDB lineage: Bacteria > Chloroflexota > Anaerolineae > Anaerolineales > UBA11657 > BD1. Next base: position 29,558 of record QWRL01000001.1, read on the forward strand.
ACGCCGGGGCGCACGAGCAATCGGTTGAAGCCCATGCCCGGCGCCACCACCACTGCCAGCAGCTGCCCGGCTTGCACTTCCACCGGCGCAGCGGCTTGTGCCAATTCCACCTGGTCGAGCAAATTTTCCATGTGCACATTCACCACAGTGCCCAAAGTCTCCGCGTATTCAACGGCTTTCAGGCGCAGCTCTTTTGGCAAATGCAAGTGCAGCTTGTAATTCGCAGCGCCTTCGCCCACCTGAATGGAGCCGCCCAGCTGCTCCAGGTTTTTATAGAACGATGGCAGGTCGAGCGGTTGGTTGGGGCGGAAGTCCACCACTACCTCCCACTCCTGGCCGGGCTCAACTGCGTCCAGCGCTGCGCTTACCGCGGCTGCGCTCAATGGATGCCGGGCCGTGTGCAGCACCACATCCAGCGGCTCTTGGCGCAGGTGGCGCAGCATGCCCTCAAACAGCACTTGCAATCCAAATCCGCCGGAGTCCACCACGCCGGCTTCCTTCAGCACTGGCAGCAGGTCCGGGGTGCGCAGTACTGAGGCACTGCTGGCATCCACCAGCAGCGCGAGCAGCGCCGCTACATCTGTGGGCTGCGGGTCCGCTTGCTGCGCTGCGCCCGCAACATCTTTTATGACGGTCAGCAGCGTGCCTTCCACCGGGCGCACCACACCGCGGTAGGCGGTGTTGCGTGCCTCATGCAGCGCGCGCACAAGTTGCGCAGGCCCAAAGGCAGGATACTGGTCCAGGCCGCGTGCCAGCCCGCGCAATATCTGCGAGAGGATTACGCCAGAGTTGCCGCGCGCGCCGAGCAGCGCGCCGTGGGCCAGTGAATGCGCCACCTTGCCGGCGTGCAGCTCGCCGGGCATTATCTCGTTGCAGGCGCTGCGCATGGTCAGCAGCATGTTTGTGCCGGTGTCGCCGTCCGGCACCGGAAACACATTCAGTGCGTTAACAGCCTCGTGGTTGGTGGCAAGCCAGGTACAGGCGGCTTCCGCCAGCCCGCGTAGCCCGGGGCCGTCAATCAGCCATTCTTGTTCTTCCAATGCCGCGCTCTATTTAGCGGGTGCAATCCGCAGGCCGCGCACCAGCACATTTACCTGCTGCACGGTGAGGCCGGTGGCCAGCTGCACATGGTGGCGCACAGTGTTGGCTGCGCTGCGGGCCACGGCCTGAATGTTGGTGCCGTGCTCCAAAATAACATAGATGTCGATCGTGACGGTTTGATCCGCGTTGACGCACACGTGCACGCCCTTGTGGGCGTCAGGCATGAGCGCACCAGCCAGCATATCCGCGGTGTCTTTGGCGGCCATGCCCACTATTCCGTAGGAAAGGCGTGCACTGTGCGCCGCAATTTTGGCAATTGCTGCCGGCGCAATTTGAATGCGCCCGGGCGGTGCGCTGGCGGCCTTCATCGGGCCGCAGCCTGCCGGGGGCGCCGGTTGAGCGTGGTACAATCGCGGGCGAGGAAGAAAAAGTTCATGGCTAAGTGTGTCACCTGCAACAAGATTACCGGATTTGGGCGCAATGTGCCCAAGTCTATGCACGCCACCCGGCGCACATTTAAACCCAACCTGCAAAAAACCACCATTCTTCAAAATGGGCGGCGTTTGCAGGTGACGATGTGCACCAAGTGCATGAAGGCGCTGGCCAAGACCTAGCCGCCCGTACAGCAACTGCCGCCTGCCAACCGCTGCCATCCGGCCGCGGTTTTTTTGTGCCGCTGGTGGATGATAACCGAGCGCCGTGAGTGCAGCAAGTGCACCGCGCTTGGCGCCGGTTTTTTGCGGATGTTATACTCCCGCGCACGGTCCCGTGGTGTAGCGGTTAACATGCTGCCCTGTCAAGGCAGAGATCGCGGGTTCGAATCCCGTCGGGACCGCCTTTGTCTGGCGGTGGGGTACTAGCCTGCCCCGCCGCTGGCATAACCCACTCATCCCCACACCGGCATCTTTTTATGGTCAATAAACAATCTGCGATGGAAACCAAGCTGCAGCTTTGCCGTTACTTTTTGCCGGGCAGTGGCGCGCGGCTGGCGGCCGTGCGCGCCGGGCAGGTGTATGACCTGACGGCCAGCCACCAACCGGGCCTGGCAACGCTGAACGCATGGATGCAATTTGTTTTGCGTGAAGGGCTGGCGCGCGCAATTGAACTACTGCACTCTACAGTCAGTGGCGCACAGCCTGCGGCGCGCTGGGCAGACTTGCTGGTTGCGCCGGACGCAAACCGGCCGCACCTTTTGGCGCCGCTTGACGAGCAGGAGGTGTGGGCTGCTGGTGTAACGTATCGGCGCAGCGCCGAGGCGCGCGAGGAAGAGGCGCACAACATCGGTGTCTACGACAAGGTTTATAGCGCGGAGCGCCCGGAAATTTTTATGAAGGCCACGCCACAGCGCGTGGTGGGACCGCACGCGCCGGTGCGCATCCGCGGCGATTCTTTTTGGAATGTGCCCGAGCCCGAGCTGACGGTTGTGTTTGCGCCTGATATGCAGGTGGTGGGCTACACCGTTGGCAATGACATGTCGTCCCGCGATATTGAAGGCGCCAACCCGCTCTATTTGCCGCAAGCCAAAATTTACACGGGCAGTTGCGCGCTCGGGCCGGCCATCACGCTGCTGCCTGACCTTGACTTGCAGCCCGGCGCAACCATCGGGCTGCGCATCGAGCGGGCCGGGGCTGCCGTGTTTGTTGGCGAGACTAGCACGCGCGAGATGAAGCGCACGGTTGCGGAGCTGGGCGGCTACCTGGGGCGCTACAACGCATTTCCTGCGGGTGTCTTCCTCATGACGGGCACCGGCCTAGTGCCGCCGGATGACTTCACACTGCAGCCCGGCGACGATGTGCAGATCACCATCGGCGGCATCGGCATGCTGCGCAATCTGGTGTTGGGCGGGTAGGATTAATTCTTCAGCGGCGTTGCAGCGCTGCTAAAAATATTCACGCAGCTGGCGCAGTTGGCTGCGCTCCGGCCCAAACGACAGCAGGCCCACCGGAATTTGCAGGTGGCGTTCGATAAAGGCAACATAGTTTGCGACGCTCGGTGGCAGACGGTCAGCTCCCAATCCGGCAGCATCTTTCAGGGGTGGCAGCACTTCATATACAGGGCGCACGCGTGCCAGGTCCAAGCCCGGATAGGCCGCATCCAGGCGCTGCCCATCATATTCATACGCCACACAGGCTTGCAGCGCGGGCAGCCTGGCCAGTACATCCAGCTTGGTGAGTGCGAGTGAGGTGAGATTGCCGGCGCGCACGGCGTAGCGCAGCAGCGGCAGGTCCAGCCAGCCGCAGCGCCGCGCCCGGCCGGTGGTGGCGCCGTATTCGCCGCCCAGTTCGCGCAGGGTGTTGCCGGTTTCGTCCAGCAGTTCGGTGGGGAAGGGGCCGCTGCCGACGCGTGTGGTGTATGCCTTGCACAGGCCAAGCACCGCGTCTGGTGCGCCTTGCATTCCGGCGCCGGAATATATTCCCGCCAGCCCGGTGCTGGAGGAAGTTACAAACGGATAGGTGCCGTAATCAACATCCAGCAAGATGCCTTGCGCCCCCTCAAACAAAATCTTGCGCTGCTCGGATTGCATTTGCTGCAGCAGGCCAAATGTGTCGGCAGCGTAGGGGCGCAGGAACTTTCCCAACTCCAGCAGCGCAGCTGCTTCGTCTTTGAGTGCGGGATAGTCCACGTGGTACCGCTGCTCAAAAAGCGTTTGCTTCTCATCCAGGACTTGCGCCAGCTGCGCCTGCAGCCGCTTTTCATCCAGCAGGTCTGCCAGCTTGAGGCTGCGGCGCGAGGCGCGGTCTTCATAAGCCGGGCCGATGCCGCGCCCGGTGGTGCCCAGCTTTACCGCACCCTGTGCCTCGCGCGCGCCATCCAAGAGGCGGTGATAACTGGTGATGATGTTGCAATGCAGCGAGATCTTCAGGTTGGCGGGGCTGATGGACACGCCCGCAGCCGTCAGGTCTGCATGCTCTTGCACAAAGCTGCGCGGGTCCAGCACCACACCGTGTCCTATAATGGACAAAGCGTGCGGCGTCATAATACCCGAGGGAACCAGATGGGTCACGATTTTGCGGCCATCTACAACAATCGTGTGGCCGGCATTGTTGCCACCCTGAAAGCGCACCACCACATCGCAGCGGCCGGCAAAAAAGTCGGTGACCTTGCCCTTGCCTTCGTCCCCCCACTGGGCGCCAATGATTGCGAGAGTTTTCATGATGATTTTGGGCGGCGCGGCCGGTCGCTTACTGCGCCCGTCCGAATTATAAGAGGGCGGGCGGCATGATTGAGCGTTACGAGTGTGCGGATGTCGCCCACATTTGGAGCAACTCCGGCAAGTTTGGCTTCTTCCTGCAGGTGGAGACCGCGCTGCTGCGGGCGCTGGAAGCTGCCGGCGGATTTGGCGTGCCGGCTGGCGCAGCGGATTTGGTGCAGGCGAAGGCGCGCATAGACGCGGCGCGCATTGCGCAGCTCGAGCTGCGCACGCAGCACGATGTGGTGGCATTTTGCGAATCGCTGGCGGAGCAGCTGCCGCCCGCGGTTGCGCGCTATGTGCATTTTGGCGCCACGTCCTCGGACATCATTGATACGGCGCTGGCACTGCAGCTGCGTGCGACGCTGCAAATTGTACAGGCGGAGCTGCAGGCCGTGCTGCGCCAGTTGTGGCAGCTGGCTGCGCAGAGCGAGGATGTGTTGTGCATCGGACGCTCGCATGGCATGTACGCGGAGCCGATGCTGCTGGCGCAAAAGTGGCTGTCTTTTTACGCGGAGCTGCAGCGCCGTGCGGCAGACCTGCAGCGCTACGCAAAGCATGAGCTGACGGCGCAGCTGTCTGGTGCCGTGGGCAACTACACGGTGCTGCCGCCGCACGTGGAAGCGCTGCTGGCTGCGGAACTGGGCTTGAAGGTGGAGCCGGTGAGCACGCAAATTATTCCGCGCGACCGGCTGGCAAAGCTGGTGGGCATCAACGCACTTTATGCGGGCGCGCTTGAACGGCTGGTGACTGAGATCCGGCTGCTGCAGCGCTCGGAGGTGGGTGAAGTGGCTGAGGGGTTTGGTGCGGGACAGCGCGGCTCTTCCACCATGCCGCACAAGCGCAATCCGGTGGCAAGCGAAAACCTGACGGGCATCAGCCGCGTGCTGCGCTCGCATGTGGAGATTGCGCTGCAAAACATTGTGCTGTGGCATGAGCGCGACATCTCACACTCGGCTGCCGAGCGCCTGTACCTGCCGGATAATCTGGGGCTGGTGGTGTACAGCTTGCGGCGCCTGCAGCAGTTGCTGGCGGACTTGCACATTGACCGGGATGCCATGCGGGCGCGCGTTGCGGCGGCGCCCGGCATGCACTCCAGCTACTATTTGCACCAGTTGCTGCAGCGCACAACTGCCAGCCGTGAGGAGTTGTACGCGCGCATCCAGGCGCTCTCGTTTGCAGCGCTGCCTGGCGCTGCGGATTTGGGCGCGCAGCTGGAGCTGGAATTTAAAGTGCAACTGCCACGCGTGGGCTATGCGGAAATGCTGGCGCACTATCAAACACAATATCAGGCGGTAAAGGCGCGTGTGCAGCCCCCCGCCGCGGAGCAACAATTATGAAACAGGCGATCACCTATGACGACGTGCTGCTGGTGCCTTCGTACAACCACTACGAATCGCGCAAGCTGGTGGACACCAGTGTGACCGATCGCAGCGGCAAGCTGGGCATGCGGCTGCCGGTGCTCACCGCCAACATGGACACAGTCACCGAGCACGCCATGGCCAACTTCATCGGCGAGCGCGGCGGCATGGGCGTGCTGCACCGCTTTATGCCGATTGAACGCAATGTGGCCGAGTACCGCCTGTGCCGCTTTCCAACGGCCGTTTCCGTGGGCTGTGCCCGCGCCGATGTGGAGCGGGCAAGCGCGCTGCTGGCGGAGGGCGCGCAATACTTTTGCATTGACGTGGCGCATGCGCATGCCAAGTATGTGGGGCGCACGCTGAAGACCATGCGCGAGCTGGTGGGCGAGAACGCATGCATCATCGCCGGCAACGTGGCCACCTATGCCGGCGCAGACTATCTGGCTTCATGCGGCGCGGATGTGATCAAGGTGGGCATTGGCGGCGGCGCGGTGTGCACCACGCGCGTGAAGACCGGCTTTGGCGTTCCCAATCTCACCGCGGTGCAGGAGTGCGCGCGCGTGGACCGCTCGCTGATTGCTGATGGCGGCATCCGCACACCCGGCGATATTGTGAAGGCGCTCGCATTTGGCGCGGACTTTGTAATGGTGGGCAGCATGCTGGCCGGAACCCGCGTCACGCCGGGTGCGGTCATCAGCCGCATGGTTAACGGCGTCGAGCAAAAGTTCAAGTCTTACCGCGGAATGGCCAGTGCAGAAGTGCAGGAGGATTTCCACGGCGGCATGGCCGACTGGAAAACGGCTGAGGGAGTGGCGATGGAAGTGGCATATCGCGAAGATGAAGAGGCAATTGTGGCGGACATTGTGGGCGGGCTGCGCTCCGGCATGACATACGGCGGCGCTGCAACCGTGCGTGAGCTGCAGCGCAAGCTGGATTGGGTGCTGGTGACCGGCGCTGGCCGCGTTGAAAGTTTGCCGCACCGCCTGCTGTGATGCGGCGGGCTGGCGGGTGTGCGGTACTGTATTGCTTCAATGAACAGGGCGCGTGACCGGACCGATGCCGGCTAATTTGCAGCCGCTAGCCGGTGCGGAGCGCGCTGCGGCGCTGGGTTTGCTGCGGGGTGTACGGCCGGCCAGCCGCCCGTGTTTTAGCGGGCTGTGCAGCGTAACTGCAGCCGGGCTGGCGCGCAGTGGCGCGCACTTTAGCGCTGTGCATGCGGATGCGCACAAGCTGGCTGCCGCTGCAGCCACTAGCCGGGATGTGTTCGGAATGGCATCGGTGAGTGTGCCGCTGGACTTGTGCGTGGAAGCCGAGGCGCTTGGCGCGCAGGTGGATTTTTGTGCGGGCGCCGAGCCGGCGCAGTACGCGCGTGTGCCGCAATTTCCGCTCACAAAACTTTCGCAACTTCAAATTGACCCGCGCCCGGTGGCTGAGCTGGGGCGCGTGAGCGTGGTGGCGCAGGCTATCCGCTTGCTGGTGCAAAGCGTGGGGCAGCAAGCGCTGGTGGGTGCGTGGGTGCCCGGCCCGTTTACCCTCGCACTTTATTTGGTGGATGGTGACGCCTTGCTAAACCAAATTGTTGAGGAGCCGGCAGCGGTCAGTGCCGGCCTGCAGCAGCTGGCTGATTTTATTGCGCGCGTGGCGCGCGTGTATCTGGCTGCCGGCGCAGACTTCATTACTGTGCATGAGATGGGCGGCTCGCCGGGCTACGTGGGCCTGCGCACTTTTCGGCGGGTGGTGCAGGCACCACTGCAGCAGCTGCTGCAAGCGCTGCCAGCCCCGCGCGTGCTGAGCATGTGCGGCAAGCTGGATGCAGCCCTCGGTTTGCTTGCCGGGCTGGCGGCCGAGGCCATCAACATCGACCACCTGACGGATGCCGCCGCGGCGCGCGCTGCGCTGGCACCCGGGCAGCTGCTGTTTGGCAACATTGATCCGGCAGGTGTGCTGGCGCACGGCACGCCCGCACAGGTGCAGCAGGCGGTGCTGGCTGCTGCCGAACATGTGGACGCGATCTGGCCCGGCTGCGATTTGGATTTGAGCGCGCCGGATGCGAACCTGCTGGCCATGGTTGCGGCAGCGCGCCAGCTGCCTCCAAATTAACAGGCACCCTTTATTGTTGTCAGCGCTGGCCGAAGGCGCGCAGCTGTTTGATGAGCTGCTAGCCGCCCCCGAAATTGTGAAGTGCGTGCTGAACTTTAGCTGAGCGCAGCGCGCCTTACTGTTTGCGCAGCAAAGCCGCCGGCGAAACCTGCGAAAGCTGGCGGGCGGCCAGCACCGCCACGGCTGTGGCGGCGATGAACAAAAATACCACGGCGCCAATCACCAGCGGCGAGAAGAAGTACTGCGTGAACTCAAACAGCGTGCGGTTCAGCACCAGCACCGTCACATGTGAAATCACCACGCCCAGCACTGCGGCAAATGTGAGGCCGGCCAGCGACTCGCGCACAAACAACCCGAACAGCAGCGGGCGCGGCGCGCCCACTGCTGTGAAGACCAGCATGTCATTGGTGCGCTCGCGCACGGCCGCAGCCAGCAGCGAAACAGTCATCAACAGGCCCAGTACAAAAGCCGGCACCGCGGCAGCAGCCACCGCCGCGCCCAGCAGCGTCACAACGCGCGTCACCAGCTCAATGATGTCCGCCGTGGGCAACGCAGACACATTCGGGTAGCGCTCCACCAGATTTGAAATCAATCCATTGATCTCCGCCGGCGGCAGGAAGCCATAGCCGAAGGCCGAGCGTGGAAAATCTGCAAGCACCTCCGGCGAGTAGACGAGGAAGAAAAATGGCAGGCCGCCATCCGCCTGCACGCTGCGCAGGCTGGTAACTTTGGCGGTAACCGGAAAGCCCTGCACCAAAAATGTGAGCGTCGAGCCCAGCAAAATGTTTGCGCGCTCGGCAAAATCGCGCTCCACCGAAATCTCGCCGCGGCCGCTGGCGCCGTGCCAGGTGCCGGCCGTGATCTCTTCGCCGGCAATTAATTCAGTGCGATACGTGAGGTTGAATTCGCGCGTTAGTTCATGGTTGTGCTTGTCGCCAAGTTCCTGGATCTTGACGCCGTCGCGCTCGATAAAACGCCCGCGCACCACCGGAAACATGCGCCAGCTTTCGCCCACCATTGCGGCCACGCCCTGCTCCTGGTCCGGCTGCACATCCAGCAGGTAGAGGTTGGGCGCATCTGCCCGGAACTGGCCGCGCAGGTTGCCAAGCACATTTGCCTCCAGCAAGATGATGGTTGAGACGGCAGCCACGGCAATTGCCAGCGATGCCACGGCCGAGGTGAACACTGGCCCTTGATGGTGCACGAAGGCGATGATGGCCCGCACCTGAAAGCGAAACCGGGCGCGGTGCTTGTGCAGCAACTTCACCAGCGTGTGCGTGAGCAGTGCAATTCCGGCAAAGCCACCCAGGATAACGGCAACAGCCGTGCCCGCAACGCCTGCGCTGCCGGTCAGGCGCCACACGCCGGCGCCAATCGCCACCAGCGAGAGCGCCAGAAAGGGCAGCTCATGCATGGCTGTGGAAACAGCAGCGGACTGTGAGTAGCCCCCCAGTAAAATTTTGGGCTCGGTGCGCGAGATGCGCACCAGAAAACCCAGCCCGGCCATAAGTGCCAGCGCCAGCGAAAAGAGCGTCACCTCCGGAATGTTGGCGGTGAGCACATCCGGCTGCAGTGTGCGTTCGAGCAGCTGGGAAACATACGGCAGCGCAGCCGCTGCGCCAATGTTGCCCAGCAGCGCGCCCGCCGCGCCGCCCGCCAGCGCCACCGCGGCGATGATCACCGCAAAGATGGCTGCCAGCGCGCGCCGTGCAATGCCCAGCGCGCGCATGATGGCTGCGGTGCGCGTCAATGCTGCCAGCAGGTAAGCCAGATTTACGCGGATGTTCACCGCAGCCAGAAAGAGCGCCAGCACAATCACGGTGAAGAAGAAGCGCTGGCCGGCTTCTGTGGCGCGCAGCAAATTCTCCGGCCCGCGCGTGGCAACCGCCACCTGCGCGCCATCGGCCAGGAAGTGCTCCTCAATGCGCTGTGTGAGCTGCGCTTCCGCGCTGCGCCGCAGGCCGGCTGGAAAGCGCAGCAGCAATTTATTGCTGACGCGGCTGTTCTCGCGCGTGATGCCGGTGCGCAACCAGCCCGCCTCCGTGGCCAGCAGCGGCGGGCCGAGGCGGAAGCCGCTGCCCATCTCGTCCGGCTCGCGCACAATAATGTTTTCCACAATGAAGCTGCTGTCGCCAACCATGATTGTGTCGCCGACCGCTGCGCCCAAACGGCGCGCCAGCAGCTGGCTGGCAAAAATTCCGCGCGGGGAGGGCAGCTGCGGCAGCGCCTGCTCCAGTTGCAATGCGCCATACAACGGGTACGCACCGTCCGCAATTTTTGCGCTGGCCAGCGCAGTCGGGCTCGTGCCGTCGGCGCGCACCAGTTTCGGGTTTGTGCTGCGCGTCATCACCAGCATTTCGGTGGTGCGTGCCAGCAGCACGCCGGCTGCGCGCGCTTCTAAGATTACGGGGTCGGTGTCTGCATCCACGCGCGTGGAGGAAGAGATGGAAACATCGCCGCCAATCAACACGTTGCTTTCGGCGCGCAGAAAACGCTCGGTGCTTTGCACAATGCCAAGCACTGCCGCCAGCGCAAACGCGCCCACCGCCAGCGAGAGGCCGGTGATCAGCAGGCGCGCTGCATTGCGGCGCAGTATGCGCACTGCCAGCCGCACAATCATCGGCCGGGCTCCGCGGTCAGCACACCGTTGTCCAGGCGCATGATGCAGTCGGCATGGCGCGCAAACTCCGTGTCGTGCGTCACCAGCACCAGCGTCTTTTTGCGCTCACGCACGCCCTGCAGCAGCAGCGCAGTAATTTCGCTGCCGGTGCTGCGGTCCAGGTTGCCGGTCGGCTCATCCGCAAAGAGAATGGGCGTGTCCTGCGCCAGCGCGCGCGCAATGGCCACGCGCTGCTCTTCGCCGCCGGAAAGCTGGCCGGGCAGGTGGTGCAGGCGGTGGCTCAGCCCCACGGAGTGCAGCGCATCCGCAGCCACTGCGCGCGCCGTGGTGCCGCGGATTTCAAGCGGCAGCATCACATTCTCCAGTGCGGTGAAGGCGGGCACCAGCTCAAAAGACTGGAACACAATTGCCAGCTGGCGGTTGCGCAGCTGTGCCAGCTCGCTCTCGGTTAGCGCCGTTGCATCGCGGCCGTTCAACACCAGCCGGCCGGAGTCGGCCCGGTCCATGCACGCCATCACGGACAATAGCGTGGATTTGCCGGAGCCGGATGCGCCCACAATTGCCACCGATGCGCCCGCTGCAACTTCCAAGTTTACGCCGCGCAGCACATCCACAACCGTGGCGCCTTGGCGATATGATTTCATTATGTTGGATAGTTGGATCATAGGTTGCGAGTGTACCGTTTTGAATGGTGGCACGCTGTGAGCCGCAATTTGCCGCGCGTGCAGCAAATGGCGGCTATGGCATTGGCGGCAGCGCTGCTGCTCAACGCCTGCGCAGCCATGGGCCGCAGCGCGCAGCGCGATGGGCCACAGCCGGCGGGACAGCCGGCCGCGGCGTCTGCTGTTGCCAGCCGTGAGACGGTGATTATTGTGATGGGCGACAGCATCACCGCTGGCTTAGGCGTACAACTTGAAGAAGCGTATCCGGCGCTGCTGGAGGCGCGCTTGCGGGCGGAAGGGCATGCGGTGCGCGTGGTGAACAGCGGCGTGTCCGGTGAGACCACCGCCGGCGGGCAGCGGCGCGCAGACTTTATTGCGCGGCAAAAAGGCGACATTGTAATTGTGGCACTGGGCGGCAATGACGCGCTGCGCGGCATCGATCCCGCAGCGGCGCTCGCGCAGCTGGAATCCATCATCAACACTCTGGCGCAGTCCGGTGCGCGCGTTGTGCTGGCGGGCATGTATGCGCCGCATAATTTGGGCAGTGCCTATGTGGGCAGCTTTGACGCCATGTATCCGGTGCTCGCAAAAAAGTATTCCCTGCCGCTGATCCCTTTCTTGCTTGAGGGCGTGGCGCTTGACCCCGTGCTCAACCAGCCCGACGGCATTCACCCCACGCCCGCCGGGCAGCGCATCATCATGGAGCAGAACATCTATCCGGTCATCGTTGGTTTATTAAAATAGCGCGCTGCCCGTCTATACTTTGGCTTAGGCACGGAGCAAGTGCACGCAGTGCGTGCCTTCCCTCTGCGGCGAATGGAGAAACAACATGCTGACTGAATCCGGTTGCCGGGAACGCCGCCGCCTGCTGTGGGAGCGGCTGCCCGCCTGCGACCTAATAATTATTTCTGAGCCGCGCAACCTTTTTTACCTGAGCGGGTTTCTGATGAACCCGACTGAACTCTCCGGATGGGGGCTCAACTTTCTGCTGCTTAGCCGCACTGGCGAGTGCCGCCTGCTGCACGACAACAAAGCCCGCAGTGAAGCGCAGGCTGCATTTGTGGACGCGCGCGAAGCTTGGAGCTGGTACGACTTTGGAAACTCCGCGCCGGAAAAACTTGGCGCGGCTGCGGGCGCGCTGGCTGCGCTGCTGGCTGCGCGCTACAACGCTGCGCGCCAGGTGGCGGTGGAGGCCGGGCACTTTCCGGCTGGCGCCGGCGCCGGCTTGGCGGCTGCGCCCGTGGCCGATGCCGGCGCGCCGCTGGCAGCCATGCGCGCCGTTAAGTTTGCGGATGAGCTGGCCTGCATCCGGCGCGCCATCCGCGCCACGGAGGCCGGCCACTTGTGCGCGCGCACGGCGCTGCAGGCCGGACGCAGCGAGCTTGAAGTTTATGCAGAGGTGCAGGCCGCCATCACGCGCGCGGCTGGGGAGCCGATTGTGCTGCTGGGCGACTTTGCAGCCGGCAAGCGCACGGAAAGCGGCGGCGGCCCGCCCACCGCAAATGTGCTGCGCACCGGCGACCTGATGATCTTCGACATCTTCCCGGTAATCGGCGGCTATCGCGCGGACATCACCAACACGCTGTGCGTGGGCGCGCCAACGCACAGCCAGCAGCAGCACATGCTTGCGCTGCAAGCTGCCATGCGTGCTGCCGAAGGCGAGCTGCGCCCGGGTGCGACTGGCGCGCAGGTGTACGCTGCCTGCCGCGCCTCACTTGTGGCTGCGGGGCTGGGCGCGGCCTTCTTTCATCACGCCGGGCATGGCCTGGGCCTTGGCCACCCGGAGGCGCCGTTTTTGGTGGAGCATAGTACGGACACGCTGCAGGCGGGCAATGTGGTCACGCTGGAGCCCGGTGCATACATCAAAGGCTGGGGTGGGGCGCGCATCGAGCACAACTATTTGATAACAGCCGGCGGCTTCGAGCGCCTCTCGCAGCATCAGATTGGATTTTAGGCGCGCCCTGGCGCCGTGCGCTGCGCTATGCGCGCTTGCGGGGTTTTGTTTTGGCGCGCGCTGCCGGCTTGCGCGCCGCGGCGGTGCCGCGCTTCTTTTTTGGCGCGCCGGCTTTTGGCTTTTGCGCCGCCATCTGCGCCAGCAGTTTTACATCTTGCGCGCGGTTGCGCGGGCAGATCAGCAGCGCCGTGGGCGTATCCACCACCACCATGTCTTGCAGGCCCAGCGTGGCCACCATGCGGTGCCCGCTGTAGATGAGGCTGTTGCGCGTGTCTTGCGAGGCGTGCTGCCCGGACACCGCGTTGCCGTGCGCATCGTGCGGCAGCAGGTTGTACACCACATCCCAGCTGCCCACATCGCTCCAGCCAATCTCCACCGGCAGCAGCGCCACGCGCGCTGCTTTTTCCATCACACCGTAGTCAATTGTTTCCACCGGCAGCTGCGGCCAGACCTTTGCCATTGTGCGCGCTGCGTGCGCCTGGCCAAGCGCAGCGCCAATCTGCTCCAGCCCTGCGGAGAGCTTTGGCATGTGCAGCGCCATCTCTTCCAGCACGCGCTGGGCGCGCCAGATGAACATGCCGCTGTTCCAGCTGTACTCGCCGCTGGCCAGATACGCAGCCGCGCTTTGCGCCGCGGGCTTCTCTACAAAGCGCGCCACGCGGTATGCGCGCTGCGCGCCATGCGCGGGCAGCGCCGGCCCGCGCTGGATGTAGCCGTAGCCGGTTTCTGCGCGGCTCGGCGTGATGCCCAGCGTCACCAGCCAGCCGTCTGCAGCCAGCAGTGCAGCGCTCTTCAACGCAGTTTGGAACTCGCGCTTCTTTGAGATTAGATGGTCGGCGGTGAGGACTGCCATAATCCCCAGCGGGTCGCGGCGCCGGATGTGCAGCGCTGCCAGCCCGATGGCGGCTGCCGTGCCGCGGGCGCTTGGCTCTGCCAGAATATTTCCGGCGGGCACGCTGCCCAGCTGCTGGTGCGCCAGCACGCGGTGGTCGGTGTGCGTGGCCACAAAAGTGCGCGCCACCGGTATCAGCGGATGCAGGCGCTGGCGCGCCAGCTGCAGCAGCGAGCCATCACCGGTGAAATCCAAAAATTGTTTGGGCAGCTGCGGCTGGCTGCGCGGCCACAAGCGCGTGCCGCTGCCGCCGGCCAGAATTAGTGCGTAAAGGTTTGGTGCCATGCGCGCTGGCAGCGTTTGTTGCGCCGCCAGAATTTATTATAGCGGTGGTAAAGTTGCGCGATGGAAGCCTGCATCTCCACCATCATCATCTTGCTGGTGTACCGGTGGCTTTCCAACCGCAGCCGCAACAGCCCAAGCGCGCGGCGCAGCCCGTATTACGCCTCCATCCGCAGCATGGTAGCCGAGTCCTGCAGTGCAATGGAGCGCTTCCAGGCGCTGCTAAACCTGGTGGGCGCGGACTCCAGCATCCAAAACACAGCCGAGTGGCAGAAGCAAATGCATGCGCAGGCTGCGGAAATAACGCGCATGCCGCAGCGCGTGGCGCTGATGCACCCGCCGCCGGACTGTATGACGGCCCACAGCCATATGAGCGGCATGGCCATGCACTACGCGCGCTGGGCCAGCATGTATGCGGATGCATTTGACAGGGAAGACCAGGCGCTGGCAGACAGCGCCCCGGACGAGAAGTCCCTCGGCGACGCCGCAGCCGAACGCACCTCGGCAGAACTGCAGCGCCTCAACGACAGCAACTGACGGGACGCCGATTAGCAGCCAACGCGCGCGGCCGGGCTGCCGCGCGCAAATAATATTAGGAGCAGCAACACCATGATTTTTGACCAACTGAGCGAGTGGCCGCGCTATTTTTCGTCTGCGCCTTGGCGCCTGGCATTTGAGTATGTGCTGGCGCTGAAGCCGGATGCCGCGGACGGCCGCCACGCGCTGCAGGGCGACGACATTTACGCGATGGTGATGGCGCACGAGACCGGCCCCGCGCAGCAAAGCGTGCTGGAGGCGCACCGCACCTACATAGATATTCAGGCCACGCTGCACGGCACGGAACGCCTGGACTGGTTTGCACTGGCCGGCCTGCAGGTGCAGACGGCGTACGATGCCAAGTCGGATGCTGCATTCTTTGTGCATCCCGGCGTGGCGGGCGCGCAACTGCTGCTGCACCCCGGTTTATTTACGGTGCTGTACCCCGCGGACGCGCACATGCCCAAGCTGGCAGACGGCGCACCGGCCGCAATTAAAAAAGTGGTGGTGAAGGTGCGCGCGGCGCTGGTGCAGTAAGCCAGCCGCGTAGAACCCGGCGGCAGCGCACGCCGCACGCGATAAACTTGGGACGGCTAAAGCAGCCCGGTGATCTATGCAATTAAATATTAATGGCGAAATTTTTGCGGTGGCCGACGGCGACGGGCTGCGCCCGCTGCTGTGGGTGCTGCGCGACGAGCTGGGCCTGACGGGCACCAAGTACGGCTGCGGTGCGGGTATCTGCGGCTCCTGCACGGTGCATCTGGATGGCGTGGCAGCGCGCAGCTGCCTGACGCCGCTGGCGCAGGCAGCCAAGGCTGCCATTCGCACCATTGAGGGCCTGGCGCAAATGCAGCCGGACGGCAGCGTGCGCCTGCATGCGGTGCAGCAGGCCTTTACTGAGGAGCAGGTGCCGCAGTGCAGCTGGTGCATGAGCGGCCAGATGATGACCTGCGCTGCCTTCCTGGAGCAGAACCCGGCAGCCAGCGAAGCGCAGTTGCTGGATGCCATGCAAAATAATTACTGCCGCTGCGGCTGTTACGCACGCATTCGCAAGGGTGTGCTGCGCGCTGCCCAGCTGGCAGCGCAGCCGGCAGGCACAACATGAGTGCCACACCACCGCGCAAGTGGAAGTTCAGCCGCCGCAAGCTGCTGATTGGGCTGGGCGTAACCGGCGGTGCGCTGGCCGTGGGGCTGCCGCTATCCCTGCCCTTTGCACGCCTCAAAATTGCCGGCATGCTGGATTCTGCAAGCGCGCCGGCGGGCACCATGCCCAAGGATCCCTTTGTATGGTTTGAAGTTACGCCGCAGAACCGCGTGCGCCTGTACCTGCCCAAAGCGGAAATGGGGCAGGGCGTGCACACCGCGCTGGCACAAATTGCGGCAGAGGAGCTGCGCCCGGCATGGGAGCAGCTGGAAGTGCTGAATGCCAGCACAGCGCGCGGCTTTGATATGGGCACGATGTCCGTGGGAGGCAGCGTTGTGGTAAGTTCGCTTTACAACCCGCTGCGCGCGGCCGGCGCAGCGCTGCGCCTGATGCTGCAAGAGGAGGGCGCCCGCCAGCTGGGTGTGGCTCCAGAGAAGCTGACGGTGGCCGGCGGCGTGGTGGCCGCAACAGCAGATCCTTCCCAGGCGCTAACCTTTGGGCAGATTGTGAGCGCCAAGCAAGGCGCGTGGGTGGCCTCCAAGCAGGAGCCGCAGCTGCGGGAGCCGGCGCAGTTTGAATTCATCGGCAAGCCCATGCCGCGCGTGGACTTCGCTGCCAAGATCACCGGTGCTGCGCAGTATGGCTTTGACATGCGCCTGCCCAACATGGCTTACGGCGCGGTGGCGCGCGCGCCGCGCATGGGCGCCAAACTGCTGAGCGCTGCGCCCGGCACTGCGCGCAGCCAGCCGGGTGTGGTGGCGGTGGTGGCAACCACGGAGTTTGCCGGTGTGGCTGCAGAAACGCGCGCGCAGGCGATTGCAGCACTGGACGCGCTGCAGCTGGAATGGTCCGAAGGCGATGTGGTGGAACAGGCGGACATGGAAGCATTGGTTACTGTGCAGCCCGGCGCGGGCACGGTGCTGCAAAGCGCGGGCAGCGTGGCTGCGCCGCTGGCCGCTGCAAACGCGCTGCGCGCAGAGTACCGCACGCCGTTTGCGGCGCACGCGCAGTTGGAGCCGCAGGCTGCGCTGGCGCATGTGCTCCCGGACAAAGTGCTGGTGTGGTGCTCCACGCAGTCGCCGGGTTCGCTGCGCGCAGATGTGGCCAAGGCAGTGGGGCGCAAGGCTGCGGAGGTGGAGGTTACCGCCACATATTTGGGCGGCAGCTTTGGCCGCAAGCTGAATGTGGATGTGGCGCTGGATGCCGCGCGCCTTTCCGCGGCGGCGCTGCGCCCGGTGGCTGTGAGCTATACGCGCGCCGAGGAGTTTCAGCACGGCTTCTTCCGGCCGCCCACGCAGCATGTGCTGCAGGGCGCGCTGGATGGCGCCGGCCGGATTGTGGCCATGAGCCATGCGCAGGCCAGCGGCAATGTGTTTCCCGCGCTGGTGGGCCGGCTGCTGGGCGCGGACTTTGGCGCGTACCGCGGCGGCCTGCTGCGCTACAACATCCCCAACCGGCAGGTTACCAGCCAGCCGGTTGCGCTGCCAGTGCCCACGGGCTTCTGGCGCGGGCTGGGGCTGCTGGCGAATGTGTTTGCGGTGGAAAGTTTTATGGATGAGCTGGCGCTGTCCGCCGGCGTTGACGCGCTGCAGTTCCGGCTGCAGCATCTACCGCAAGATAAGCTGGGCGAACGCTTTAAGGCGGTGCTGCTGGCGGCAGCCGAACGGGCCGGCTGGGGCACGGCGCTGCCGGCCGGGCGCGCGCGCGGGCTGGCTTGCAGTTGGGATGCCGGCACCGTGGTGGCGCAGGTGGCGGAGGTTTCCGTGCAGGGTGCGCGCGTGCAGGTGCAGCGCTTTACCAGCGCGGTGGATTGCGGTGTGCTGGTGAACCCGGACATAGCAGCTGCGCAAACCGAGGGTGCCATCATGATGGGCCTTAGCTCCACGCTGCTGGAGGAGATTACATTCAGCGGCGGCCAGGCGCAGGCAACCAACTTTGACCGCTATCCGCTGCTGCGGCTGGCGGATGCGCCGCTGGTGGAGACGGTGTTTTTGCAGGGCGATGATGTGCCGCACGGCATGGGCGAGCCGCCGCTGGGCCCGGTGGCGGCAGCAGTTGCCAATGCGGTGTTTGCCCTCACAGGGCAGCGCTTGCGCCGCCTGCCGCTGAAGCTGGCATAGTTGTGCGCGGCGCAGCCCGTACCATCAAATTATTTCCGAAGCAACCTTAATGCGGAGCAACCACATGTCCAACCAGCCAGCTTTCCAAAACTTAAACGGGCACCAGTACATGGCGCTGACCACCTACCGGCGCAGCGGTGCCGGCGTGCCGACGGCAGTGTGGTTTGCGCAGGAGGGCGACCGGCTCTTCATTGTGACAGCAGACGGGTCCGGCAAGGTGAAGCGCATTCGCAACAATGCGGGTGTGCATGTGGCGCCCTCTGATGCGCGCGGGCGCGTGCTGGGCGCGGAAGCTGCCGGCGCGGCGCGCGTGCTGCCGCCGGCCGAGGCAACGCATGCGGATGCGTGCCTTACCCGCAAGTATGGCTTTCAAAAGCGCGTGTTTGATTTAATGGGCAGGTTGTCCCGCAGCAAGCGCGTGGTATTGGAAGTGGCGCCCGCTAGTTCGCAGTAAACCACAGCCGGCCGGCACCGGCTGTGCTCCCGCACAAAACGCCCAGCGCGCCCGCGCTGCGCCGCATGCCGGCGCCCTGTGATAATGGGGCGGGGCCACAAGCACATGCCGTTCGAAGCCAGCTGGATGCAGGCCTGTGTTGCATCATTAACGGTGCGCCGCTGCGGTCTGTGGTTTGGCAGGCGGCCGCAGGCGCAGCAGTTGTGGCACCGGTCGCGGGCCGGCCGCGGCATGCTGTGCAGCCGGGCTTTTCAAATCAGTTAAATTAAAGGCAAGCATGAACTCAAAAGCCAGCACCCGCGCGCAAGCTGATTTCTCAATTCACCCCGCCACATTGATGGGGCTGGTTTCTCTAACAGTTGCAAGCCTCGACAACCAAATTGAATTTTATAAATCAGCGCTGGGGTTCAAGCTCCACCGGCGCGCCGGGCAGCAAGCCAGTCTTGGCGCGGGCGGTGCAGACTTGCTGCAGCTCACCGCGGCGCCAAATCTAAAGCGCTATCGCGGCACAACCGGGCTGTATCACTTTGCAGTTTTATTCCCAAACCGGCGCGAGTTGGCGCGCGCCCTGGCACGCTTGCACGCGCTGCAATACCGCAATCATCCAACCGATCATATTATGACGAAGACCACCTATCTGGATGA
>QWRL01000010.1 GCA_003670425.1 Chloroflexota bacterium
GGCGTTCAAATTGCAATCAACCCACGTAGTGAGTGTTTTGGTATCTAACAAAAAGCAACGCGTACAATGTATACAATCGCCCCGAATTCGAGACTTGTTTAGTGTCGGCACAATTTGGTAAGCTTCCCAAATTAGCTGCCAGAGTAATCTGGCACGGTACCGCTCAACTCATATGAATTCACCCCAAGTTCTCGTTGGCGCTGTTGAAGCCGGTGGCACAAAGTTTGTGTGTGCTGTGGGCACTGGCCCGGATGATGTGCGGGCGCAAGAGCGCTTCGACACAACGCTGCCGGTGGAGACGATTGCAAAGTGCCTTGCATTTCTGCAGCGCTTTGACGGGCTGGCGGCCGTTGGCATCGCTGCCTTCGGCCCGCTTGATCTACAGCCAGCATCTGCCACGTATGGCTGCATCACATCAACACCCAAAACCGGCTGGCAAAATACCAGTCTTGCGGGTGCGTTCAGCCGCGCACTTGGGCTGCCAGTGGGCATTGATACCGATGTGAATGGCGCTGCCCTCGGTGAATGGCGCTGGGGTGCGGCGCAGGACCTCGATAATTTTTTGTATCTGACGATTGGCACGGGTATCGGTGGTGGTGCGTTTGTGAACGGACGCGTGGTGCATGGCCTGCTGCATCCGGAGATGGGCCACATTCGCGTGCCGCACGATTTGGTGGCTGATCCGTTTGCGGGCAGCTGCCCGTTCCATGGTGATTGTCTTGAAGGGCTGGCGACTGGCGTTGCGATGGAAAAACGCTGGGGCCAAAAAGCGGAGACGCTGCCCGTTGGGCATCCCGCGTGGGAATTGGAGGCGCACTATCTGGCGCTGGCTCTGGCCAATTATGTCTGCGTGCTTTCGCCGCAGCGCATAATCATGGGCGGCGGCGTAATGAGCCAGCCGCAGCTGCTGCCGCTTGTGCGCCGGAAGCTGGTGTCATTGCTTGGCGGCTACGTGCAAGCGGCCGAGATCTTGGAGCACACTGACCGTTACGTTGTGGCGCCGGCACTTGGCAGCCGCGCCGGCGTGCTTGGAGCACTAGCTCTGGCGCAGGCTGTTTTATAACTGGCTGCAGCTGTTTTAGATTCGTAATGATGTTGAGGCTGGAGTACCAGTGTGGCCAACGAGTGGTGCCCGCCCGCTTGCGTTATTACTTACCAGCTATTTGCCAGCCGCCACATTGACCGCTGCCTGCGGGCGTTCCCCGCGGAACACGGCCGCCACATAACCAGCAGCCCATTCCCATACGGCTTCGTCGGCTTCCTCAGAGCACCACGCGCAATGCGGGGTGATGTAAATAAGGTCATGGTTGAGCAGTGCATGGTCTGCGGGCGGCGGCTCGGCCGCAAGTACATCCAGCGCGGCGCCAGCAATCCTCCCGTGATTTACGGCCGCAAGTAGTGCTGCTTCGTCTACCAAGAGACCGCGCGCCGTGTTGATCAGATAGGCGCCCGGCTTCATAAGCGCAAGCATCGGCGCATTCATCATCAACCTGGTTGCGGCAGTTAGCGGCGTATGTAAGCTTACGTAATCAGCCTGCTGCAACAGCGCCTCTTTGGTTGCAGGCTGCACTCCGGCTGCAAGCATCTGCGCAGCATCAATAAATGGATCGTGGGCGACCACAACAAAGCCAAGCGCCAGCGCCTTGGCTGCCACCGCCTTGCCGATGCGCCCCCAGCCGATGATGCCAAGTGTTTGATTCTTTACGTGGGGCAGCGGGCGTACCGGGCGTGGATCCCATTCTTGGGCGCGCACCAATTGACGCATCTGTGGCAGGCGCCGCGCCTGGGATAACAGCAGCGCAATCGTGTGGGTGGCAACTTCATCGGTGCAATAGCCGGGGCAGTTTGTAACCCAAATGCCCAGTTTGCCTGCGGCTTCAATATCTACATAGTCATAGCCGGTGCTGGCACAGGCGATGATTTTGCAGCGCGCCAACGCGCCCAGCATGCCGGCTGATACCGGATGCATTTCGGTGATGATGGCATCAGCTGCCTGAAACAGGCTGGCTTGCGCGGGGTTTCCAAAACCAATTACAAGCTGCACATTTATATTGAGGCCGGCAAACGCTGCCAGCTGCTGCGGCGGATTGCGCGTGTCTATGCACGCGATGACTACATTCTTGGCTTGAGCGTCAGGCATGTGAATGTGGGTGTATGGAACGCAGCCGGCCAGTTCACTTACGCTGTCTGTGGTCTACAACTCCGCCGGAAACCCCGGCGCGCGCAGGTCGGTTGACATGGCATCTTCCAGCAGCTTCACAACTTGCGACGACCACGCGCCGCCGCCGTATTGTGAGCGCGCGCGAATGAAGGTTTGCTCCACCAGCCCCGCCACTTCCAGCGGCACGCCAAAGTTGCGCCCGAGCTGCGTTGCAAACCCCAAATCTTTGCACGCCAGATCCATTGTGAAGTTGATGTTGTAACTGCCGTTGAGAACCAGCTGGCCTTCAGTCTCGTGCACAAAACTGTTGCCAGAGCTGGCCTTGATGGCATGGAAGGATTGCGCGAGGTCCAGCCCGCCGCGCTTGGCCAGCATTAATGCCTCGCCCACTGCAACCAAGTTGATAAACGCCAGCATGTTTGTGATCACCTTGATCACAGCCGCACTGCCCAACGGGCCCATGTGAATAATTTCGCCGCCCATTGCCTGCAGCATGGGAAGATGCGCTTCATAAACTTTCTGGTCCCCGCCCACGAGCACGGTGATGTCCCCGGCCGCGGCCTTGTGCACACCACCGGTAACGGGCGCCTCCAGCGCGGCAACCCCCTTGGCAGCCGCCAGTGCGGCCAGCCGGATGGTTTCCTCGCGATCGTTGGTGCTCATGTCGATCCACGTGCCACCCGCAGCCAGGCCGGCCAGCACGCCATTGTCAGCGCTCACAACCGCGCTGACTGCTTTGGATGATGGCAGACATGTGAAGACCGTGTCGGATGCCTTGCCCACTTCTGCGGGCGAGTCTGCCCAGCGCGCACCGGCTGCCAGCAGCGTTTTGGCAGCAGCTTTGTTCAGGTCAAAAATTGTGAGCGCATAGCCGGCCCGCAAGAGGCTGCCAGCCAGATGCATGCCGAGGTTTCCAATCCCGATAAAGCCAAGCCGTTTGGTGGATGTTGCAGCGCCCGCAGGTGTCATCAAAATACCTCGTTGGTTATTGGTTCTTCATGCATCTCAAGGTGCAGCTTGTCGCCACTGTACGGGTGGCGGGCAGCAACTTCCTCGTTCAGCTCCACCCCCAAGCCCGGCTTGGTGGGCGGAATGATGTAGCCATCCTGCCACTGGATTGGCTCCTTCAAAATTTCCGCTTGAAAGCCGCCCCACATAAGAATTGATTCTTGCATCAGGAAGTTGGGAATGCAAGTGCTCAGTTGAATGTCAGCTGCGCCGGCAATCGGGCCACAATAGAGATGCGGTGCAATCTGCGCGTAGTGGGCTTCGGCCATGCCGGCAATCTTCTTGGCCTCCAGAATTCCGCCAACGCGCCCCAGGGCAATTTGCAGAATTGAAGCCGAGCGGTTGGCCAGCACCCGCGCAAATTCATACTTGGTGGTGAGGCGTTCACCGGTGGCAATCGGAATGCTGGTGTGCCGCGCGACAACCGCCATCTCCTCCGGCATCTCCGGCGGCGTTGGCTCTTCCAGCCAAAGCGGATCATATGGCTCCAGGCGTTTTGCAAGCCGGATGGCGCTGGCCGGCGTCATTTGCCCGTGCGTGCCAAACAGCAGGTCGCATTTGTTGCCCACCGCTTCACGAATGAGTTTTACAAACTGCTCACCAAGATGCAGCGCCTCTAATGAGAGCTGGCGCGGATCAAAGGCGGAATACGCACCAACCGGATCAAACTTTACCGCCGTGAAACCCTGGCGCACATACTCAGCCGCGCGTTCGGCAGCCAGCTGCGGGTCATGGTAGACGCCGGTGCGGTCGCGCTCCTCCGGATAAATGTAGGTGTACGAGCGCAGCTTTTCGTGCACCTGGCCGCCGAGCAGTTCGTATACAGGCTTGTTCAGTGCCTTGCCCACAATGTCCCAGCACGCCATTTCGACCCCGCTCAAAATACCCAGGATCGAGGTGTCCGGGCGCTGCGTAAAGCCGCTGGAATATATGTTGCGCCAAAGCCGCTCAATTTTGAAAGGGTCGCTGCCAATCACCTTCCGTTCGCAGACATCTGTAATCATCTTTGCAACAACATGCGGATGAAAGGGCACGGAGTAAACCTCGCCGTACCCAACGATGCCGTTGTCTGTGGTCAGCTTGAGGAAAATCCAGTAGCGCCCGCCAAAGTGCGGTGGCGGATTGCCCACCACGAAAGTTTTTACATCAGTGATTTTCATGGAGTGGTGGTTCGGTGGATATGCATGTTTTGGTGCCGGGCACAGCGGGCACCAAACAGCAGTTAGATATGAACGACAACATCCCCGGCAGCACTAACCGTCACTGCATAACGCTTGGCTTTGATCTTGCGATTGATGAGCAGCTCGCCGCTGGGAATATCGAACTCCCAGCCGTGCCAGGCGCAACGCAGCACGCTGCCCTCGTGGCCGTAAACAAACTTGAACTCATTGGTTGGCAGTGTGGTGCCCGTGATCGGCCCGCGGCATAGCGCGCCGCCGTAATGCGGGCAATAGTTCAGCAGCGCGAAGAACTGCCCGCCAACATTAAAGACGCCGATCTGCTTGCCATCAACAGTCACCAGTTTGCGCTCGCCGGGTGCAATCTCCGTGCGTTTGCAAACCACAAGTTCTTGCTTGGCTGCCATGCCGGCTGCGCTCAGGCTGCGGCCAGCTCGGCTACTTTGGCTTTTTGCGTTTGCGGCAGGCGTGAATACACCTTGCGCGCGTTTAACTCAAACACATTCTCACGCCAAGCCGGTGGCAGCGGAATTTTTGTGGGGTCATCAAAATCCCAGTGCGGGTAGTCAGAGGCAAACAGCAGCGTGTGCTTGCCGTCAATTGCCTCCAGTACAGCCCAAAGATGATCCTTGTTGTCCGGGTTCTCAAGCGGCTGGGTGGACATGCGAATGTGGTCGCGCGCGTATTCACTGGGCAGGCGCTTGAGCCACGGCGTTTCTTTGCGCAGCGATTTGAAATTGGCATCCATGCGCCACAGCAGCGCCGGCAGCCACGCCACGCCGCATTCGATAATGATCAAACTCATGTTCGGCCATTTTTCAAAGACACCGTTGGCAATTGCGCTGGCTACGTGGGTCATGCCGGGCTGCAGCAAGAGCGCGTGCGTTTCCCAGTAAAAAGTGGTGGGGCCGCAGCCAATCGGGTTGTAATTGATGCCGCCCTGTCCGCCGAGATGCACCGCAATGGGCAGGTCCATTTCTGCGGCCGCCTCCCAAATGGGGTGATAAAACTTGTCGCCAAACGGGCGGTAGGAGCCGCTGGACATCAACACCTGCACCATGTCCGGGTTGCGGCCCATGCGGCGGATTTCTGCGGCAGCACCGTGCGGGTCTTGCGCGGCCACGATGATGGAGCCCTTGAAGCGCTTGTCCAGCGGAAGCCAGTAGTCCGCCAGCCAGTCATTGTAGGCACGCACGAGCGCGGTGGCGTAATAGGGGTTGGCGAGCGTGGAGGCTTCCAGCGCCTCTTCACCGGTCAGGATGGCAACATCATGGCTGTAGCGATCAAGCAGCGATTCCTTCATCAGGCTGTAATGCTCCGCCTGATTGCGCGGCTTGATGTCCTGGCGCCGAAAATCCTCCGGGTGCAGCCACGGCCGGTGCGCATGTGGAAACGCGCCCTTGGGGCCGGGCAGCTCGCCGCGCTCAAAGTAGTCACGGAAGTTGCGGTCAATGTAGGGCAGCAGCACCTCGGCTGTGGCCCAGTCGTTGTGAACATCGCAGTCAATCATGTTGGCCTCCGAAACTGTTACTTAATGGCTTGCGGCAGAATTAAACCACAAGCGGAAATGGCATGCTAGCAGCCTGGCACATGCCCTCGCGCAGCAATGGCAGGTAGCGCTGCATATCCCGCCGGATGATGTTGCCGTGGCTGGCCGCAAAGATTTTGACGGCATAGCGGGCAAACAGCCCGTCGACGGCAGCCGCCAGCTCGGCGGGGTCCGCCCAGGCCAGCCATGGGAACTGATACCATGCGTTGACTTTCACATCCTCAAGAAACTGCTCATCCGTATAGCCATGCGCCACCATCTCATCCAGAAAACGAAAGCACTCGCCGCGCGCGGGCGCGTGCAGATTGTGCCCCCAGTCCGCGGCAAACATCAGCCCGGTGGTGCGCTCGAATGCCCATTGCGAGAGGCCATGGTCTACAAAGAGGGCGTCGACGGTTTCAAGTGTGTGGCGGCCGAGGGGCAGGCTGTCGCCGGGCGCCATTAAGAGCGCGCCTTCCAAACCGTGCAGCGCGTAGTGGTCGCCGCCGCGCATGGTGACGAGCTGCACATTGGGATGGCGCTGCTGGATGGCAGGTGTGTTGCCGGCGTGCGGCAGCTCTACATGGCTGATCCAAACATAGTCGAGCGGGCGGGCGCCGAGCACGTAGTCCAGCGCAGCCATGACGCTCTCGCGCTGCGCCGGGCCAATTGTGTCAATCAGGCAGGACCGCTCGTCGCGGAATAAAAACGCAGAGAAGGGATAGTCCACCACGCGGTCGGACACGTACGCTTCCGGGTTGGGCAGCAGTGCAAAGTAGTCTGCATAAATGTCCTTGGCAAGATCGCCGAGGCAGTGCGTGAGCCAAAAGACGTCGGGGACAATCTCGCGCACTCCCACGCGGTTCAGGCCTTCACCAAATACTTTTGCTGTCATGCTGGTTGTCCTATGGATTGCAATGCCGTGCGGGCGCTGCTCAGTGCGCTTTGCACATTGTGCAGGTGCGCAGAAATATTTGTGCGCAGCGCATTGCCATGCGTGGGGCAGATGATGTCGATTGGGCGCGCGTGAAACAGCCGCGCGAGGTCGGCGTTCAGGCGCGCAGGCTGCGTCCAGCGCAGGAAGCGAAATGCATTTTGGTGGTAGCGCAAAAACCGGGCAGTGGAAATGTCCTGCGGCAGCTGGTCGCTGAAGGCTTCGCATTCCCCGGCTGCGTGATAGTAGCCGAACGCATCCCCGGTAAACAGTGCGCGCGTGAGCGTGTCATAAATCCATTGCGAGCCGGGCTGGTCACGCAGCAGAGCGGTGAGAAAAACCAGTTTGCGCCCGCCCACATCCAGCACGGTGCCGGGCCGGACGGCTGTCACTTGTGACAGCGGCAGCACGGGCGGGATTTCGATATAGGGCAGCATGACGTTGGAAACAATCACCTGTACGGCCGGCCAGCGCTGCGCCACGCGCTGCAAATTGCCGACATGCGGCAGCTCTGAATGCGTCAGAAAGACATAGGCGGGCGGCACGCCTTTCAGCAGCGCTTCCAGTCCGGCCATAAATTCCGGCCGGTGCAGGTGCGAACCACAATCAATGAGCACGGGCTGGCCGGCGTTTTCTAGTACGTAAACGCGCACGGCTTCGTGCCCGTTTTCACCGGGCACACATGCGCCGAGCTGGTACAAATCCCCCGCAACGTGGCTATGCATACTGGCACGTGCTGCGGCTTGTGCAGCGGGACTGCAGGCAGCCGGTGCGGGGAATGGTGTTTGACACTGTGAGTCTAATGTAATAAAGTAGAGTTCCGCGAGGCGGAACCGTCGCGCGGGACGGCACAGACAGTATTAGGCGCACAACAGAAAATGTCAAGCATGCAGCTGGTGGAAAGGGTTTTTGCGATGCTGCGGGTGATTGCCGCAAGCAGCAGCGGCGCAACCCTGACGGAGACTGCGCGCCAAACGCGCCTGCCAAAGAGCACTGTTTCCCGCATCTTTTCCACACTAGAGGCGCTGAATGTGGTGGAGCGCGTGGCGGACAGCGGTGGTTTTACCATTGGCAAAGGCATTGTGGCGCTGGTGGCGCAGATGCCGCACGCGGCAAATCTGGTGGCAGTTGCGCACCCCTATCTGCAGGAGCTGAACGAGACGCTTGGGGAAACTGTGGCGCTGGCACTGCCGGCCGGCGACAACGCATATGTGGTGGACCAGATCAACAGCGACCATGCCATTCAGGTGCGTGACTGGACCGGGGTGCAGATCCCCATGTACCTGCAGTCCACCGGGCGTGTCTTTCTGGCTGCGCGCTCGGATTTGGCGCTGGAGCGTTACCTGAGTGCACCGCGCATGGCGTATGCGGCCAAGAGTGCAGCGCCGCAAAAAAAACTGCGTGCGGCTTTGGCGCTGGTGCGGGCGCAGGGCTTTGCGTGGGTGGCGGAGGAGTTTGAGCAGGGCTTGACGGCGGTGGCTGCACCGGTGCGCAACCCAACTGGCAAGGTGGTGGCGGCCGTGAATGCCTTTGGGCCCAGCTTTCGCTTTCCGGCGCGGGGCCGGCAGCAGCTGGCAGCGCAGGCGGTGGTTGCCACGGCTGAAAAAATTGCTGCGCGCCTGCAGCAAATGGCGCATGGGTGATCTTGGGTGCGGTTCAACCGATTATTTGATTGGCAGCACCAAATTAACTTTTATGTGCGCTGCCCTTGAATTATTTGCACCACAGCCAGCGCGGAGTTCCGGTCCGGCGGCACTGCGCTAACTTATTCCCCAAGGCTGGATGAAGTCTTCCGGCTCGACACCGAGCGAGTCTGCAACGCGGTTGATGTAGTTGAAGTAGGCAATCACCTGCGTGGCATCGTGGATGGCGCGGTCATCAAGCCCAGCCGTGCGCAAGGCGTCCAAGTCTGCCGGCAGCATTTTGGCGGATGTGTGGGTTAGTTTGGCCGCATACTCGCACAACGCCCGGTCTACGGGTGACAGTGGGGCGCTGCGCCAGTCTCGAGCCACGGCGTGCACATAAGCATCGGCCTGTGCCAGGTTAATTTTTCCGACCTCAGCCCGGAGGTCGTGGGCGTGACCCTGTATTCAGTAGTGGCAATGATTTTCAAACGAAACAACCGTGGCAAGCAGCTCGCGCTGCGCGCGGCTCAGCGGGGACTGGCCCATCATCAGTGTGCCATATAGCGCCATGCTGTCGCGCATTGCGTGCGGGTTGAGCGACATGATGTGTACGATGTGCCACACGCGTCCGGCGCGCTGCACAGCCTGATCGAGCTGCGCCTTCAGCAGGCCGGTGGCTTCAGAGATGGACAGTTGCTTGATCCAAGGCATCGATTGGTGTTCCAGTAAATAATGTTAACAGATAAAATTTTGAGGCCAGCGCTATTGTGGGCGCAGGGCTTTGCGTAGGTGGTGGTGAAGCAGCGGGGCTTCGTTGACACTTACCGCGCCGGGCGTACGGAATGCCCAAGTGCCAGCGCGGACTTGCGTAAATTTATTCATCACTAGCGCGGACTGTAACACCAAGTAAGCCCACAATTTGAAGCGCCTGCGCGGCGTCAATTACAGCACCCTGCAGGTCTTTGGCTTCCACCTGCACAGCATTGAGCACCGAGC
Source organism: Chloroflexota bacterium (assembly GCA_003670425.1). GTDB lineage: Bacteria > Chloroflexota > Anaerolineae > Anaerolineales > UBA11657 > BD1. Next base: position 9,431 of record QWRL01000010.1, read on the forward strand.
CCCGGAAATCCGTGCCTTGCAACTGCGTGCCGCGCAGGTCTGCGTTGGTCAGATCGCACTGGTGGAACACACCGCCGGCAAGGTCTGCCAACTCAAAAGACGCGTTGCGCAAAGTGCACTTCTCAAAGCGCACCGCTTTGCAGACCGCCGTGGCCAGCTGCGCGTCTTCAAAAGTGCACGCTTGGAAAAGTATGTTTTGCAGGCGGGCGGCAAAGAGCTGCATGCCCAGCAGCCGGCAGCCGATGAACTCGACGCGCTGCAGCTGCGCCTGCTCCCAAACCGCCCCCGAAAAATCTGAATCTTCGATGCGCACATCGAGCATGCGCAGCCGGGGCAGCTGTGTTTGATTGAAGGCAGTGCGGCGCAGATGCACCTGCTCAAAGTGCACATTTGCCGCAGCTTGACCGGCTAGATTACAGCCGGAAATGGAGACGGCAGCATACTCGCCATCATCCGCCAGACTTTCAATAACTTCAGCTTGAAGAGATTTGGGCAGCCGCGGCGGCTGAACACCTTGTTTTGCTGCCGGCTTCATCCTTCAAATACGATGCAACGACAGCGAAAGCGCGGAGCTGCAGCGGCTTATCTTGCGGTCCAGCCCAGATCCATGGTCAGGGCTGCGCCGGTGATTGCGCCGGCAGCCGTGCTGCACAGATACGCGGCAAGGTCTGCCACCTCTTCCGGCTCAATCAGGCGTTTGATTGCAGCTGAATCTAGAATGACTTTTTCCAGCACCTCCGCCTCGGAAATTCCGCGCGTCTTTGCAAGCGCGGCAATCTGGTTTGCCACCAGCGGAGTGCGCACAAACGCCGGGCAGATGGCGTTGGCGGTGATGCCGCAGGCGCCGCCTTCAAGGGCGCTCGTGCGCGTCAAGCCAATCAATCCATGCTTCGCAGCAATATAGCCAGCCTTGTGAAGCGAGGCAACCAATCCATGGATGGAGGAGATGTTTACAATGCGCCCCCAGCGGTTTGCCTGCATCGCGGGCCAGAGGTAACGCGTTAGCAAGAACGGGGCCGTGAGCATCACGGCCTGCATCTGCTCCCACACATCCTCCGGAAAATCCGCAATGGGAGCGATGTGCTGAAAGCCCGCGTTGTTGATCAGAATGTGCACTGTGCCGGATGCAGCCAGCGCCGCATCTGCCAGTGCGCGGCAGTCTGCGCGCAGTGCTAAGTCCGCGTGCACAAAGAGCCCGCCAATCTCTTTGGCTATGGCGGCGCCCGCCGGGTTGATGTCTGCCAGCACAACACTGGCGCCATCCGCAGCGAGGCGCCGTGCAATGGCAAGGCCAAGCCCGCTTGCGGCGCCGGTCACCAGCGCTGTTTTTCCGTGCAGATCAGATTGTGCCAATGGATTACTTGCTGATATTGATTTCGGATGTAAGCATAGGCGGGGGAGCCCACTCCCGAGTTATCCACCGCCTATTCTTGTGGGATCAGCGTAGTCTACTGCAAAGCACCGGTCTTTGCGGCATGTTTGATGGTTCAATGGCGCGCAGCGCCACAGCAGCGCAACCCACTCCGCAAGAAAGTTTTTGCTACAAGTGCAGCTGCATTACAGCTGCAGAAACCGGGCATGCGCTTTGAAATTCAATCGACATAGTGACCGGTTCAGGGATTGCAGACCGGTCAATTTCTTGGAAGCCAAAGCGTGGAAAGTATGCGTGTGCAGTCTCGGTTAGAAGCACAACGCTTTCGAGGCCGGCGTTTTTGGCCCGGCTAATGATTGCGTGCACTAATTGACTGCCAACGCTGCTGCCGCGTTGCGCTTCCGTAACAGCGACTGACCGCAGCAGCCCCACCGATCCATAGGTTTCCAGCGCTGCACTTCCGATTAGGTCACTGTTGCGGAAAGCAACAATAAAGCCGGGCAAATGGTCGAGCGCGCCGTCTAGCGGCAGTTGCGCCGCCACGAGCAGTGCAGAAATCGCGGGCCAGTCTGCAGCCTGCGCAGCAACAAGGCGCACAGCAGTGGCAGCTGGCTGCTTTTTCATACTGGCAGGCATTCCGCGCAGCAATTCGGATTTGGCTCGTAATCAAGCAGGTTCCCTGCATGATCGAATTCGAAACGGCAGCAATCCAATAGCTGTTTGCGCAGCTGGCTGCGTGCGCGCTGTAACCGCGATTTGGCGCCACTCACTGACAAACCCAGCCGGCGCCCCAGTTCTTCGGAGGTCAAGCCGTTGTACTCGGCCAGGATTATGGCAGTGCGGTATTTTGGCGCCAAACCGTTCACCAAGATGCGCAGGTACTCGCCGATTTGTGTCGCGGGGTCGCTTTCTTGCGGTGCATCCCAGGCGCCTAATTCGGCGGGCATGCTCTGGTGTGGATGCCGTGCGCGGTAGCTATCAATGATTGCGTTGCGTGTTATCTGGTAAACCCAAGTGGCCAACCGGTCTTGTTTCCGGAGGGTGTGGATGTGCGTGTGAATTTTGACAAACACATTCTGCAGAATATCGTCAGCATCGGCGCTAGCGCCCACGCGTGCGCCAATAAACGCCCGCAGCTGCGCATGAAATGTTTCCCACACTTCTGTGGTGCCCATAACTTGGTGCGCGGGCACCTTCAGCGGCTGATTGGTAGTGCGCGAGCTGCCGCTGTTTGCCAGACGCGGCTCAGGCTGCACGGATGGTTTTTCGGCCTTCAATAGTGACACTGGCGATTCCGTAGTCTGCGCCTTTGAACGCATCATAAATAACCTCACTCTTAACTGTGATTTCAAATCCAGCAGCGCTTACAAGCTGAAAGTATTCAGTGCGATCCATGGCGCCCGCAATGCAGCCCGCCCACAGCTCTGCGTCATTCCGCACCGCTGCTGGTATTGCGCCGTATGTGACCACATCTGAGATGCAAAAGCGCGCAGCCGGCTGCAGTACGCGCCAGATCTCGGCGTACACGCGGCGCTTGTCTGGAACCAGATTGATGACGCAATTGGAAAGCACCACGTCGATAGTGCCGGCTGCCACCGGCAGGTGCTCAATTTCACCCAATCGGAACTCCACGTTGGTGTAGGCTCCGCTGCTGGCGTTGCTGCGCGCACGCGCAATCATCTCCGGAGTCATGTCCACGCCAATTACGTGGCCGGTTGGCCCGACGGCACGCGCGGCAATAAACACATCAATGCCGGCACCGCTGCCCAAGTCCAGTACGATATCACCGGGTTGCAGGCGGGCGTGAGCCGTGGGGATTCCGCAGCCCAGGCCAAGATTTGCGCCTATTATTATCTGCGCATCGACATCGCCATAGTCGATCAACGGCTCGGTGAGGTCAGCGCAACAACTTGGGCCGCAGCCCGCTTGCGCCACTTGACTGTAGTGCTCGCGCACAGCTGCCTTGATGGCGGCTTCACCCAGTGGAGCCCCGCTGTCCGCGCAGCACTCTGGGCCGCAGCAATCACCCGTTTGCAAAGTGATTGAAGGCTGTTGATGCTCGTCAAAATTGTTTGTTAGGTTGGTCATAGATGCTCCTGTCGGTTTCGCACTGTCACCGTTAAAGACGGTTCACTTGCCGATGAGGACGCAAAAAACTTTGGCGGCGTGTACTGCTTCAAATTAGGCTGATTCATTGGGGGTGCGCCACGAACAATTTGGCTAAATTGGCTCAAGCAGTATGTGGCGGCCGGCCGCGGCGCGGGGCCGAAATGCCGCCGGCAGCCCGGCCTAGCCAGCGGGTGTGCCGGCTGGCAATGCAGTGTCTGCTGCGGCGGTTTCTGCTGCGCTGGTTTGTGCCAGCTGCCAGCGCGGTGCAATGCACACAAAGTGCGCCAGCGCTGCGGGCCAGTCTGCCAGCAGCTTGCCCGCCCGCGGGCTGCCAGTTAACCCGGCGTGGCGCTCCACCCACTCGCGCAGCTGCGTGTGGTCGGCGCGCGTCAGCGGGCGCGTGGTTACCAACTCTTCATTGAGCCGGAAGCCGAGCTGCTTGTGCACATCATGCACATAGGCAACGCCGCCGGTCATGCCGGCGCCAAAGTTGTAGCCGGTCTGGCCAAGGATGACGACTACACCGCCGGTCATGTACTCGCAGCCGTGGTCGCCCACGCCTTCCACCACGGCGCACGCGCCGCTGTTGCGCACGGCAAAGCGCTCGCCGGCCAGCCCGGCAATGAACAGCTCGCCGGACAACGCGCCATATAAAAGTGTGTTGCCTGCCAGCACGGGGTGCGCGCCAGTGTAGCCGGCGGGCGGACAGATGATGATGCGGCCGCCATCCAGCCCCTTGCCGACGTAATCATTGGCGGGGCCGTGAAGTAACAGCTGCATGCCGGGCACCAGGTGCGCGCCAAAAGACTGGCCGGCCACGCCGCTGCAGGTGACGCGCAGCGTGCCATCCGGCAGGCCGGCGCTGCCGTGCTTGGCCACTATGGCGCCGGAGAGCGTGGCGCCAAAGGTGCGCGAGGCATTGGTGAGCTGATACGCCAGTGCCAGTGGCGCCGGCGTGCTGCGGGTTTGCAGCAGCGCTTGCGCTGCATCCAGCAGCTGCCGGTTGTGCGCGTCCAGGCGCGCGCTGGGGTTGGGCGCGCCACTGTGGCTGTAGTCGCGGCCAACACCGCCGCCGGGCGGGTGCAGCAGGGTACTGAGGTCCACGGCGGGTTCGCCCACGCAGCCGGGCAGCACCTGATGCAGCAACGGCGTGCGCCCGATCAGCTCTGCAACCGTGGCGACGCCCAGCGCAGCCATGTGCTCGCGCAGATCTTGCGCCACAAAATTCATGAAGGCCATCACCTGCTCCGGCGTGCCGGCAAACTTGGCGCGCAGGTCTGCGCGCTGCGTGGCCACGCCCACCGGGCAGTTGTTGGTATGGCAGGTGCGCGCCATCACGCAGCCGGCTGCAATCAGGGCGCTGGTGCCAAATGAAAATTCGTCGGCGCCCAGCAGCGCTGCAATGAAAACATCGCGGCCGGTGTACAGCCCGCCATCCGCACGCAGGCGCACGCGCCCGCGCAAGCCGGAGTTGATGAGCACGCGCTGCGCCTCGGCCAGGCCCAGCTCCCACGGCAGGCCGGCATGCTTGATGGAAGACCACGCTGCCGCGCCCGTGCCGCCGGAGTGGCCGGAGATCACAATTACATCCGCGCCGGCTTTGGCCACGCCACTGGCAATGGTGCCCACGCCGGCCTGCGCCACCAGTTTTACGGAGATGGCCGCGCGCGGGTTTATCTGGCGCAGGTCGAAGATCAGCTGCGCCAGATCTTCGATGCTGTAGATGTCATGATGCGGGGGCGGCGAGATGAGCGGCGCGCCCACCGGTGCGTGGCGGATGGCTGCAATTTCGGCTGTGACTTTGTGGCCGGGCAGCTGCCCGCCTTCGCCGGGCTTGGCGCCCTGTGCCATCTTGATTTGCAGCTCGTCGGCAGAGAGCAGGTAGGCAGGCGTCATGCCAAAACGCGCAGAGGCCACCTGCTTGGCGCGGCTGTTGCGCGCCGTGCCGTAGCGCGCGGGATCTTCGCCGCCTTCGCCGGAGTTGCTGCTGGCGCCCAGCGCGTTCATGGCCAGCGCCAGAGTCTCGTGCGCTTCGGAGGAGATTGCCCCGTGCGACATGGCGGCCACCGAAAAGCGCCGCATGATGGCGGGGCGCGCCTCCACGGTTTCCAGCTGGATGGGCGCATGCGCCAGCGGGCGCGCTGCCAGCAGGTCACGGATGGCGATGGGCGGGCGGGCCTGCATCTCGGCCACAAATTCGCGGAAGAGCGAGTAGCCGTCGGCGAAGTGGCCGTTGTTGGCGCCGGGCGTGCGCACTGCGCGGTGCAGGCGCTTGACCATCTCCGGCTCGAAGGCGTGCAGCTCGCCGCCACGCTTGAACTTGTAGTAGCCGGGCGAAGGCATGGCCGGCTCTGGGCCAAATGCCAGCGCATGCCACGCCAGCGGAATGCGCGCCACATCGGCCAGCGTGCTGCCGCCCAGATGCGCGGGCGTGCCGCTAAAGTGCGCGTCCACCAGGTCTGCATGCAGGCCGATGCACTCAAAGATTTGTGCGCCGCAATAGGCCTCAACCGTGCTGATGCCCATTTTGGACATGACTTTGAGCAGGCCCTTCTCCATGGCTTTGATGTAATGCGCAGGCGCGAGTTCCGGCTGCTGCTTCACCAGTGTGGGCACGGCTGCCAGCGCAAGATACGGGCAGACGGCGCTGGCGCCATAGCCCACCAGCGCGGCCACATCGTGAACGCTGCGCGGCTCGCCGCTGTCCACCACCAAACTGGTGCGGCCGCGCAGGTCGGCGCGAATTAGGTGGTGATGCACGGCGCCCAGCGCCAGCAGCGCGGGCAGCAGGCTGTGCTGCGCGTCCACGCCGCGGTCACTAAGGATTAACAACTGGCAGCCGCCGGCCACAGCGCTGCGCGCTGCGCTGCACAGTGCGTCCAGTGCAGCCTGCAGCGCAGCGCTGCCGCCGGCCGCCAGCCACAGCGTGGAGAGCGTTTGTACCGGCAGGTGCGGCTGCTGGCGCAGCTGCTGCAGCTGGGCATCATCCAGCAGCGGGCTGGGCAGCTGCAAGTGGCGCGTGTGTTCCGGTGTTTCGCACAATGCATTGGCGCGCGCGCCCAGCCGCACCTGCAAAGACATCACCAGCCCCTCGCGCAGCGGGTCAATGGGCGGGTTGGTAACTTCTGCAAAGCGCTGCCGGAAATAATGGAAGAGCGGGCGCGGCTTGGCGCTCATCACGGCCGGCGGCGTATCGTCGCCCATGGAGCCCACGGGCTCGGCGCCTTCCTCCGCCATGGGGCGCAGCGTGAACACCACATCATCATGCGTGTAGCCAAAGGCGAGCAGCTCAGTAGAAAGCGCGGCGGGCGTGGCAGCAGTGCTGCCGGCGCCGGCGGCGGGCAGCTGCCAGTTGCACAGCCACTGGCCGTAGGGCTGGCGCGCTGCCAGCTGCGCCTTGATCTCTGCATCGCCCAGCAGCTGGCCGCGCTGCGTATCCACGGCCAGCATCTGGCCCGGCCCCAGTTTGCCAAGGCACGTCAGCTGCCCGGCATCCAGTGTTACCGCGCCAATTTCTGAGGCGGCATATACCAGGCCGTCGCGCGTGGCGGCGTAGCGCAGCGGGCGCAGGCCATTGCGGTCCAGCGTGGCACCCACCACGCGCCCGTCACTGAACACAATTGCAGCCGGCCCGTCCCAGGGCTCTGCCAGATGCGCGTGATACGCATAGAAGTCGCGCACGGCGGCCGGCAGGTCGGGCAGCTTTTCCCACGCCATGGGCAGCAGCATGGAGAGCACATGCGGCAGGTGGCGCCCGGTCTGCCACAGCAGCTCGGCGTAGTTGTCCAGCATGGCAGAGTCGCTGCCGCTGGCATCAATCACGGGCTGCAGCGCAGCCGGCGTGAACCCGCCGGCGGCCGCCAGCTGCGCTGTGCGGGCCTGCACCCACGCCACATTGCCCTGAATGGTGTTGATCTCGCCGTTATGGCACAGCAGCCGAAAGGGCTGCGCGCGCTCCCAGGTGGGCAGCGTGTTGGTGCTGTAGCGCTGATGGAAGACAACCGAAGAGACGGCGTAATGCGGGTGCGCAAGGTCCAGATAAAAGCTGCCCACTTGCGGCGCGTGCAGCAAACCCTTGTAGACAACCGTGCGCCCGGACAGCGAAGCCACATAGGCTGACCAGCCATTGGCCGCAGACTCGCGCTCAAATGCCTTGCGCGCCAAATACAGGCGCTGCTCAAACTCCGCAGCTGCCAGATGTGCCGGCCGCACAATCAGCGCCTGGCGGATGAGCGGGATGCGTGCGCGCGCCTGCGGGCCCAGCACATCCGGATTGATGGGCGGCTTGCGCCACGCTGCCAGCGGCACGCCGTGCGCTGCCAGCGCATGGCCAACCGCTGCGGCAGCCGGTTCCAAATGCGCCGGCCGAAAGAAGAACATGCCAACTGCGATGCGCTCTGGCGCTGCTTGCTGCCCGGTAAGCTCCGCCAGCGCTGCGGAAAAGAACGCACCCGGGATGGGCGTGAGCACGCCGGCGCCGTCACCGGTTTTGTTGTCTGCATCCAGCCCGCCGCGATGCTGCAAGTTCACCAGCCCGGACAGGCCCAGCTGCAAAATCTCCGCTGAAGCGCGCCCATGCTGGTCTGCCACAAAGCCAACGCCGCACGCGCCACGCTCAATGGCGTCTGCAACCGGCATTTTGAAGGCGGGAATTTTCATGACCTTGACTAAGCATACAGAATAGCACGATTCGGCCGGCTTTTGGTGCAATGGCCAGCGCAGTTTTTGCGGGGTGCGCCCGCGCTGCGCTTGGATGGGTGCGCAGGCTGCGCGTTAGGCCCGGTAAATTAAGTGCAGAACTGCGCCAGTGGTTGGCGCCAGCAGTGGCGCGCCTTCAGCCGCACAAACTTAATATGAACGAAGAATGAAGAATAAAGACGGAGAATGAATCTGGATGATCATGTGCCGCGCGCAAGTGCGGCAGCTGCTTTGCGGGCGGTGGGCACGCGCTGCCTTTGGGCAGCGCAGTATTTTTTAGCGCCGGGCGGCGCCTTTTCGGCCAAGCACAAAATAAGTTTGCGTGGGGCCGATGCTCTTGACTTCGATTACCTCGCCGTCCTCCAGGTCAAACTCTGCGCGCAGCAGGTCTGCCGTACTGGCGCTGATGCGCACGCGGCCGCCCACGCCGGAAGATTCCATGCGGCTGGCGATGTTTACCGTGTCCCCCCACACATCATAAGTAAACTTGCGGATGCCAATCACACCGGCCACAATCGGCCCGCTGTTGATGCCCACGCGGATTTCAAAGTTGGTGCCTTGCGCCCGGTTGAGGGCCCGGACAGACTCGAGCATCTCAAGCCCCACGTCGGCCACCGCCTGCGCATGGTCTGCGCGGGCTTGCGGCACCCCGCCCACCAGCATGAAATTGTCGCCAATCGTCTTGATTTTTTCCAGCCCGCTGCGTTCCGTTATCAGGTCAAACGCGGACATCATTTCATTCAGAAAGCTCACCAGGTCCGGCGCACTGGTTGTGCGCGAGAGCTTGGTGAACGCCACCAGGTCGGCGAACAGCACCGATACGCCATCGTGGCTGTCTGCAATCAGCTCCTCGCCAAGCTTGAGCCGGTCGGAAATAAACTTCGGCAAAATGTTGGCCAGCAGGCGCTCTGTTTTTTCCTGTTCGGCCAGCACCAGTTCATGCTGGCTGCGCAGTTGCTGCATGCGCAGCTTGTCCAGGTCGCGCAGTTTCTTTTTTTCAATGGAGGTGGTGGCGCGCGCGCGCAGCAGCACCGGGCTGAAGGGCTTGGGCAGATAGTCCTCCGCCCCCAGCTCAATGCATTTGACCGCGTTGGCGATGTCTTCACCGCCGGAAATTACAATTACCGGCAGCCAGTTAATGGCAGCATCAGCGCGCATGGCGGCCAGCACTTCCATGCCGGTCATCTCGGGCATTTCCACGTCCAGCAGCATCAGGTCGAAGGCCTCGGCTTTGATGCGTTCAATGGCTGCGCGGCCGTCGGCAGCCTCGGTAATATTTTGGAAGCCCAGCTGCTTGAGCGAGCGAATGATGCCCATGCGCATCATTTTGCTGTCATCAACCACCAACACCCGCGCCGAAAATATTTGCTCCGGGCTGGGCGCCTCGTCCACGGGCGCAGCGGGTGCGGCTGCCGTGGTCCCAAACAGAAGTGAACGCTCATTCATATAGTGGCCCCCAAGGCTTGTGGCTGCTGTGCGGGCAGCTTGTCTGCAGTTTGCGGGTCAGCGCGGCACGCTGTCCAGTGCTTTAATAATTGCGTCTGGCATCTGGCCAAGCCGCACGGCCTGGTCCACCACGCCCAGCTTGGCTGCGGCGCGCGGCATGCCATAAACCACGCAGCTGTCTTCATGTTCCGCCAGGGTGCGGCCGCCGGCGCGCTTGATGGCCTGCATCCCAATTGCGCCATCGCTGCCCATGCCCGTGAGCAAAATGCCCAGCGCGTGCGCCCCGGCAGCGTCCGCTCCGGAGCGAAACAAAACGTCCACCGATGGCCGGCAATATTGAATGGGCGGCGACTGCGTCAAGCGCGTACTATAACCCCCGAAGCGCTTCACGATCAACAAATGAAAGTCCCCCGGCGCAAAGAGGCAAACACCGGGCTGCAGGGGCTCGTTGTCAACCGCTTCCCGAACTTCGTAATCGCAGAGTTGATTTATGCGTTCCGCCATTGCTTTAGAAAAATGGGCCGGGATGTGCTGTACAACAACAATTGGCGGCAGCCCGGCCGGCAGGCTGGGCAGCAAATAGCGCAACGCTTCCACCCCGCCGGTGGACGCGCCCATCAGAATCAGCCGCAAATCCAGGCCGCCGGATGCAATTGCCACGGGCCGCACGCTGCCGCTTGCCGGCGCGGTTTTCACCGGCGTCAGCTGGGGTTGGCGGCGCGAGCGCGCAGCTGCTTTTACATGAAACGCCAACCGGCCGGCCAGCGCTCCGATGGAGTAGCTGCCGTCCGGCTTGGCCAAAATATCGCAGGCGCCGGCTTCCATTGCATCCAGCGCCATCTGCGAGCCCTGCTGCGTTAGTGCGCTTACCACCACCACCGGGATGGTTGATTTTTCTGCTTTAAGTTTGCGCAGAAATGTAAGCCCGTCCATGCGCGGCATTTCCATGTCCAGCGTAAGCACATCCGGCCGGAGCTTGGGAATCTTTTCAATTGCAAACAACGGGTCCTGGGCTGTGCCCACCACCTCGATGTCCGGGTCCTGGTGGAGGGTGTCTGTGATCACCTTGCGCACCATCGCCGAATCGTCAATTACCAATACGCGGATCTTTTCAGGCATTGCGTGCCTGCCCTAATAATGAACTGGCAATCTTGCGTGCGTTCATCAAAATAATCTTAACGGCGGAAGATGCCGCTCCCGAGACTGGCGAATTGATGCTGCATGCTGTGCAGGCTGTCCGAGAGGCCGATGACCAGGTAGCCGCCCGGCGCCAGGTACTCGTGGAGCCGCTTGACCAGCTGCGCCTGCGAAGGCGGGTCAAAATAGATGAGCACATTGCGGCAAAAAATAATGTGCTGGGGCTGCGGCACGGGGTAGGCAGCTTGAAACAGGTTGACTTGCGCAAAGGTGACGCTCGCGCGCAAATCTGCCTTGACCCGGCATTGGCCGGCATAGGGCCCGCTGCCTTTTTGAAAGTAGCGCGCATGCAAGCCGGCTGCCGGCAGTTTTACTTTCTTCTCGGGGTAGATGGCAGTGCGCGCGCTTTCCAAAATCCGGCGCGAAATATCGGTCGCATAGATGTGCCATTGCAGCGGCGGCTGGCTCCGGTTGTATTCAGCAAGTGTGATTGCCAGTGAAAACGCCTCCTCACCCGAAGATGCAGCCGCCGACCAGCAGCGCAGGCCCGTGCGCGCACTGGGTACTTGCGCCAGCAAATCCGGCAGCAGCTGCGCGGCCAGCGCATCAAAATGCGCCTGCTCGCGGAAGAAATAGGTGTGGTTGGTGGCGATGAGATCAACCAGCATTTCGATCTCATCGCCGGACGCGTTGGTGCGCAGAAAGTCGCAATATTCGTCGAAAGACGCCAGCCCGAGTGCGCGGGGCCGGTGCGCAAGCCGGCTCGACACCAGCTGCTGCTTGGCCGGCCCTAAAAAAATCCGGCTGTGCTTGTACAGTACCCCGCTGATGTATTTATAAGCTGCCGGCGATATTCCAAAATCTAGCGCCATTTAAACATAGCCGGGCTATTGGTCTTTAAAGTGCTTGTCGGCGTCACTGTCTTTCAGTGCCAGCGCCTTGCGCGCAGGCTGCTGTTGGTCCTTAAGCTGGCGCGGCGACTGCCACTCTGCGTGCGCAGCATCAGCACCAGCGTTACGCAGGCGGCGCGCGGGTGCAGCCGCACTGCCGGTTACGCCGCGCAGTTCTTCTGCCAGGCTCATCTGCTGCTTGGCTTGGGCGCTCAGCTCCTCTGCCGCCCCCGCTGTCGTTTCCGCGTTGCCGGCGTTGCGCGCTGAGACCTTGCCCATCTGCACAATTGCCACAGAGATTTGTCCGACGCCCTGGGACTGCTCCTTGGCCGCCTCTGCGATTTCATTTACCAGGCTGTCCGTCTGGTTTACCTTTTCCGCAATTGCCGCAAAGGACTCGCCCAGCTTCACCAGGCTTTGCGAACCATTGCGGCTGTTCATAATGGCCGCTTCGATCTTTTCCGCGGTTTCATGCGCGGCCGCGCTGCTGCGCTGCGCCAGCGAGCGCACCTCGTCTGCCACTACGGCAAAGCCGGCGCCGGCCTCGCCCGCGCGCGCCGCCTCGATGGCTGCATTCAGCGCCAGAATATTTGTCTGGAACGCAATCTCATCAATGCTCTTCACAATTTTTGCCACCTCGGCACTGGACTGCGCAATCGACTGCATGGCGGTTGTCATCTCACTCATGGTTGCAGAGCCATTCTGCGCAGCCATGTGCGCCTCGCTCACCAGCGCTTTGGCCTTCACGGTGTTGTTGGCTGTGCTTTGCAGCATGCTGGACATTTGCTCAAGCGACGAGCTGGTTTCTTCGACGGCCGCAGCCGCCTCGCTGGCACCTTCGGCCAGTTGCTGGCTTGCCTGCGCCACCTGATCGGCAGCAACGGATGAGTGCTCAGCACCGCTTGCCAAGTTTTCGGTGATGCGATCCAGCGGGCCAAAGGTCAGCCTGGCAAAATACCAGATTACAGCGTTCGCAAGCAGCACCAGGATGGCTGAAGCGGCGGCCACGCGCCACAGCGAGTTTGACACTGCTGCTACCACTGCTGCTTCTTCGATGGGTAGGTCCGCCAGTGCTGCAGCCACGAGTTTGTCAATAACCACGCGGTGCGCCTCATAGGCGGCAGACACCGTGGCGAAAGCCGCTGCAGCATCGTTTGGGTTGCTGGCGCGAATAGCCGGCAACAAGTCCTTTTCCACTGCATCGTAAAAGGCAACTACTTGCTCATTAGAGTCTTTTGCAAGCAGGCTTTTCGTTTCGGCGCTGAGGTGGGGGTCGGCTGCCCATACGGCGAGCCGGTCTTTGTACTGGGCTTGTAGCTCGGCTAATCGGTTTACGGCAGCATCGGTTGCTACCATTTTGGTCGCCCCTTCTGATGCAGCCATGAGTTTGGTCGCCTCGAGGTAACTCTCTATGACATACACGGGCGGCGGCAGAATGTCTGCAATTAAGTCTTTGTCGGAAATGATGCTTTCGTAAATCGGCCCGTGGATTTTAATTTCATTCAGGACCATATTGGTAATTACAGGCGATACAGCAAGCGCGAGTGTGAAGAGCGCAAAGATGATGTAGCGTAAAGTTTTTGTGTTCAGCATGTCTGTTCTCCCGTGTTTGTTAAAATGTTGCCCGGATTGCGGGCGCTAGTGGCGCGGTGGGCAGCGGGCGCACGTTACGCCACTTCCCGGTAAACCTGCTGCAGGTCGATGTCGCCGTCCATTGTGAGCAGCTTGTCCAGGTCCAGCAAGGTTTTGACCGTCCCTTTGGTTTTGGTCATGCCGGTGATGTAGCGCGTGTCTACCAGGCTGCCAAAATCAGGCGTGGGCTCAATTTCCGCCTCTGCGTACTGCGAGACTTCCTCAACCATGTCCACAATCATGCCCATCAGGTTGGTGCCGCCATCGCTGCTTTCCAGCTGCACGACGATGATGCAGACGCGCTCCTGGTCCGCAAACGCGGGCAGCCGGAAGCGCGCGCGCAGGTCCAGCACGGGCACAATTTTGCCGCGCAGGTTGATGACCCCCTGAATGTAAACCGGCATGCGCGGCACCGGTGTGATCGGGCATAGGCGCATAATCTCGCGCACCTTCAGGATCGGCAGGCTGTAGTGCTCCGCGCCAAGCATGAAGGTCAGATATTTTCCGGGCTTGGGCCGGTTGTCCGTCTGGATTTGATTTGTCATGCAAACACCTGTTAAATGGCGGGCGGGTTAAATGGGAACCCGGCGCGTGGCTGCGGTTTAAAGTTGAGCCGGATGCTGGTGGCAGGCCATTGGCGGCGCTGCCCGGCGGGCAAAGCGGCGCCTGTCATGCGGTTGGCACCGGCTGGTTTTTGTGATGTGCGCGTGGCGCGCCAAGGTTTTCAATGTCAAGAATTAAAGCCACCAGTCCGTCTCCCAGAATGGCTGCGCCGGACATGCTGGCCTGGCCTTTGAAGGCGGACCCCAAAGACTTGATAACCACCTCTTGTTTTCCGATCAGCCGGTCCACCAGCAAGCCGCGCGGCTGGGATTCAGACTGGGTGACCACAATAATTCCGTCGCAGGGGTCTTTGGCCGTGGACTCAATGCCAAGCTGGTCGCCCAGCCGCACTAGCGGAATCAGTTTGCCGCGCACGCTCACCACCTCGCCGCGGCCCTGGGAGGTGGCCACCACACCGGGCAGCGGTCGGAAAGATTCGCGAATGGAAAGGCTGGGGATGATGAAGCGTTCGGTGCCAATGCCAATCAGCATGCCATCAATGATGGCCATTGTGAGCGGCAGCCGGATGGTGACAACCGAACCCTGGCCCAGTGTTGACTGCACCTCAACCCGGCCACGCAGGCGGGAGATACTGGCGCGGACTACATCCATGCCAACGCCGCGGCCGGAGATGTCCGTAATATTGTCCACGGTCGAGAAGCCGGGCAGGAAGATGAGGTCGAAGATTTCTTTTTCTGTGGGTGTGGCGTCCGCATCAATCAGCCCGCGTTGAATGGCCTTGGCCAGAATGCGGTTCTTGTCCAGGCCTTTGCCGTCGTCACTGATGGTGATCACAATGCCGCCGCCAGAGTGCATGGCATGCAGGCGCACGGTGCCAAGCGCCGGCTTGCCCTGCGCCACGCGGACTTCGGGCATTTCGATGCCGTGGTCCACAGAGTTGCGCACCATGTGCACCAGCGGGTCGCCCAACTCCTCCACAATGTTGCGGTCAATCTCGGTTTCTTCACCAGACAGCACCAGCTGCACCTGCTTGCCCTGGACGCCGGACAGATCGCGCACCAGCCGGTTCATTTTTTGAAAGGCGCCGCGGACCTCCACCATGCGCAAAGACATGGCATTGTGCTGCAGGTCTGTGGTGATGCCATGCAGCTGGCGCATGAAGCGCGCCAGATTGCGGTCATTCAAAGTTTGCACCTGCGGGTGCTGCAGCACCATGGACTGGGCAATCACAAGCTCGCCCACCAGATCCACCAGCACATCCAGCTTTTGTGTGTCCAGTTTTACAAAGCTGGCAAGGCGCTCGTTGCTGCTGCCCGCGCTGGATTTGTTTGTGTTGGTTTTTGAGGCAACTGGCGCCGACTTGGCTGGCGGCTGCGCAACGGCAGCAACCGGCTGCGCAACGGCAGCAACCGGCTGCGATTTGGCGGCAGGGACCGGCGGTGCAACGGCAGCGACCGGCTGCGCAACGGCAGCAACCGGCTGCGATTTGGCGGCAGGCGCGGGGCTTTCACCCGCGAGGCGCGCTTTCACGCGCGCAATCAAGTCGCTGGTGGGCACCGTGATGGCTTCGCCTTTCAAAGCGCCGCCCAGGCGCTTGCCAATCTCACTCAGGAATTGCTGCAGCGCATCGCGCCCGGCCAGGATCAACTCTGTGATGTAGGTGTCAATCGTCAGGTCGCCGCGGCGCGCGGCATCCAGCAAGGATTCAAGCTCATGCGCCAAATTCTTGATTGGCTCGAGGCCGAGGAAGCCCGCACCGCCCTTGAAGGTATGAAACGCGCGGAAGACCACATTCAAGGTGTCTGCGCTGGTGGGATTTTCTTCCAGCACCAGAACACCCTGCTCAATGTCTTGCAGCAGGTCTTTGCCTTCGTTGCAAAACTCATTGAGCAGCTCGGTGTCTTCGCCCAGCTCCACGGTCATGGTCGGTTCTTGCGCTGCGGGCGCATCCGGCGCGGCCAGCCAGTCCTGGCAGGCTTTGTCCAGGCGTTCGTACCATTTTTGCAGCACCTGTCCCGCATCAGCTGCAAGCACGCCGCCCGCAGCAGCCACAGCCTCGGCAAATTGGGCGGCAGTGGCAATCTCCGTGGCAACTGCGGGCGGCAGCGGAGAGCCAACAAGTTTTTCCAACTCCGCCAAAACTTCGGCAATTGCGGCAAGGCTGGCTGCACTGCCCGTTTCCACAAATGCCAGCTCAGTGGCTATCTGCTGCAGTAAATCGCCGGTCTCTTCGGTGTGTATATTCTTCATGGGATAGCGGCTTATTGTAGGCGCGAGCATTATATGGCATTATGCCAGCGCTGCGCCAGCGCCCTGCACAAAAACGGCGCTAAAGACCGCATCCAATTTAGATATCCGGCGGCGCACAAAATTGAATGCCTGGGCGCGCTGGCGCGATTTTTCGTCCTTGACGAACCAACTACTCCCGCTGAAACTTTGAACTGCGCTGCCAGCCAGTTTGGTTACAACCATTGCGGCTGCAGCTTACCCCCAAAAAAAGCCACCCGCGCGACTGCTGCTTGCCATTGCCCGCGCGTGTTGTAATGAAGGTTGTGTGAAAACAACTCATGTCCCGCCAGTGTCCGCCGCGCGGGGGATTAGCCACGCCTACTTCTTTTTAATCGGGCTGGTGGGCGTCGGGCTGTTGCCGGCGCTCATCAGAAGCTTCGAGCTCAACTTTAGTTTGTCGCACACGCGCATGGGGGCCATTCTCAGCGCCAGCTCACTGGTGATGGCCAGCGGCTCGGTGCTCTCGGGCATTTGGTATGACCGCAGCGGCCCGCGCTGGGTGCTGGGTGCAGCGCTGGCCGTCACGGCAGCGGGTGCGCTCATGCTGTGGGGCGCGGCCAGCGCGCCTGCATTCGCAGCGGCGTTGATGCTTTTTCATTTTGGGCACGGGCTGGGGGTGCCGGTGAATTCGTTAATCAGCCAGCTGTACGGCAGCGAACGCGCGCGTGGATTGATTTTGATGCACGGCTTTCAGGCGCTGGGGCGGCTGGGTGCGCCGGCGTTAGTGGTGGCGTGCTTTGCACTCAGTGCCGGCTGGCGCAGTGCGTTCTTGCTGTCTGCAGTTTTGTTTGGCAGCTGGGCAGCGCTGTTCATTGTCAGCCTGCAAAATTTTGCGCTGCATGCAGAGCGCAGCACTGCAGGCGGCGGCGGGCGCGCTGTGCTGCGCTATCTGGCCGACGCGCGCCTGCAGACGGGGCTGCTGGGCTTTGTGGCCGCCAGCGGCGTGGAGGGTGTTTTGATTACCTGGCTGCCCACATACCTGCAAACCGAAGGCCAGACTTCGCAGACAGGTGCGCTGCTGGCGCTGTCGGCAGTGCTGATTGGCTACACCATCATCCGGCTGCTGCTGGGCACCGGCCGCTTCACCGCCAGCGCGCGCTTCATAGGCGCAAGTGTGGCTGTGTATCTGGTGGCACTGGCGCTGGTGCTCAGCCTGCATGCGCAGCTGCTGGTGTTGTACCCGGCGTGCGTGCTGCTGGGGGCAGCGGTTGGTTCGTTTTGGCCGGCGCTGGCAGCGCGCCTTTATGACTGCTTCCCCAACGCGCAGGGCATTATTGGCGGATTGATTGTCAGCGCCTCGGTGCTGGGCGGCGCCAGCACCGTCACGCTGGTGGGCTGGATTGGGGATGCCTTCTCATTGCAGCAGGCGCTGCTGATTACGCCGCTTTGTGCGGTTGCTTTTTGGTGGCTGTACCGCAGCCTGGCGCTGCGCATTGCCTGAGGCGCGGCGCAGCAGCCTGGCTGCAGCGGGCAGCGGCGGGCTGCCGCGCCTGCCGGCTTAAAGCGCGAGTGCTTGCAGCAGCGCCGGCAGCTGCGCGGGCTGCGACCACACCACCGAATCCAGCTGCACGGCAGCGGCGCCGGCTGCCAGCAATGCCTGCGCCTGCTCCGGCGTGTGCACGCCGCCGCCGGCCAGCAGCGGCAAGTCTGTCAGCGCTTGCACGGCTTGCAAGTTATGCAGCGCGCCCGGGAACACACCATGGCCGTACAGCCGGCCGCTCACCGGGCCGGGCAGCGTGCCGCGCGGCGGCGCACTCACGCTCAGCACTTGCGCACCGGCGCGCGCAGCAATTGGCGCGCACTCGGCTGCGCGCTCAAAGGGCAGCGCCGCCAGCACGGGCAGCATGCCGGCACAAGCCGCGCGCACCAGCTCGCTGATGGTGTGCGCATGTTCGTCTGCCCGAAAGCCCAGCTCCAGCGCTGCCACATTTTCCAGCTGCTCCAGCAGCGCCAGGCATTGGGTTACTTCTGCGCCGCTGTTAAGTGCCAGATGCACAATCACGGGGCAGGGCATGCGCGCCCATTTGGCGGCGTAGGTTTGCACTGCGCTGCGCAGGCCGGGGTTGGGCAGGCCGGTGTGCAGCAGCACGCCGCCGGGAAACGGCAGCGCTGCGCGCGCGGCTGCCGGCTGGCGCGGCGCGTATGTTAGCGGGTTGGTAATGAAGGCGCCCAGCTGCGCAAAGTCCACCAAGCCCGCATACTCATCCGCAAAGCCCCAGCAGCCGGAGGCCGCCACGGCGCGGCTGCGCAGCGCCAAGCCGGTCTTGTGGTTGGGTGCCAGCTCCAGCAGTGCCATAACTATTTTGGTGCGCGCTGCGCGCGGCTCAGGGCTGCGCCTGCAGCTCGGCCAGCGGCCACAGCAACCCGGCGGTGCACGCCAGCTTCCAGCCGGCGCGCGTGCGGATGGTGCAGGCCTGGCAGGCGCCCACACCGCACGGCAGGCAAAGGTGCAGCAGCACATGCGCGTTGGGTATTTGCGCCAGCAGCGCTGCCAGCTCTGGCGCGGGCTGCGGCTCCACATGCGCAATGGCCAGCGCCGGCCACGCGCTGTGCTCGCGCACCAGCGCGGGCAGGTGCCCGATGCGCACCTCAATGCGCGCATCAAGGGATTCGACCGGGTACGGGCGCGCCAGCAGCAGCAGCGCCGCGCCGCCGGCCGCAAGTGTGGCGGCTGCAAACGGCAGCAAGCGCGCGGGCTGTGTGTTGGCAATCAGCAATAAGTTTCCCTTGGCGGCGGGCAGCGCTGCCGGCCGCCCAACCGGCCCCAGCAGCTCCAGGCTGCAGCCGGGTTGCAGCCAGTCACGCCCGGCATCGCCCGGTGCCAGCTCAATTGCCCAGAGCTCCGGCTCAAACGCCACCGGAAACAACACGCTGCACAAATAAGGCTCGGGGCCTGCGCCCAGGCGCGCCAGCATGCACTGGCCGGGCTGCGGCCGCACGCTGCTGCGCAGCCAGGCGCGCACCCGGCCGTGCCCCAGCAGCTCCAGCCGCAGGCACTGCGCTGCAATTGCCTGCGCTGGCATGCGCGCAATATAGCATGGCGCTGTGCTATATTGCCGCGATGGATGTGCGGCCATTGCTGCGCTGGTACAAACGCAATGCGCGCGCGCTGCCATGGCGCCGCACGCGCAACCCGTATCGCATCTGGGTGAGCGAGGTGATGCTGCAGCAGACGCGCGTGGAGACGGTGAAGCCATATTACGCGCGCTGGCTGCGCGCCTTCCCCACACTGCAGGCGCTGGCGCACGCGCGCAGTGCGGATGTGCTGCGCGTGTGGGAGGGCCTTGGCTACTATGCGCGCGCCCACAACCTGCAGCGCGCAGCGCGCGTGGTGCTGCGCAGCCATGCGGGGCGCGTGCCGGCTGACCCCGCGCTGCTGCGGCGCCTG
>QWRL01000100.1 GCA_003670425.1 Chloroflexota bacterium
GCTGTGCCGGGGTCCACCCCGAGCACCAAGCCGGTCATTGGCTAGGCGGCTTCCAGCGCCGCCATGGCCTCATCGGTGATGTTGAGGTTGGTGTAGACCTCCTGCACGTCATCGAGCTCTTCCAGGTGCTCCACCGTGCGCATCACCTGTGCGGTTTCAGATGGAGTAAGGCTGAGCGGATTGCTGGGCTCCATGCGAACTTGAGCTTCATCCGGCGCAATGCCGGCCGCAGCCAGCGCTTCCGTCAGCGCCCTGAAGCGGTCCACGGCTCCGTAAACTTCCACGAGTTCGGGCGAATATTGCACATCATCCGCACCGGCGTCAACGAGCATTTCAAACAGTGCCTCTTCGGCACGGCCGCCTGGATTGAACGCCAGATACGCGCGGCGCTCAAACTGCCACGCCACCGACCCGGCCTCGCCCAGATTGCCGCCAACTTTGTTTAGCAGATGGCGCAGTTCCGCGACCGCACGGTTGCGGTTGTCCGTAACAATTTCCAAGATGAGCGCCACGCCATGCTGCGCAAATCCCTCATAGGTGATCTCCTCATACGCTGCAGCACCTTTCTCTTCGCCAGTGCCACGCTTGATTGCGCGGTCGATGTTGTCCTTGGGCATGTTGGCTGCGCGCGCCTTGTCCACCATGAGGCGCAGCTTGAAGTTGGCCGTAAGGTCACCGCCGCCTTCACGCGCCGAGATGCTGATGTTTTTGGCGAGCCGCGTGAACACGGCTCCCCGCCGGGAATCGGTGACGCCCTTTTTGCGCTTGATCGTGCTCCACTTGGAATGGCCGGACATGTTGCTTCTGCTGCGGGGCGGGCGGACTCAGATCTGTGTGGCTAAAACTGTTGACTTTGTTTTGTTGCGCAGGCCCGGGTACTTACAAACCACTGCGCCTGCAAAATCGAAGTGCGGCATTATAGCAGCGGCAATCGCAGACCTATGAGCTCCGACCCAGTGCAGCAACTACTTCGGGCATGCTGGTGAACTTAACGCGCGGCCGGCCGCTTGCCGCCCCGAGTATCTGCTCTTTTTTGTCCAACTGCTGCCAGTCCGCATAAGTGACCAGTTGCGGCTGGCGCTCCTGCAGCAATGCATCGACCGCATCTATTTGCGGATGGGCCGGCTGCAGGAGCACACCGGCTTCCCGATCCGCCAGCATGCACACCACGGTTTCCACTGCGTCCGGCTTGTTGGTGCCAATAACGCCACTCGGTCCGCGCTTTATCCAGCCGGCCGTATAGTGGCCGGCCACCGGCACTTGCGTCTGCGGGTCAAGGATGCGCCCAAGGCTGTTCAAGATCACGCCGGCACGATCGGCAAACGGCACGCCTGCAAGCGGAGTGCCGCGATAGCCCACCGAACGAAACACCAGTCCGGCCGGCAAAGTTTCAAATGCATCAGTGGCCACCGGCTGCAATGCCCCCGCTGCGTTTTTCTGCAGCACATTGCGCACTATCCGCAGGCCAGCCACCTGCCCGGCTGCATTGCCTAGCAGCTCCACCGGCGAAACTAAGAATCGCAAATTGAGGCGGCGCGCCTTGCCGGTTGGCGCGCGTGTGGCATAAGCCTGCAACAGCTCAACTTTTCTGCGCGCGGTCTTGTCCGGTGTGGTGAGCAATTCCTGTGTGCTCAACTCATCGAGCGCAGCCTCAGCCGGCAGCACGATCGGGTCTGCGCCTTCCATCTCGCCCAGCTCCTTGATTTCCGGATTGGAAAATGCGGCCTGTGCGGGGCCGCGCCGGCCCAGCAAATAGACCTCGCGTACCTTGCTCGCGCTCAGCGCCGCCAGCGCATAATCCGCAATATCAGTCCGCGCGAGCTCCGCGCGTGTACGGCAAAGAATGCGAGCTACATCGATGGCCACATTGCCCACACCCACAATCGCCACGCACTCTTGCGTGAGGTCAAATTGGTAATCACGAAAAAGCGGATGACCGTTGTACCACGCGACGAAATGTGTGGCCGGGTGGCTGCCAATCAGGTCCTCGCCCGGAATTCCCAAGCGGCGGTCGCTTTGCGCCCCAACAGTAAACACAATCTGATGGTAATAATTCTGCAGCTCTTGTGTTGTGATGTGCCGGCCCACTTCCACATTGCCCAAAAGCCGAAAGTTCGGCCGGCTGGCGACTGACTCAAATGCCTTCGTGACAGACTTGATCTTCTGGTGATCCGGCGCAACACCATAGCGCACCAGACCAAAAGGCATGGGCAACATTTCATACATGTCCAGCACCACATGCAGGCCGGGCTGCTTCAACAAGTGCTCCGCTGCATAAAAACCGGCCGGGCCGGAACCCACCACCGCCACGCGCAGCGGGTGCCCTGCCTGACTGCCGGGAAGATGATCTGGCATGTGTCTTCAGTTCTCCATAGTTGCCGGCAAGAAAATTTCAGCGCAGCGCCGCAGATAACACACAGCCCGCGCCGGGGCTTGGTGCTCAGCGCCAAAATCTGAATTTGCTGGTTTGAAAGTCGGCGCGCAGAGTCTATCATCCATTGCAGAGCTGCCGCTAAAAAAACCCGAATGCTATAATGCGAATCCACCGCAAAATGCAACACAATGTCCTTTAGTTTCTGGTCATTTAGTGGGCTGCCGCAGCTCACGCCCCTTGCAAGCTGGCCCGGGCTGATTTGGCTGATCGCGTACCTCGCGGTGCTCGCATTCGCACTTTCCCGCAATTGGCAGCCGGTATTGCGCTATCAATCCCGCAGCTGGCTGTGGCTTGCCTTGGCGTGCGTTGCCGCCGCAGTGCTGTCCGGCACTGCCACCGTGCGCGGCGCAGCCGCCGCAGAAATTGATTCACAAGGCGCTGCATTAGCTCCGCTTCTATTTTCTCCACTGGCTTTTATTCCCGTGTTGATTGCTGCCGGCAGTGGCGGCAGCGCGCCGGCCATGCTTGTGGGTTTGGCAGGCGGGTTGGTGCGCGCTGGTTGGGTCACGCACCATGCGTTTGCCATCCCGGAGGGCATGCTCGCCGGTGCCCTGTTGTCCAGCATCATTCAGCAGGATTACGCCGGCCGCCTTGCAGCATTTGTGCGCCGGCCGCTGGCAGCCGCGCTGGCAGCGGCTTTGATGCTGTTAGCGGCCAATCTGCTCACGCGCATCGTGGAGTTTGCGCCCGGCAACTTTAGCGGCCTCGATTATGGTTTGCAGCGCTGGGCCCGGGAACTCCTGCCGCTGGCTGCTGAACTTCTGCTGGCAGGCTTGATCGTGCAGTTGCTGCTTGTGCCACTGCGCATTCCGTGGCCCAACCCGCGCATCACGCGCACTGCGCCATATGCCAGCAGCCTGCAGCAGCGCATCCTGTTCACGTTTATGCCGGCCGCACTGCTTGGCGCTGCGCTGCTGTACTTGTTGATTGCCCGCATTGCATCCAACGTGGCCACCCGCATTGTGATTGCACAAATGGAACGCGACGCACAAAACGTTGCCGAAGGCGTGCCATTCTTTGTAGCCAGCGGAGCGAGCCTGATTCTTGATGTGGCTCAGTCCCCGAACTTGCTGGCGGCCGACCCGGAGGTGCGGGCGGCAGAACTCAAGCGCAGCACGCGCGCGATACCGTACTTCAAGCAGCTCATTTATTTTGACGCTGCTGGTGTTCCTTTGCTCGGGTATCCCGAGGCTGACGTTACGCGCGTAGGACTCACGGCGGGCGAGCTGGATGCCGTGAACCTGGCGCGGCAGGGCGTGCCGCAGCAAACTTTTGTATTTCCCGGCCAAAGCGCTGCGCAGGCAAGCCTTACATTTGCGGCGCCCACAACTGCAGCAGGCAGCGGCGCAGTGCTGGGTGTGCTGCTCGGGCGCGCGGACCTCGCCACCAGCCCGCTGATGCAGCCGCTGGTGGCAACCCTGCAAGGCACGATGGCGGGTGAAGGCTTGGGGTTCATCACGGATGCGCAGCTGCGCATTCTGTACCACCCCAACCCACAGCTGGTGGGCCAAAGCTGGCAGCTGCCGCCAAAAGAGCTGGCCGTGCCCCAGAGCGGCGCGTCCGGGCAGGTGTTTCGCCAGCCGGGCGAAAGCGGCGCGCTGGAGCTGGTGTACTTCCTGCCCGTTGCCGGCCAGCCGTGGAATGTTGTGCTGCAAGTGCCTGCGGCTGCAGTTACAACTCAGGCGCGCCAGATCACGCTGCCGCTTGCAGGCGGATTGCTGCTGATAAGCCTTGCCGGCTTGGTGGTGTTGGTACCACTTAGCAACCGCATTGCCGCACCATTGCAAATGCTGGAAAAAGCTGCCGACGCCATGACCGCCGGAAAATTTGGCCAGCCCGTGGGCGTGGCCGGCACGGATGAGGTTGGTCGCTTGGGCGAATCATTCGAGCGCATGCGCTCCCGTGTTGGCTCACAAGTGCGCGAGCTTGGCGTGCTGTTGCGCGCCACCCAAGGCGTCAGCGGCAGTTTGGACTTACAGAAAGCACTCGCGCCCATCCTGCAAGGCGCAATTGAGTTGTCTGACGCGGACAGTGCGCAGCTGGTGCTGGCAGCAGCCGATGGCGCAGTCGGGCAGTCTTTCCCGGCGGGCGCTGCTGCGGAACTGGCGCAGCTTAACGGCAGTGTGCTGGCACTGGTGCGCCAATCCGGCACGCTCCAGTTGCATGATGCAGCCAGCGTGCACGCTGCGTTTGCCGGCAGCGCCGCAGCCCGCACGCTGGGCGCGCTGCTCGCGCTGCCGCTGGTGCACGATGAAACATTGCTGGGCACTCTTTGGCTGGGGTATTTAACCCCGCGCAGTTTTACGCCGGCTGATGTTGACCTGCTGGCCACACTCGCCGGCCAGGCCGTGCTGGGAATTGTGAATGCGCGCCTGTATCAGGAAAGCGAGAGCGATCGGCTGCAGCTCAGTGCCATTCTCAAATCCACCCCCGACGCGGTGATAGTGACCGATGGCGCCGAGCGCATGCTGCTGCTGAACCTGGCCGCTGCGCAGCTGCTGCAAGTAGCCGCGCACGCAGCGCGCGGCCGCCCGCTGCGCGACATCGTCAAGCCACCCGAGCTGCTGGCCATCTTGCGCGATACCGGCGCCGCCAAATCGAGCTGCGAAGTTGGCTGGGACGATGGCCGCACCTTTGCAGCCTCCGCCTCTCGCATTACAGACAACAGCGGCAAACTGCTTGGGCATGTGGCAGTGCTGCGGGATGTGACAAACTTCAAACTGATCGACCAGCGCAAGTCAGACTTGGTCGCGGCCGTCAGCCATCACTTAAAGAATCCGCTCACCTTCCTGCGCGGATACGCCACAATGCTGCCCGTGGTGGGCCCGCTTAATTTGCGTCAGCAGGAATACACAGACAAGCTGGGCGTTGAGATTGACCGCATCAGCAAGCTGGTGGAGGAATTGCTCAACCTCGCGCGCATTGAAGCGGCGGTTGGGCCAACTAGTGCGCGCTGCAACCTAACCACCATTGCGCAGGGTCTGCTGGAACAAGCCCAGCCATCAGCAGCCGGCCGGAATCTGCAGCTTGAAACAAATTTGGATGCGGACTTGCCGGCGGTGCCAGGCGACGAGGCGCAAATCCGCATCGCGCTCTCCAACCTCTTGGAAAACGCAATGAAGTTCACCAAGCCGGCTGGACGCGTGCTGGTGAGCACCCGCGCCGAGGCGGATAGCGTGCTGTTTATTGTGGAAGACACGGGAGCCGGCATCTCGCGGGCGGACCAGCCGCGCCTCTTCGATAAATTTTTTACCGTCAAAGCATCCGTCAGTGCGGCTGGCTTGCGCGACCAAGGCCTCGGCCTCGCCATCGTCAAATCCATCGCCGAGCGCCACAACGGGCGCGTGTGGGTTGAAAGTCAGTTGGGCAAGGGCAGCACTTTTTACTTTTCGGTCCCACAAACTGCCTGATTCCGCCCCGCACTTACCGGCCTGCTGACAGGCATTTTGCCCGCGGGTGGGGTACAATTGGCACACATTCAACCGAAAGGCTCAGGTACATTCAGTGGCAAATACTCCTTCAGCAAAGAAACGCATTCGGGGAACCGAACGCAAAACTGTGCGCAACAAGATGCGCCGTTCCAAACTGCGCACGGCGGTGCGCGGTGCCCGTGAAGCGCTGGCGCAAACTGCGCCAGATGCTGCGCACAAAGCGGTAATGGAAGCCATCAGCCATTTAGACAAGGCAGCCGGCAAGCGCGTTATTCACCGCAAGAATGCGGCTCGCCGCAAAGGCCGTTTGATGAAGCAACTTAGTGCGCTGGAGAACAAAAAGTAGGCGCACCGAACAACTGCAAAAGCAAGAGCCCGCTGTTTTAACAACGGGCTCTTTTTATTTGCCAAAACTTTTCCCGGATTATCTGCGGGGGCCAACGCTGCCGCGCGGCGCCGCAGCCAAGCCCGCAGGTTACTCGGCCTTGCCGTTGAGGCTCAGGCAATAACCTTTGCCGCGCACCGTTCGCAAAATGTGCGGATGCGCCGGGTCTACTTCAAGAATTTTTCGCAGCGTGTTAATGTGATTATGCAGCGTGTTCAGGTCGCTGGTGTACTCGGTTTCCCACACGCGTCTCACAATGAGTGTGGTGGAAACCGGCTTGCCCTCACGCGCCAGCATGAACTCCAGCAGGCGCAACAGCTTCGGGGAGAGCAAATGCTCGTGCCCGCGCAGCTGCAGGCGCCGCGCCGCGGGATGCAGGCGCAGCGCGCCATGCGCAACCCACTCTCCGCCGTTGGCCGGCAGTTGCTGGCGGATGCTGTTAAGCAGCTTGCGAATTGTGAATGGCGCACAGAGCAATACTTCAGCACACCCTGATGCGACCTCCATGCCGGCCCGCGCCTGCACCACAATGATCCGCATTTTGGGCGCCGCCTTGCGCAGCGCACTGCAAACCCGCTGGACTGCGGCTGCGGGAGCCACATCAACCACACAAACTGAAGGATGCTGCGCCGCCGCAAACCGGCACGCAGCGCGTTGGTCGTGCACAACCTGCACTGCGTAGCGGCGCCGCGCCACCTGCGCAGCGTAGGATGTCTTGCGTGCCTTGCTCGGTTCAAGCCAAAGTATTTTTGGATCAGCCATAATTGGGAGCCCGCGCAGAAATTGCAACCAGCATAAATGCGCTACATGCATCTCGAGCGGGGGACGGGTAGTATATATTTGGCGTCGCCAGTGTCAAGTATGCGTACAGTCCCATTTCACATAATTTTGCTGGACTTGAGCAGCGCACGCAGGCGCGGACGCCACCCGGCAACGCTTCGGCTGTGCCACCGTTGAGTGCACACTCCATAATAAAAAACTCTTTCCGCCAATTGGGCATGCAAATTTTGCTCTAAACGGCCAGCCACGATGCAATTCTCGTTCAATCCGAATGACTTGGAATCTAGTCTGGCAGCACTAGATTGTGCAGCGGTGGTTGCGGATGCAATTGCGCTTCAGCAAATAGCTGCGCCAACATTTGCTGAAGCAGCGCGTGCCACGGCCGTACGGCAGCGCTTCAGCGCGCTTGGCCTCGCTGATGTTCGCATTGACGAAGCGGGCAGCGTGCTGGCGCGCCTTCCCGGCGGCAGCGCAGCGCCCTTGTTGGTGAGCGCACACTTGGACACCGTGTTTGCCGCAGACACGGATTTAAAAGTGAGCCGGCACGGATCGCGCATCTGCGGACCCGGCATTGGCGACAACGCTGTCGGGCTTGCCGGACTGCTGGAACTTGCGCGCGTGCTGCAATCTAACGGCTTGCAGTTGCCCGGCGACTTGTGGCTGGCAGCGAACGTCGGCGAAGAAGGGCTCGGCGACTTGCGGGGCATGCGCCAGCTCCAAGTGCACCCTGGCAAACAGATCAGCGCCACAATTGTGGTTGAGGGCGCAGCCTACGGGCGCGTGATCCATCGTGCAGTGGGTGCGCGGCGCTACCGGATCAGTGCGCAAACGGCCGGCGGCCACTCCTGGAACGACGCCGGAGCGCCCAGCGCAATCCACGCGCTGGTGGACTGCGCGCAACAGCTGCTGCAACTGCAACTCAGTTCCGCGCCGCGTGTCACGCTCAACATCGGGCGCATCAGCGGCGGCACAAGCATCAACACGATTGCTAGCCATGCGCAGCTGGAGCTGGACCTGCGGTCCGAAGACAGTGCGCTGCTGGCAGATGTTGCTTCACGGGCCGAAGCTATAATCGCAGCCATGCCACGCACCGCCGGCGTAAACCTCACTTGCGT
>QWRL01000101.1 GCA_003670425.1 Chloroflexota bacterium
GCTTTTGTCTTTGGGCGCTGCGCTGGCCTGCGCCGCAACTAGTCGACCACGGCAGCCCGCCGCGGGCCGCGCTGTAAGTTAATAAGCTGCACTGAACAGGAGGCTGCCATGTCCGCACAAGCTGCGCCGCGCATCAATGACAAACGCGAAATTTTCGGCTGGTACATGTATGACTGGGCCATCAGCGCTTTCAGCACCACGGTGGGCACCGTGTTCCTTGGCCCGTATCTGGCGGCGCTGGCGCGCGCAGCCGCAGATGCCAGCGGCATGGTGTATGTGCTGGGCGTGCCCATTGCACCGGGATCTTTTTTGCCATACTGCATTTCAATCTCGGTGGGCATGCAGGCAATGTTCCTGCCGATGCTGGGCGCAGTGGCGGACTACTCCAACCAGCGCAAGAACATGCTGATGTTTTTTGCGGTGCTGGGCGGCGTGGCCACCACGCTGCTTTATTTTGTGCAGGGCGGGCTGTGGTGGCTGGGCGGCCTGTTGTATGTGCTGGCAAATCTTTCCTATGGCGCTGCGATTGTTTTTTACAACGCATACCTGCCGGAAATTGCCAGCCCGGACCAGCGCGACCGCGTGTCTTCCTACGGCTGGGGCATTGGGTATCTGGGCGGCGGCCTGCTGCTGCTGCTCAACCTGATCCTTTACACCTTCAGCACCCAGATCTTGGGCCCGGACTCGGGCGGGCTGGCGGTGCGCATCAACCTGGGCTCTGCCGGCCTGTGGTGGCTGGGCTGGCAGCTGATCACCTTTTCACGCCTCAGTGAGCGCCACGCCACACGCGAGCTGCCCGCCGGCGAGAACTTTCTGACGATTGGCTACATGCAGCTGGGGCGCCTGATGCAGGTGCCAACCTGGTGGGTGGCGCTGCTCTCGCTGCTGCCGCTGGCCACGCCGGTGCTGGTGCTGCTGGGGCTGCCCATCTGGCTGGCCGTGCTGCCCATCCTGGGGCCGCTGGGTGTGCTGATTATTTTTTTGGTGCGCAAATATCCGGTGATGCCGCAGACGGTCAAGTATCTGGTGGCTTACCTGTTCTTCAATGACGGCGTGCAGACGGTGATTGGCGTGGCGGCCATCTTTGGCGCGGAAGAGCTGCACCTTGAGCAGGGCACGCTCATCCAGGTGATTTTGATGGTGCAGTTTGTGGCCTTTGGCGGCGCGCTGCTCTTTGGCCGGCTGGCGGGCTGGTTTGGCACGAAGCGCGCGCTGATCGGCAGCCTCGTGGTGTGGGCGGCCGTGAGCATCTATGCGTACCAGTTCCTCACCGATGAACGCCAGTTCTGGCTGCTGGGCGCAGTGATTGCGCTGGTGCTGGGCGGCAGCCAGGCGCTCAGCCGCAGCCTCTTTGCGCAAATGATTCCCGCCACGCAGGAAGCCGAGTTCTACGGCTTCTATGAAATCAGCGAGCGCGGCACATCATGGTGGGGCACGCTGCTGTTCGGGTTGGTAAACCAAATCTACGGCAGCATGCGCCTCGCCATTCTTTCCACGATTGTGTTTTTTATTGTGGGGTTGATTATTCTGCCGTTTGTGAATGTGGATGCGGCGATTGCGGATGCCAAAGAAAACGCAAAGCTGCGGCCCGCGAAGGCTTAAGCCACAGTGTGCCGGCAACTGCCGGGCTGCCGGCTTGACTGCGCATCTGTCAGGGCTGTGATGCATGCTGCTCGCTGACTTCAAGCCGCGGGCTGTGCTTGCCACCAAGGCCACGGCCGTGCCGCGGGCGCGCTTCCCGGTTGTGGATGCGCACAACCATCTGGCTGAGCCGTTTGGCGGCGGCTGGGACAAGCGCCCGCTGCCCGCGCTGCTGGATGAGCTGGACAAGGCCGGTGTCATTGCCTACGTGGACCTTGATGGCGGCTGGGGCACAGACATCCTGCATGCCCATCTCGATCATTTTAAAAACGGCGCGCCGCAGCGCTTCCAGATTTTTGGCGGGGTGGATTGGGCGCAGTGGCCCGCCCACGGCGACCGCTTTGGCGAGTGGGCGGCGGCGCAGCTGCGCCTGCAGGCAGCGCGCGGAGCGCAGGGCCTCAAAATCTGGAAGCCGCTGGGCTTGCATGTGCGCGACCAGCACAACAAACTTGTGAGCCCGGACGATGCGCGCCTCGACGCACTGTGGGCGGCAGCCGGCGAGCTGCGCCTGCCGGTGATGGTGCACGTGGCCGATCCCGTGGCATTCTTTGACCCGCTGGATGCAACCAACGAACGCTGGGAAGAGCTGCATGCGCATCCGGACTGGCAGTTTCCGGCGCCGCCGTTCCCGCCCTTTCTTGATATTGTGAATGCCCTGGCGCGCGTTGTGGAGCGCCATCCGCAAACCACCTTCATTGGCGCGCATGTGGGCTGCTACGCAGAAAACCTGGGCTGGGTGGGCGCGCTGCTTGCGCGCTGCGCAAACTTTTATATTGACTTCAGTGCGCGCATCGGCGAGCTGGGGCGCCAGCCCTATAGCGCGCGGCGCTTCTTTGTGCAGCATGCGGACCGCATTTTGTTTGGCACAGACCAGGGGCCGGACGTGCAAGGCTATCAGCTGTACTACCGTTTCCTGGAAACGGATGACGAGCACTTCAACTATGGAACGGGTGAAGTGCCGGGCCAGGGGCGCTGGCAGGTGTGCGGCCTGCACTTGCCGGATGGCGTGCTGGAAAAAATTTACCATGGCAACGCGCGGCGTGTGCTGGGCCTGGGTTGATGCGGCTGCGGCACTCCACCCGCATTTTAAATTGCATGCGCCCAAGTGACGGCTGCATGCACATGTGGATAATCCTGGAATGACGATGGATACTGCGCCAGGCGCGGCCGGCCAGCCGCTGCTGCACGGTGTGCGCATCATTGACCTGTCGCGCGTGCTGGCTGGGCCGTACTGCACGCAGCTGCTGGGGGACTTGGGCGCGGATGTGATCAAGATAGAGCAGCCCGGGCGCGGCGATGACACGCGCCAGTGGGGCCCGCCCTACACCGCCAGCGGCGAGGCAGCCTACTTTTTGAGCGCCAACCGCAACAAGCGCAGCCTGACGCTAAACCTGAAGCACGCGCGCGGCCTGGAAATTTTGCGCGCGCTCATCGGCCACGGGGATGTGCTGGTGGAAAACTTCAAAGCCGGCACGCTGGAAGAATGGGGGCTGGACTATGCGGCCCTGCAGCAGCTGCGCCCGGGATTGATCTGCTGCAGCATTACCGGCTACGGGCAGACCGGCCCATATGCTTCGCGCCCGGGCTATGACTTTATTGCGCAGGCGATGAGCGGCTTCATGAGCGTGACCGGTGCGCCAGACGGCGAGCCGCAGCGCGCGGGTGTGGCGATTGCGGATCTGGCAGCGGGCTTGTTTGCGAGCAATGCAATTCTGGCGGCGCTGGTGGCGCGCGCCAGCGGCGGCGGCGGGCAGCGCATAGATATTGCGCTGCTGGACAGCCAGATTGCGCTGCTGTCTTATGTGATGAGCAACTTTCTGGTGTCCGGCAAGCTGCCGCAGCGCCAGGGCAACGCGCACCCCAACATTGTGCCGTACCAGGAGTTCAAGGCGCGCGACATTTACTTTGCGTTCGCAGCCGGCAACGACCTGCAATGGCAAAAGTTTTGCGCTGCGGCCGGCCGCGCGGCGTGGGCAACGGATGCACGCTTTGCAACCAACCCGGCGCGCGTGCAGCACCGCGCGGAGGTGGGGCGCATGCTAAGCGAGCTGTTTGCAACGCGCGATGCCGCCGAGTGGATTGCGCTGTGCGAGCAGGCGGGCATTCCGGCCGGGCCAATTAATACGCTGGAGCGCGTGTTTGCCGACCCGCAAGTGCAGGCGCGCGGCATGCGCGTGGATGTGGCGCATGCGCTGGATGGCAGCGTGCCGCTGGTGGGCTCGCCGCTAAAGATACCGACCGCGCCGGTGCAGATGCGGCATGCGCCGCCGCCACTGGGCCATCACACGCAGGAAATTTTGGGCGAGCTGCTGGGCTACAACGCAGAGCAAGTGGCGGAGCTGCGCGCAGCCGGCGTGGTGTAGGCAGTGCGCCCGGAGCGGGCAGCGCGTCAGGCGCGCAGGCGCGCGCCGTCCGGGTCAAACAGCGGTTCGGCAGCCACGGTGGCGGGCAGCGCCGCGCCAAAATATTCAATCTCCAGTGCGCAGCCGGGCACAGCCAGCGCAGCCGGCAGCAGTGCGTATGCCACATTGCGGCCCACGCTGTAGCCGGAGTTGGCGGAGGTGACGTAGCCAACGGGTTTGCCGGCATGCAGCACCGGCTCGCGGCCAAGCACCACATCGCGTGCGCGGTCCAGCGTGAGGCACGCCAGCTTTTTCTCGGGCGGCGTGTCACGGCGCGCCAGCAGCGCAGCGCGCCCGCAAAAGTCGCCCTTCTTCCAGCGCACCACATGCAACAGGTCCACTTCAAACGGCGTGATGTTGGCGTCGGTGTCGAACGTGAGGCGGCGGTAGCCCTTCTCAATGCGCAGGCTGTCCATTGCGCCGGTGCCGGCGGCAATCAGGCCGTACGCGCGGCCAGCTTCCCAAAGTGCGTCCCACACATGCAGGCTGTACTCGGCCGGTGTGTACAGCTCCCACCCCAGCTCGCCTACATAAGAGACGCGCATGGCAAGGCACGGCGCCATGCCCACGGTTATGGGCTGCGCGCTGTAGTATGGGAAGGCGCTGTTATGCAGCGCGGCATCCGTGGCGCCGGCCAGCACGGCGCGCGCGTGCGGCCCCCAGATGCCCAGCGCGCCATAGGCCGAAGTCACTTCGCGGATGCGCACATCCAGATTGCGCGTGCGCGCGTGCATGCGCAGCCAGGCCAGGTCACGCGGGCCGGCCCCGGCACCGCTCAACACGCGGAAGTGCGCGGGCGCCAGGCGCACCACAGTCATGTCTGACCGGATGCCGCCGTGCTGCTCCAGCAGCAGCGTGTACACCACGCGCCCCGGCGCAATGTCCATGTTGTTTGTGAACACCCATTGCAGCAGCGCGAGTGCATCGCGCCCCTCAACTTCAATCTTGCAAAAGGTGGACATGTCAAAGAGCGCGGCGGCGCTGCGCGTCAGCAGGTGCTCGTGCACCTGCACCGGCGACCAGTGCTGCGCGGCCCAGCCGCTGCGCAGCGGCAGGCTGCCGGTGGCGCCAACGCTCGCATTGGCATTGCACCACGCAGCGCGCTCCCAGCCCGCCACCTCCACAAAGTGCGCGCCCTGCGCAGCGTAGCGCGCATGAAACGGCGTGTGGCGCAGCGCGCGCGGGCGCTTCATGGGTTCGGCCGGATGGTAGATGGTGTGCGTGTTGAGGTAAGTTTCGTTGCCGCGCATGCGCACGTACGGGCGCGTCAGCGCGTGCGGCTGAAAGCGGCTCACATCCGCCTCGCGCAAATCCAGGCTGGGCGCACCGCAGTCCAGCCACTCCGCCAGCGCGCGGCCGGCGCCGGCTGCGTGCGTAATCCACAGCGCTTCGGCCAGCCACAAGCCCTGCACATCCGGGTGCGGCCCCATGATCGGCATCGAGTCCGGTGTGAAGCAAAACATCCCGTTGAAGCCGTCCACAATTGGCCGGCCGCGCAGCGCCGGCATTAGCTCGCACAGCTGCGCGTGCGGCCCGGCAAAATCCTGCGGCGTGAACGCGTGCTTTGAAGGGTCAGAAGTTTCGCGGTGGCTGCGGATGGCGTGCGGCTCCACCGGCAGCGGCGCGTGGTTGTAGCTGCCCACACCAAACAACTCGCGATGCTGGCGGCAGTACATCAGCAAATCATGAATGCGCGTGATCGGCAGGCCAACCTCCACGCCATTGGCAGCCAGCTCCGGCACCGGCCCCAGCCGCACGTACTGGTGCTCCAGCGGCATCAGCGGCACTTCCACCCCGGCCATGCGTCCCAGCAGCGGCCCCCAAATTCCACCGGCCAGCACAACGGCTTCAGTGTTGATGCGGCCCTGATCAGTGACGATGGCGCGCACTTTGGCATCCGTTACTTCGATTGCGGTAATGGCGGTCTGGCCGTGGAAGCTGGCTGCCCCGTGCAGGCTGGCTGCCGCTGCCATGGCTGCGCACGCCACCACTGCGTTGCCTACGCCCGCGCCGGGGTCAAACAATCCGCCGAGCAGTTTGCCGGCATCCAGCAGCGGATTGTGCGCCTGGCACTCGCGCGCATCCAGCAAGTGCGCCTCCAGCCCGAAGGCCTTGGCCCAGCCGGCGCGGCGCTGCAGCTCCTGCCAGCGTTCTGCCGTGCAGGCCACTTCCAGCCCGCCCACCAGCACCGCGCCCTTTTGCTGCTCAAACTCCAGCTGCGCGTACAGCGGCACGCTATAGCGCGCAAACTCCGCCAGCATGCGCGAGCTGCTGATGCGGCTCAGCCCGCCGGGCGCATGGCTGGTAGAGCCGCCGGTGTGAAACAGCGGGCCCTGGTCCAGCACCACAATATCGCGCCAGCCGCTCAGCGCCAGATGGTAGGCCACGCTGCAGCCGGCAATGCCGGCGCCAATCACAACGACGCGTGCTTCGGTTTGCATCAATTACTTGCTGAAAAGTTTTGTGCGGGCGCAGTTTGCAACTTGGTGGCGCATTTACGGTACGCGCGATTCTACTGCAGGCGCTTGGCCGTTGCAGTGCACTTGCTACGAAGTGTTTGCGCTTCGCGGCAGCGGGTAGCGCGCAGATCTTGGCTATACTCCGTGCCACAGAGGCAATAATTTATGCGCGACCACAGCCGCCCGAAAAAATTAGACGAAATGGATGACCTGCGCGACATGGGCCGCTTTCCGGTTGTGGTCTATATGGGCGCGACCGGCAATATCCTGTTTGCTATTTTGCTCACCTATCTTGTGCATGCGCGCTATGCCCAAGCATGGGCAATGCTGGCGTGGGCAGCGGGCTTGGCAGCCGGCAATGTGCTGCCCGTGGTGTTTTTGCGCTGGCGCATGCGGCCGGATGCGCAGCATCCGTTAATTGAGGAGATGAGTTTCTTTAGCGACCAGCACAAGTTTGCCACATGGGTTTATGCAGTTGCCGTGGCCAACATGTTTTTCTGGATTGTGCTGGCGTGGACCGCATTTAGTGTTAGCCACGCACCCTTA
Organism: Chloroflexota bacterium; assembly: GCA_003670425.1. Classification (GTDB taxonomy): domain Bacteria; phylum Chloroflexota; class Anaerolineae; order Anaerolineales; family UBA11657; genus BD1. The sequence goes on from QWRL01000101.1 coordinate 7,049, forward strand.
GTGCTGGCTGCGGTGCTGGCCTTGGCGTTTGTAAGCACCTTCTTTCCGGCCTGGGTGCGCATCTTTGCGCGTCCGGCAGCGCGCTAAACCAATCTGCTGAAAGCCATCTGTGGCGCGGTGGCGCATTTACGGCACGCGCATTTCTACTGCAGGCGGATGGGGCAGCGGACGCAAGCTGTACATGTTATTCTAATCTGGTGTACTTTTGCGCGGCTCGCAGCTGTCCAAACAATGCCATTAGAAATTATTCTCGTGCGGCAGAGTAGCACCACGCTACTACTAATATGAAAACAATTAAAGTAGTGCAATGGCTGCCCTTTGCATTTTACTTATACCCAGTAATTGCGGGCTTTACGGTAATTTCAGAAACCCCAACAATTCTCGGGTTTTATTCAACCTCTTGGTTTGTCCTGAATATCGTCAATGTCTGCATATTTCCCGCTTTTTATTGGCTCTCAAAGAAAGAGCATCTGTTTGGAAAGTGTGCAGTACTGTTTCTGATTTGCGGCATCACGGTTGTGACACTGGCTAAAGACAGGATGCGGGCCCTGACTGGTATTGAGTTGGTATGGCCGCTTATCCGGCTGTGTGCTGGATTTGCCTTGTTGGCAATTGGAATTGAACTCTTGCGGGCAAACAGAAAACGCTCGATGCTACCTGTGTTCTTAGCTTCCATTGGATTGATTGCGTTTTCTGGAATTGATGTGGTGATGTATGGTTTGGAACGGTTCGCGAGCGTACCAGATCCAACTCTCGCCGAGCTTGCACCTGCACTTCAATTTTCGCTTGATGATGCAGGTTTGTATTTAACAGGCAATGCTCAAAATCGCGCATCGTCTAATTTAGACACTACCGCCACAGATGCGTTGCTGCAAGATGTCGATAAGGGCAAAGTATCGATCTCGGTAGACGTGGAAATCCCCGCTGCCGATAGGGCTATTGCAGTAGGCACCGCAAGTGGCCCGGCAGATCCGCCAAAGCCGTTAGCGGCTGCC
>QWRL01000102.1 GCA_003670425.1 Chloroflexota bacterium
AGCGCCGCTGGCAATGCTGGGCGCTGTGACGCCCTTTGCTGTGCGCTTGTTGCTAGATGACGCAACTCAGGCGGGCAAGGTGGCGGGGCGCGTGTACGCAGTATCCACTGCGGGTTCGCTGCTCGGCTGCTTCCTGCCGGTACTGCTTGTTATACCGGCAGTTGGCACACGCCTAACTTTTATATTGTTTGCCGGCTTGCTGGTGGCAGTGGCGCTGGGCGGGCTTGCTGCGCGGCAGCCGCGGCGCGCAATGTGGCTGCTGCTGCTGGCAGTGCTGCTCGGCGGCAGCGCGGCTTGGTTGGCGCGCGCACCCGCCAAGCCGGTTGCGGGCCTGCAGTTTGAAACAGAGAGCGCTTACAACCTGATTCAGGTGGTGCGGCGCAACGGTATTCGTTACCTGTTGTTGAATGAAGGCCAGGGTATCCACTCCATGTTGGATCCCAAGCGGGCGGCAACCGGCGGCACGTGGGACTACTTCCTGACTGCGCCATATTTTGTGGAGCGGCGTGCGGGTGCGTTGGCGGTGGAGCGGGTGGCAATTGTGGGGCTGGCGGCTGGCACAATTGCGCGCCAGTATGCGCTTGCGTTTGGCGCCGTGCCGATTGATGGCATCGAACTGGATGCAGAGATTGTGGCGGTGGGCCGAAACTATTTTGAACTGACGCAGCCCAACTTGAATGTGATTATTGGCGATGGGCGCTGGGTGCTTGCGCACAGCAGCGCGCGCTACTCTGTGGTGCTGGTTGACGCGTACCGGCTGCCGTACATCCCGGCACATTTGACGACCGCAGAGTTTTTCCGGGAAGTGAAAGCGCACCTTGCGCCGGATGGCGCACTAGCGGTAAACGTGGGGCGTGCGCCGAAGGACCGGCGGCTGGTGGATGCAATTGCCACTACGCTTGCAAGTGTGTTTGCCAGCGTGCACATCATGGATGTGCCGCGCAGCCTGAACAGCGTGCTGGTGGCCACACTGCAGCCCACGCAGAGCACGATGCTGCAGCGCAACCTGGACGCACTGCCCGCGGGTGCGGATCCGCTGCTGCGCGCGGCGCTTGCCGCCGGTGTGCAGGCGCTGCAGCCAGCGGCGGCGCCCGGCATGCTATTTACTGATGACCATGCGCCGATCGAGCAGCTTACTGACTCGATATTGTTGCGCTTCCTTTTGCAAGCCGACGGCGCGGGGCTGGACAGTTAAGTTTTTTTTGCGGAGGTATATTATGTCAGTTCCAAACATCGGACCCGGATGGGCGTTTGCGGTGCGGCTGCTGCTGGTGGCGGCGGTACCCGTCGTGATCATCTTTGTGAGCCTGCGGATTGTGTTGGTGCCTTGGTATCTGCAGTTTGAATACAGCCGCGCAGGTTTCGCCACGGATGCTTCTGGCTTTACGGATGCCGAGCGCTTGCAGTACGCGCGCACAGCCATCGACTACCTTATGGCTGCAGCGGGTGACACGCGGCTGAAGGATGCCACCGCGGCGAATGGCCAGCCCCTGTATAACGAGCGCGAGTTGAGTCACATGGTGGATGTGCAGGTTGTTGTGCAGTCAGTGTTGCGGGTGGGGCAGCTGGCTGCGCTGGTGCTGGGCGGCGGTGCACTGCTGCTTGGTTTTATGCGCCAGTATCATGATCTGCGCACCGGGCTGTTGTGGGGCGCGATTGGGCTTGTGGCCGGCTTGCTTCTGCTGCTGGCCTACATTGGAATTAACTTCGAGAGCTTCTTCACCAATTTTCACCAGGTGTTTTTTGCAAGTGGCACATGGACATTTGAGTACACCGACACATTGATCCGGCTTTTCCCAATTCAGTTTTGGGCGGACGTAAGTGTGCTTGTGGTGGCCGCAGCACTGGCGCAGGGTGCGCTGTTGTGGTGGGCTGCAGCCAGCTGGTTTAGGTAGCTGCCGTCCCGCAGGCCGGCTGTTACGCGCCGTATTTTGCGAGGCGCTGCGCGTGAGCCAATGCCAGCGGCATTACATCCGTGGCAGGCAGCGTGCCCAGGCCGCCGCTGGCGCACTCGCGCTCGCCGAAGCGCGTGCTGCGGTCCGGGCGGTGCGTGGCAGGCGCCCACAGTAAAAACGGAACCGGGTGCCACGAGTGCGACTGCATGCGCGCGGGCGTGGAGTGGTCGCCTGTTACAAGCAGCACATCTGGTTTGAGGTCCAGCAATGCCGGCAGCATGGCGTCCACGGTCTCAATGATTTGCTGCTTGCCGTTGAAATCACCATCCTCGCCATGGCTGTCAGTCGGCTTGATGTGCACAAAAAAGAAATCATGCGCTGCCCAGGCGGAGCGCACGGCATCCAATGCTGCAGCGGCGCTGGCACCTGCCACGTCCTGCACTTGCATGCCTACGAGGCGCGCCACGCCGCGATACATCGGATACATTGCGGCACAGGCAGCGCGTAACTTGTAGGTTTCCGCAAACTTCGGCAGGCGCGGATCGCCGGAGAAGCCGCGCAGCGTAAACATATTGGCGGCAGGCTCTGTGCGCAATATGGGTTGCGCGGCTGCAATCCACTGGTTATAGAAGCTGGCAGCCCGCGCGCTTCCGGGTGAATTTTCCCGCACGGGCAGCGGCGCCACTCCGTGTATCTGCGGATCCGTGTCGGCAATATCTGCATTCAAATCCACGCCGCGCATCACCATAGCAAAGCGGTACTCTTTCACATGCCGTAGCTCCACCTCCACACCTGGAATGCGCACAGCTTTTAGTTTCTCTACAAGCGGTTCGGCGGCTGCGGTGGAAATGCGGCCGGCGCGCCGGTCAGTTATCAGGCCCGCAGCGTCAACCGTGCAAAAGTTTCCGCGCGCTGCCACATCATGCTCGCCAACTGGCAGGCCAACGCCAAAGGCTTCGATCACGCCGCGGCCGATGGCGTGTTCAATCGGGTCAATTCCAAACAGGGCGAGATGTGCCGGCCCGGAGCCGGGTGTAATACCGGTGCGCACCGGAACGATCTGGCCGAGTGTGCCCTCGGTCGCGAGCCGATCAAGCGTGGGTGTGTGCGCGGCCTCCAGCTCGGTTGGGCCGCCGGGTTGCAGCGGCAGGCCCCCCAAGCCATCCATCACAAGCAGGACAATCTTGGTGTTGTTGGTTGTAACCAGCGATCGGATAAGTTGCAGATTGGACATAGTAGCGTGAAATAAACACGGGCACCGCGCGGCGAGTGCGGCGCGGTGCCCGTTTGGTTCACATGGAGCGGTCTGCGCCTATGTAATCGCCAGCTCAGTGGTGCGGTCGAACAGGTGGATGTTGGCTGTGTTGACCGCCAGCTTCACATCACCGCCGACGCGCGCACTTGTGCGCGGATCCACGCGCGCCACAAAGCTCGTGCCACCGCTGACGAGGTAGACGTAGATCTCGTTCCCCATCATTTCAGTGATGTCCACCTTTGCAGAGATGGGTGCCGATTTGACATCGGGTGGTACAAACTGCGCGTCGTGTATGTCTTCCGGCCGAATGCCAAGTGTGACGGGTTTGCCCACATAAGCGGCATAGGCTTGGCGCTTGCTTTCAGGGATAGGAATTTGCAATGCCTTGGAAGTTACTACCAGCTGGCCGTTGGAGTTTTCCAGCGTGCCCTCAAAAAAATTCATGCTGGGCGAGCCGATGAAGCCGGCCACGAAAATGTTTGCGGGCGTGGAGTAAACGGCCTGCGGTGTGTCGCATTGCTGCAACACGCCATCTTTCATTACCGCAATGCGGGTGGCCATCGTCATGGCTTCCACCTGGTCATGCGTCACATAAATAAACGTGGTCTGGAGCTGCTGGTGCAGCTTGGAAATCTCCGCGCGTGTTTGCACACGCAGCTTTGCGTCCAGATTGGAGAGCGGCTCATCAAAGAGGAAGACCGATGGTTCGCGCACAATGGCGCGCCCGACGGCCACCCGCTGGCGCTGCCCGCCCGAGAGTTGCTTGGGCTTGCGGTCCAGCAGCATCTCGATGCCCAGTGTGGCGGCTGCGCGCCCCACGCGTTCCTTGATCTGGGCCTTGGGAACTTTGCGCAGCTTCAACCCAAACGCCATGTTGTCATACACGCTCATGTGCGGGTAGAGCGCGTAAGACTGGAACACCATCGCAATGTCGCGGTCTTTGGGTGGCACATCGTTGACCACCCGCGCCCCAATGCTTACGGTGCCCTCCGTCGTTTCTTCCAGCCCGGCCAGCATGCGCAGAGCTGTCGTCTTGCCGCAACCCGAAGGTCCGACAAGCACCAGAAATTCTTTGTCAGCAACTTCAAGCGTAAAGTTGTTGACTGCGGCGACGTCGCCAAATCGCTTTGTGACGCCCTCAAAATGTACATTTGCCATTGTCAGTTACCTCCGGGGTAAAAAATATAGTGGACAAATCGTAACACAGTATTGTGTATCTGTGGAGTGCCGGGAGATTTTTGGGAACTTTCTGGCAGCGCGGTAAATTGGTATGCCGCGCGCACTGGCGGCATCGGCCGGTGCGGCGGGTGGTGTTCGCGCGTATACTTTGCAGGTGCGTGAACCAATGGCGAAGTCTACTGAAATAGCGGCAGTCAAGCACGTGTACCGGAACGCGGCTGATTGGGCGCGCATCAACGCCAAGTTCATCCTCGATCCGATTGCGCGCCTTTTTATCCGGCTGGGTATACGCGCCAACATTCTGACGTTTGCCGGCTTGCTGGGAAACGCAGCCGGCGCGTTTTTTTTGGCGCGCGGCGAGTTCTTGCCCGGCGGGCTGCTTATCTTGGCGATGGGTCCCATCGATGCACTGGACGGGTCAACGGCGCGCTTGCGCGGTGAGACTTCGGACTGGGGTGCGTTTGTGGACTCGACGACGGATCGCTGGTCTGAGGGCGTGATCCTGCTTGGGTTGCTGGCGTACTATGTGCAGCGCACAGATGCGCAGGGTGCGCTGCTTGTGATGCTGGCGCTGTTTGGGTCAATGATGGTGTCTTACACAAAGGCGCGGGCGGAGGGTTTGGGCTTTACGGCGGATGTGGGAATTATGACGCGCTTTGAGCGCTATCTGGTGCTGGCGCCGTCATTGTTGCTGGGCTGGCCGGCAATTGGTTTGTGGGTGATTGCGTCGCTGGCCAACATTACTGCCGTGCAGCGTTTTCTGCACGTGCGCCGGCAGTGGTACGCGCGCGCTGCCAAGCCGCCGTTGTAGATCAACATGTCAATCGACGCGCTTGGTGTTCATCTTGGGCCGCTGTACCTGCGGTTCTATGGCTTGATTCTTGTATCGGGCGCGATGCTGGCTGCGTATCTCGTTGCACTGGAAGCCAGCCGCCAGAATCTCGATCCGAATTTTGCGTGGGACGCGCTGCTGTGGTGCCTTGTGGGCGGCATCATTGGTGCGCGTTTGTACCATGTGCTCACGCCCTCGCCGAGCAATTTGCTGGCGGACGGCTCCAACCCGTACTTTCAAAATCCAATGCGCATCATGTACGTATGGGAGGGTGGCCTGGGAATTCCCGGCGGCGTGGCGGGCGGTGCGCTTGCATTGTGGATATTTGCGCGCCGGCAGGCGCAATCATTTGTGGTGTGGGGTGACCTTGCGGTGGCGGGTCTGCTGCTGGCGCAGGGCATTGGCCGCTGGGGCAACTATGTCAATCAGGAACTGTACGGTGCGCCCAGCCAGCTGCCTTGGGCCATCAGCATCAGCCTCCAAAACCGTTTGCCAGCCTACGCGGCGTTCGAGACATTCCATCCGCTCTTCTTGTACGAGTCGATCCTCAACATTGCCGGCGCCTTTCTGCTGTTGTGGCTGCGCCGGAACTGGAAGCGTGCTGCGCAAGGCGGCAATTTGATTTGTGCGTACTTGTTGATTTATCCAGCGATCAGGTTTTCGCTTGAATTTATCCGCTTGGACAGCAGCCACATTGGCAACTTGAACGCGAACCAGTGGCTGGCGGCAATTGCCTTTGTGGTGGCAGCTGCCGTATTGGTGGCGCGCAGCCGGCAAGTGGCTGCGCTGCCGGCGCGCTGAGCGCTGCGCAGCAACGCACAGCCATGAATGGTAGACTTGCAACTGTGCCAGAGTTAGGACTGCAGGCCGGCGGCCTTCTTTGAAGGTTGGCTGTTTGTTGTGTGCCGGTCCGGATCGCTGGCGCAAATCTCCGCCCCAAGTTTTTGTGAAGGTGTAAATTGAGAAGACGCAAGAAGCCCAGTGCCCAGCAGCGTGAATGGCGGCGCGTCGATTTGCATTTGCACACGCCCGCGTCTGGCGATTACATGGAGCCGACCGTGGCGTATGTGGACATTCTGCGGCAGGCGCATGCGCGCGGCCTGGACATGATTGCGTTTACCGACCACAACACTGTGGCCGGCTATGCGGCCATGCAGCGGGAGCTGGCGCATCTTGAGATGCTCGAGCAGTTGCAGCGCCTGGTGCCTGGCGAGCGGGCGCTGCTGGATGAGTACCGTGAACTGCTGGAACAGGTGCTTGTGCTGCCCGGATTCGAGTTCACGGCAACTTTTGGTTTTCACATTCTCGGAATATTTTCGCCGGAAACTCCGCTGCGCAATTTGGAACACGTCTTGCTAAGTTTGAATGTGCCATCGGACCAGCTGGACAAGGGATCTTCAACTGTGGGTGCCACCGCTGATGTGTTGCAGGCGTACCGCCTGATTAATGGTGCGGGCGGGTTGGCGATTGCGTCGCACGCCAATTCCTCCAATGGCGTGGCAATGCGCAGTTCCGGTTACGGCGGGCAGACGCGCATTGCGTACACGCAGGATCCCAGCCTGCACGCGCTGGAGGTGACGGACTTTGATGTGCGCACTGAGCGCACGACGGCGCGCTTCTTCAACGGCTCCAAGCCGGAGTATCCGCGCCGGATGCACTGCATTCAAGGTTCCGATGCGCACCGCTTGTTCCGGGATGCGGACAATCCAAAACATCTGGGTGTTGGGGATCGTGTTACGGAGGTCTTGCTGGAAGAAGTGTCATTTGAGGCGCTCAAGAAACTTTTCCTTGGAACTGACTTTTCTCAGACGCGGCCGTACCATGGCGTCGGGCCCGGTGTGGACTTTTTGCAAAGTGCGCGCACAGAGGGCTCGAGCATCGTGCAGGAGTTTCATGACAAGGTGTCAGAGCGCGGCGGCTTCTTGAACGCAATCATCTGTGATGTTGGCGCACTGGCCAACACCAATGGCGGCGTGATCTATCTGGGTGTGAGCCGTGATCCGCGCGAAAAGCCAGTTGGCATTCAGCAGCCGGAAAAGATGATCGAGGCGCTGCACCGCGAAATCGGACGGCGCATCACGCCCGAGCTGGTGTGCACGCTAGACACGCTCATGTCACAGGGCAAGCAGGTTGTGCGGATTGCAGTGCCGCGGGCGGGTGATCCGCCGTACGCGATTGATGAGCATCTGATCTATGTGCGGGATGAGGCTGAAACCTCGCTGGCGGTGCGGGATGAAGTGGTGCAGCTGGTTTTGCGCCAGCGCGAAGCTGTGGCGCCACCGGTGGCAGTGCCGGCAGCAGTTGCCAGCCTGACTGCGGATCAGGCGGATGCGCAGCCGGTTGTGGGCAGCCCGGAGCCGGTGAAAGCGCCTGGTACCGGCGTTGAGGTGCTGGAGACTGAAGAGCGTGACGGAATTAAGTATCATGTGATGCGCGACCTGCGCAATGGAAACGTGGTGAAAAATGTGACGCGCAGCTCTGCGCGCCGCTTGTGGCATTATGCCGTTACGTCTTGCGAGAGCGATCCGCAATTAGAGCGCTCGCAGGTGGTGTGGCAGGGAGATCTGGGCCTCGTGAAGAAGACAACCAAAGGCGAAAGCGCGCGCTACGACTTGTGCCAGCGTACGCCGCACGGCTTGCGGATCTATTACGGTGTGAATGAAGACGGGATTCGTGGGGCGTGGAAGCAGGTGGTGGGAGTGGAAGAGTAATGCAGGCAATGTACATGCTGCGCTGCGCAGGCCCGGTCCATTTCGCGATCATTGGTCTAGAATTGTAATTACGGAGCCATCGGAATGAGACGCTTAACGACCGCGCTTTTAATTGGATGCATTTGGGCA
>QWRL01000103.1 GCA_003670425.1 Chloroflexota bacterium
CGGTGCCGGCCGGATTTGGCGAGCCGCGTGATTGGACGCCCGAGGACTTGGCGGCGATGTTTCCGAGCAGTGACATGGCACGCAACCAGTTGCCCGCGCCAGCCACCATTGGGGGCGGCAGCCCGCTCCCCAGCGCGGCTGCTACTCCGCAAGATATCAGCGCAGATGTCTTGCGCGGCGAGCCCGCCATGTTTGCAGATGGCAATCCGTTTGCGCAAGGCAGTGTTGCTGCGGCGTCCGCCGCCGCAACGGAAGCAGGCGCTGCGCATGCTGCCAATCCGTTTTCGTCCCTGCCGCTTTCCGGCTCCGCTGACCCCCAAACCAGCCAGGCCGGTTTATCTGCGGTACCCGCGGATTTGGATCAGCTCTCGGCTGCCATTCAAAATCTGCAACAGCAACTAAGCCAGGCGCGGTCGGCTGGCACGGCAAGACCGGAGGCAAGTGTTAAGCCAAGTTTGGCGCGCCAGCCGCAAGTTTCCGTTGCATCCAGAAACTTGAAAGCTGCGGCAAGTGAAGCTGCGGTTGATGTTGATGTTGAGCTGCGCCGGGCTCAGGGCCGGCGCCTTGTGCGCTGGGTGCTCACGCGCGGCCTGCCGATTTTAAGTTTCGCCATTCTTTGGCTGGGTGCCTTAGCGTGGTTGTGGCAGGCCACGCAGCGCGCAGTGCCGCCGCAGGTCACCATGTTTCAATTGCCACTGCTGGAAGTATTGCGCGGTGCGCTGCTTGGCAGTTTTGGCGGCACGCTCGCCACCATTTATAGCGTCTGGATCCACACCGCCCGCCGCCGTGATTTCGACCGATTTCCCCAGCTTTGGTACCTGGCAAAACCCTGGGCAGGTGGCATCTTCGGCTGCGTTGCACCCGTACTATTTTGGGCAATTTTGCAGGCGTTCCCGGAAGTTCCGGGTTGGAACTCGCCGCTAGTATTGGCCATAAACAGTGCTGCCTTGTTACTGGGATTCCTGCAGGATCGAATTTTCTACAGGATTGGAAAAATCCTCAGGGTTTTTGGGGGCTGAATTCTTGGCAAAATTTCACTCAGAGTTCCCTCAAGGTTTATTACCCGACTGCCGATAACATCTGCAGTCGGAAGTCTAAAGAGCATCAACGGGAGAGTTGGGAGGTAAATTATGAGTATCACTGTAGCATCGAGCCCCGCGCCAAGTTCGCTTGGCACAGGTTCAGTAACCGGTCAGAAGGTGGATCAAGGCGCAATGATCGCTTCTATGCGGGGAACAATCAGCGAGCCTCAGGCGGTCGCCCGTAACATAATGGGCAACGTGCCCCGTACGCCACCAGCCAATATGCTTGGCAGTGTCAATCTCTATGCGTAGCGGCCGCACGCATGTGCGGCTCACAAACTAAGAGCCCGCCTATTTTGGCGGGCTCTTTTTATTTCTGGTGCGGGCTTACTTGCAGCGCAGTGGGTCCGCCTGCAGCGCAGCCGAATTTTTGCTCGCCGTCTCAAGCAGTTCATCCGCTTCGCCATTGTTAAAGTCCTGCAGGGTAGCAACAAAAGTAAGCAGGCGGTCCGTTGCCAGGCGCAAGTGCTTGGCCTGCAGTTGCAATTCTTCGTGGTACGCCAGGCAAGCCTTGGGCACGCCGGCGCTGTCCACAGCGGCAGCAATTGCAAAGCCCGCGTCCAGCAGGGCAGCATATGCGGTGGACCACTCGCTGTCCTGCGTCAATAATCGCGGATCTTGCGCAAGCTTAGCGCGACTCTCTGAAACTGATTTCATCCATGCTGCCTGGCGCGTGTGAATTTCTGCGGCAAACTTTAAATAGTCTGCGGGTGTGAGGTTTTCAACCGGCTGCGGCCGGGGTGTTGCGGTGATTACAAGGGCGGTTGGCAGCGGGGTGGGCGATGGAGTGCTTGTGCCGCGCGCAATCAATGTAGCTTCGCTGGCGGTTGCCACGGCAGCCTCCACCTGCGCGGCTAGCCCCGGCGCGGATGAGGCGGGTGCCGCGCAGGCCGCCATCAAGGCACCGGCCAGCAGCCCGGGAATTAGTGTGCGGATGCCACGCACAATCGCACGGCGCTGCATGGCGGAGGCGTTAGCTGCCTTGGGCAGCTGCAGTTGCAACTGTGTGATGCTGCTTTGCCAAGCACCTTTGGCACACATAGTTTTCGTGGCTATTGCATTCCCGCATTTGGTCGCCGTCGCGTACGTTGATTGTGGGGCGATACCGGTCTAGCGGGCGCTCTATCGAAAATGTGGTGGCGCAGCTATGGCACGGAATTCGGATCGCGTGCTTGGAAAACTCATACATACTTCAAACTTCTCCGGTGCTCAGGGATTCATTGTTCCGTTTGGCATGATGGCTTCCTGCAGGTTGGCGTCCTGCAAGTTTGCGCCGGTTGTGCGTGCATTTTGCAAGTCGGCCCGCAAGAAATTTGCGCCCGTGACATTTGCATTTGTGAGGTCTGCGTTGCGCAAATCTGCGGAGCGCAGGTTGGCATTGCTCAGGTTGGCCCCGGCCAAATTGGCATTCAGTAAAACAATCCCCTCAAGGTCTGCGCCGCTCAGGTTTGCGCCGCTTAGATCGCTGCCGGTCAGGTCCGCCCAGTGCAAGTCGATGCCGGCCAGGTTGGCTTTTGCCAGATTTCCGCCAGTGCAAATTGTGCCGCGCATTAGCACGCAGCCACCCAAAAAGGTAATGCAGCCCGCCAGCAACAGATTTGCCAGCGCAAATCCAGCTGCAAGCTGCAATGCGCGCAAACGTGGCGTGTTCTTGGATGTCCAGCCCATTTTGGCAGAGTATACAACTGTATTTACTGTGCCTTTACGGCTGCTTTGCGGAGCCTTTATGCGCGCCCAGCGCGTGGCGGATAAATTTTGCGTACAAGGAGTGCATTGTGATGCATAAACGTTTTTCGCAAAGTTTCCAGGGGCGGCACGCGCTGTTGTTTGCGCGCGCGCATGACGCGGTTGACTGCAATGAGCGCACCATACAGAGTCTCCGCAAGCCCGGCGGGGCGGCAACGCTCGTTGTGGACACCGTGCGCACGGGCCGGCGCACTTTCCCGCGCACCACGCTTGGCGTAAAAAGATAGTTGGCAGGCTGCTGGCCGCCAGCTGCGCAACCAGCTTGCGGTTTGGCGGCGCGCTCAGTCTTGGCGGTGCGCACCTTTGAGAACAACCGGGGTGCTTGAGCGCCGGCGCCAGCGCACATTCAAAAATTCCACTATCACAGCAAAGGACATTGCAAAATACACGTAACCTTTTGGAATGTGCAGGCCTGTGCCTTCTGCAGCCAATGTAAACCCGATCAGCACCAGAAATGCCAGCGCCAGAATTTTTACGGTGGGGTGCTTTTCCACAAAGCGGCTTACCGCGCCGGCGAACAAAAGCATAAACAACACGGCGATCATGACGGCAGCAACCATTACCTCCAGCTGGTCGGCGAGGCCGATGGCGGTGATGACTGAGTCAAGGGAAAACACAATATCCAGCAGCGCAATCTGTAAGATCACCCGCAAGAAGTTTGCGCCGCCGCCTGGCCCCGCGCCCGCATGGTCCGCGCCTTCCAGCTTCTCATGCAGTTCCAGAGTGCTCTTGCCAATCAGGAACATGCCGCCCACCAGCAAAATTAAATCGCGGCCGGATATTTCTTTGCCGAGCAATGTGATCCAAGGTTTGGTGAGGCCCATGAGAAACGTGAGCGAAAACAGCAGCGCGATGCGCGTGCCCATCGCCAGCACTAAGCCGATTGAGCGGCCAGCTGGCTGCTGCGCTTCTGGCAGCTTGCCGGCCAAAATGGCAATGAAAATTACGTTGTCGATGCCGAGCACAATCTCCAGGGCAGTCAGGGTTAGCAAAGCCACCCAGATTTCAGGGTCTAGCAGTTGTTCCATAGGTTGTATCCTGTATCGATTGGTTCATGCATGGCCTAAAGTTTGCGGGCACAATTTAGAGGTTTGATGAAAAAGGATTGGCTCGCGCTTGCTATTTGCGGTGCGCGCTCATTGTACGCAATTTTATATCAGGCTGGCCGACTGCTGCGTGAATCAAAAGCGCCTCCGGTGCGCAGGCACGCGGAGGCGCTTTGGCTGGAGCGGTGCGTGTTTAGCGCAGCGCAGCCGCGATGGTGCTGCAAGCCGGGCAGGACCCGTTGGGGCGGATGATGGCATAAGCCGCTTGCGGATCATCCGTGTAAACCGTGAAGTCCACATTCCACACAATCAGCATGCGCACCTTGCCCTGCTGGCGCGCGAGTGACACGGCCTCACCCAAGTACTGCGCGTGCTGGGCAACAGACATGTTGTAGGCGCCGTTCCAGCGGAAGTTGGCGGGCAGGCTGCCCCATTCCTCGCCGGACAGATAGCCCAGCTCTGTAAAGCACAGCTTGCGCGCGCCGCCGACTGCCGTCGAGTAAGTATTTACCATTGAAGGATAGTAGCGGGTGTAATGGCTGGATGAGCCGCGCGGGTCGCCACTGGAAAGCGTAGGGCTAAGCACGCCCTCGTTGTAGTGCACGCCAACGCAATCCATATAGTTGAGCGCACCCGCTGCCACCATGCCCGCAATGTACAAGTTGTCATCGCAGCCGTTGCCGCCGCAGCCGCCAAAGTAACCCGTGGGGGAGGGCGCACCGGATACCACCATTGTATTGGCGTTGGCGCCCTTGATGGCAGTGTACGCCTGCTTCAGCATGCCGGTGTAGGTTGTCGGGCTGATGGTGCCCGCCTTCCATTCGCGGTCCAGGTTCATCTCGTTCCAGATTTCGATTGCGTCTGCGCCGAGTGCGGCCAGCCGGCCCACGAAGGCTGCGTACTCTGGATAATAATTTGTGGTGGTGTACTCAGGGTTGCCCTTCGTGCTGAGCAGCACGAGAAAACCTTTTGAGTGCGCGTTGGTGATTGTGCCGGCTTGGTCGTTGGCATTTGCGCCGGGGGACCACTGCACCTGGTGCTTTACCCATTTCATGCCGGCCGATTGCATGGCGCTTACGGCGTTGGCGCCAAAGCCGGCCACTTGGCCGCCCACTTCAAATGTGCCGGAAGTGCTTGGCGCAACGGCGACTGGAATGGCCGTGGGCGCAGCTGTGGCTGCGGCTTTTGCGGTAGGCACTGCAGTGGCTGCGGGCGCTGTAGTGGCTGCGGGCGTGCGGCCCGGGATGGCCAACATTTGCCCCACGTAAACAATTGTGGAAGTCATTCCGTTGGCAAGCTGCAGCGCGCTAACGGTTGTTCCCAGTGAAGCCGCAATGCGCGACAGATTGTCCCCGGCTTTTACTTTATAAGCCGAAGCGCCGGCGACCGGGACAGCCGTGGGCGCGGCGGATGGTGCGGCGGTGGGCGCAGCACTGGCTGCGCTGCCGCCGGGCAACACAAGTACTTGGCCCGGCACCAGCACGGTGCGGGTCAGGTTATTCAGGCGCACCAGTTCAGCGGAGGTTGTGCCAAAGCGCTTCGCCAGCAGAATCAGATACTCGCCAGGCATCACGGTGTAGCTGCCGGGGTTGGCGGCAGCCGCTGTGGGTTGGGCGCTGGCTGCGGGCACTGCGGTGGCGGCAGCTGCGGGCGGCGCGCCGGCACTGGCACTGGTGGCTGGTATCACGAGCATCTGCCCCGCAAAAATCACGGTACTTTTAATCTTGCTGGCAGTCATGATGCTGGTAGTGGTCACTCCGTAATCGCGTGCGATCTTGCTTAAGTAATCCCCGGATTTGACAACGTAGTTGACTGCCGTGGTGGTGTCACGCGTGGAGGGGTTCGGGTTGTCGGCTGCGCTAATGGATGGAATGGTGAGCTTTTGGCCGGCCATGATCACCGTGCTGCTAAGGCTGTTTGTGGCCACAATGGCCTGAATGCCAACGCCATAGCGGCGCGCAATTTGCGTTAAGTTTTCGCCCGGTTGGACGGTATGCACAATGCCATCATTAGGCGGCGCTGCCAGAGCGGGGGCGGCGCTCCCCAACAACAGGCCCAATGCAGTCACGAATGCCAAAGCTCGGTGAATCATTTTAAAACTGTCCTCCCGGAAAGTGATGCGGCGTAGGATGCAAGAAGTGTGCTAACTGAAACGCAGGGGCAAAACCGGCTTGCGCGCCTATAATTTGGCGCATGTCCGAGGTTTTTTTCTTTGACGAAGGCGCTGAGCCGCGCGAGCGTTCTGCGGTGCGCATGGAACAGGTGGTTGCACAGCCCTACCCGGACGGCCAGCGCGTGCGCATCAAGGTGGTGCTCACGCCATTTTTTGAGAAGCCCAATCTTGTGCTGACGATTACCAACAGCACCGGGCAGCAAATGGCCACGGCAGATATTCTGGAAACGATGCTGCATGTAAACGAACTGACAATGCACTTGCGCAGCGCCGAGACCAGCGGCGACTACGCGCTGCGGGTGGATTTATACTACGGCGCGGAGCCGGCGCAAGACACGCGCACGGTGGAGTTCACCACCGGCATCCCGGAATAAACTGCGCGTGCGCTGCTGCGCACGCGCTTACACGTCCAGGTTGCGCACCTCGTGCGCGTGCGTTTGAATAAAGCGCCGGCGCGGCGGCACGGCAGCACCCATCAGCATGTCAAAAGTGCGGTCCGCCGCAGCCGCATCCTCAATGGAAACCTGCAGCAGGGTGCGCACTGCCGGGTCCATGGTTGTTTCCCACAGCTGCTCCGGATTCATTTCTCCCAAGCCTTTGTAGCGCTGCACCACAATCTTTCCGCCGCTGGACCAGTCTTTCACCAGCTTGTCCTTGCCGTCATCGCTGTAGACATATTGCGCCTTCTTGCCCTGTGCCAGCCGGTAGAGCGGCGGCTGCGCAATAAATAAATGCCCGGCATCCACCAGCGGCTGCATGTAGCGGAAAAGAAAAGTGAGCAGCAGTGTGCGGATGTGGCTGCCATCAACATCTGCATCCGTCATGATGATGATGCGCCCATAGCGCAGGCCGCTCAAGTCAAAGCCGGCGCCAATCCCGGTGCCCAGCGCCGAGATCAATGCCTTGACCTCGTTTGATCCCAGAATCTTGTCGAGGCGCGCGCGCTCTGTATTCATGATCTTGCCGCGCAGCGGCAGGATGGCTTGAAAGTGGCGGTCACGCCCCTGCTTGGCTGAACCGCCGGCCGAGTCACCCTCAACGATGTAGAGCTCGCACTTGGCCGGATCGCGCTCGGAGCAGTCCGCCAGCTTGCCCGGCAGCGTCATCGATTCCAGCGCGCTCTTGCGGATTACCAGGTCACGCGCCTTGCGCGCGGCGTCCCGCGCGCGCGCGGAGGTGAGGCACTTGTCCACAATCAGTTTTGCAGAGCGCGGGTTCGCCTCCAAAAATTCACCCAGCGCCTCGCCCAGCACCTGCTGCACGTGGGTGGATACCTCGGGGTTCATCAACTTCACCTTGGTCTGGCTTTCAAACTGCGGATCAGGATGCTTGATGCTCACAATTGCCGTCAGGCCTTCGCGCGTGTCGTCTCCAGTGAGGTTGGGGTCGCCCTCTTTGAGCAGGCCGGCCTTGCGCGCATGGTCATTCACGGTGCGCGTCAGCGCCGTGCGCATGCCGGTCAGGTGCGTGCCGCCGTCGGTGGTGTTGATGGTGTTTGCAAATGAATACGCCGTTTCGGTGAAGACATCGGTGTACTGCAGCGCAACCTCCACGCCCACGCCGTCGATTTCTTTTGCCACATACACCGCGGGATGCATGGCTTCGCGGCTGCGGTTCAAGTAGCGCACAAAAGACTTGATGCCGCCCTCAAACAAAAAGGTGGTGGAGCGCGCGCTGCGCTCGTCCACCAGCTTGAGCGTTACGCCGCGCGTCACAAACGCCATTTCGCGGAAGCGCTGCGCCAGCGTTTCAAAGCGGTACACATTCTCGTCTTTGAAGATGGTGGTGTCGCGCATAAAGCGGATGCGCGTGCCGTTCTCATCTTTGGGCGCGGGGCCGATGGCTTTGACGGGCGCCTGCGGCTTGCCTTTCTCGTACTTCTGGTACCAGAGTTTTCCGTGGCGCTGCACCCACGCTTCGCACACGCTGGAGAGCGCGTTGACCGCGCT
>QWRL01000104.1 GCA_003670425.1 Chloroflexota bacterium
CGCCGGACCTCGCCGGCAAGGTCACCTTCCTTTCCGAGATGCGCGACACCGCCGGTCTGGTGATGGCCGCGATGGGGCTCGACCCCGTCAACCACGCCTTCAGCGATTTTGAAAAAGCAATGGCGCGCCTCAAGGCCGCCACAGACAGCGGCCAGATCCGCGCGTTTACCGGCAACGAATATGCCAACGACCTGGCGGTGGGCAACATTGCCGCGTGCGTGGCCTGGTCCGGGGACATCATCCAGCTGCAGCTGGACAACCCCGACCTGAAGTTTGTAGTGCCGGCAGAGGGCGCAAATCTGTTCTCGGACAACATGCTCATCCCCGCCAAGGCAGCGCACAAGCGCAACGCCGAGGCGCTGATGGATTATGTGTACCGGCCGGAAGTGGCGGCGCAAATTGCCGCGTGGGTAAATTACATATCGCCCGTCACCGGCGCCAAGGCAGAAATGGAAAAGCTGGATCCCGATATGGCAAACAACGAGCTAATATTCCCGAGCGAGAAAATGCTCGCGAACACATTCCAGTTTAAGATTCTCAACGACGAAGAAGACAAAGCCTACCAGGAACTCTTCCAAAAAACGATTGGCGCGTAAAGCGCAAATCCTAAACGCATGCCAAACTGCACTGCATGAAAACCAACCTGGCGGGCCCGGCTGCGGAACTGCGCATCACCAATCTGGTTAAGCGCTTTGGCACTGCGGCGGCTGGCGCCAATAATTTTATGGCAGTGGACAACGTCAGCCTGACCGTGCCGCCCGGATCATTTTTTGCAATGCTGGGACCCTCGGGCTGCGGCAAGACTACAACCCTGCGCATGGTTGCCGGGCTGGAACAACCCACCAGCGGCGAGATACTGCTGAACGGCAAAGACATCACGCACCTCAAGCCGTATCACCGGCCGGTCAACACCGTCTTCCAAAATTACGCGCTCTTCCCGCACCTGACCGTGCATGAAAATGTGGCGTTCGGGCTGCGGCGCAAGGGCGAGCCGGACATTGCCAAGCGCGTAGACGCAATGCTGGAGCTGGTGCAGCTGAATGACTTTGGCGCGCGCCGCCCGGCGCAGCTTTCCGGCGGGCAGCAGCAGCGCGTGGCGCTGGCGCGCGCGCTCATCAACGCCCCGCAAGTGCTGCTGCTGGACGAGCCGCTGGGCGCGCTGGACCTAAAGCTGCGGCGCCAAATGCAGCTGGAGCTCAAGCGCATTCAAACCGAGGTGAGCACCACCTTCCGGCCTGTCCCCCCCGACCAGGAAGAAGCCATGACCATGGCGGACACCATCGCCGTCATGCGCCACGGGCGCGTGGAGCAGCTGGCTTCGCCGGTGGACCTGTACGAGCGCCCGGCCACGGCATTTGTGGCAAACTTTCTGGGCAAGTCCAACCTGTTGGAAGGCCGCGTAACCGGCACGGATGGCGCGCTGCTGCTGGTGGAAACGCACGGCGTGGCGCTGCGCCTGCCCGCTGCCAACCGGCCGGCCACCACCACCAATGACCTGCTGGTGGGCGTGCGCCCGGAAAAACTGCACATGGCCGCGGCCGGCGCACAGCTGCCCGCCAGCCACAACAAGCTGCAAGCCACCGTCACAGACTCCAGCTTCATGGGCGTCAGCACCCAATATGTGGTGCGCACTGCGTGGCAGCAAGAGCTGACGGTCTTCACGCAAAATCTGGGCGTCGACGGCATGCGCGCCCGCGACACTGCGGTGCAATTGCACTGGGACCCGCAGCACACCTTTGCCGTGCCGCGCACCGGCGCGCTGCCGGAAACCGAAGAAGAAACATGAGCACCGTCCCCGCGCGGCGCGGGCTGCTTTCCGGCACGCGCTGGATGCCCTATGCGCTGCTGCTGCCCGGACTGCTGTGGCTGGCACTGTTTTTTGTCACGCCCATCCTCACGCTGCTTTCCACCTCCCTGCAGGAGGGCAGCATTAGCACCGGCTTCCGCCTCACATGGCGCATTGCCAACTACACCGACGCCTTCTGGAATTATCGCGAGCAGTTTGGCCGCTCAATTTTGTACGCCAGCCTCTCCACACTGCTGGCGCTGGTCATCTGTTATCCGCTGGCCTACTTCATTGCCTTCCGCGCCGGCCGCTACAAGAACCTGATGCTGCTGATTGTGGTGGCGCCGTTCTTCACCAGCTTTCTCATCCGCACACTCTCATGGAAAATTATTCTGGCGGACAGCGGCTTTGTTGTGCGTGTATTTCAAACGCTGGGGCTGCTGCCCGCGGGCGGGCGTTTGCTGGCCACGTCCGTAGCCGTTGTCGCCGGCATCACATACAACTTCCTGCCTTTCATGACCCTGCCGCTCTACACTTCACTGGAGCGCCTCGATGCCAGCCTGATTGAAGCCGCTGGTGATTTGTACGCCGGGCCTGTCACCGCGTTCTTCAAAGTTACCTTTCCACTTTCCATGCCGGGCGTGGTGGCCGGCACCTTGCTCACCTTCATTCCTGCCGCCGGCGACTACATCAACGTGCGCTTCCTGGGCACGCCTGCGCAGTACATGCTGGGCAACGTCATCGACAGCCGCTTCCTGGCCGTGCTGGATTACCCGACCGCGGCCGCGCTCTCCATCACGCTCATGTTCACCATTTTGGTGCTGGTGGGGTTATATGTGCGCCGCGCCGGCACGGAGGATCTTGTGTGAGTGCGCAGCGGCGCGCAATGCCCGGGGCTGCCTGATGGCGCAAGCAATTGCCCCGCTGCCGGCGGCTGCCAGCCCGCACCGGCCCGCATCCCACCAGCCGGCACTGCTGTTCCGCGTATGGCGCGCCATCACGCGCAACCTTGTGGTGTTCTATGCGTTTCTGGCACTGCTCTATATCTACCTGCCGGTCATCGTCGTCGTCATCTTCTCCTTCAATGACAACACCGGCCGCTACAACTTCACCTGGCAGGGCTTCACGCTTAAATCGTGGCTGAACCCGTGCGGCGTATCTGGCCTTTGCCCCGCCATGGTCAAGAGCCTGCAGCTGGCAGCGCTCTCCACGCTGGGCGCCACCTTGCTCGGCACCATGATTGCGTTTGCGATTGTGCGCCATCGCTTCAGCGGCCGCACCGCCACCAATGTGCTCATCTTCATGCCCATGGCCACGCCGGAAATTGTGATGGCATCTTCGCTGCTTGCACTGTTCCTAAACCTTGGCATTCCCACCGGCTTTGGCACAATTCTCATCGGCCACATTCTCTTCAACATCAGCTATGTGGTGGTGACGGTGAAGGCGCGCCTGCAGGGCATGAACAGCTCCCTCGAAGAAGCTGCGATGGACCTCTACGCCAACGAGTGGCACACCTTCCACAAGATAACCCTGCCGCTCGTCACACCCGGCATCATCTCGGCCGCGCTGCTGGCATTTGCGCTCAGCTTTGATGACTTCATCGTTGCCAACTTCAACTCCGGCAACGTCGTCACCTTTCCCATGTTTGTGTGGGGAGCAGCGCAGCGCGGCGTTCCGCCCCAGATCAATGTGATGGGCGCAGCCATGTTCATTGTGGCGCTCGGCTTGGCGCTCGCCAGCCTCGCCATGCAGCGCCGCTCCGCCTGACGGCCGCTGCGCCCCGCCGCGCACTGTCCGGCATATTTCAACCACCGCGCAGCCACTACCTCTGCATCGCACACTTTACCGGAGCAAAACAAATGACCTCTCAATCCCACCAGATGACGAACGCAGCGGAGGTGCCCTCGCCGGCGCTGCTAATTTACCCGGACCGCGTGCAGGCGAATCTGCAGCACATGCTGCGCCTCACCGGCGGACCCGCGCGCCTGCGCCCGCATGTAAAGACCCACAAGCTGGCCGAGATCATCAAGCTCAAGTTGGCGGCCGGCATCGACAAGTTTAAGTGTGCCACCATCGCCGAAGCCGAGATGACCGCACATGCCGGCGCGCTTGATGTGATGCTCGCGTACCAGCCCGTCGGCCCCAATGTCCGGCGCTTTGTGGAGCTTACGCGCGCCTTTCCCAACACGCGCTTCTCCGTGATTGCGGACGATGCCGCCGTCCTGCGCACTCTGTCCGCAGCCTTGGCCGCAGCCGGCGCCACCGCAGAAGTGCTGCTGGATGTGGACTGCGGCATGCACCGCACCGGAATTGCAGCCGGCCCGCAAGCTATGGACATCTACAAGGAGCTTGCCACGCTGCCCGGCCTGCGGCCCGGCGGCCTGCACGCATACGATGGCCACAACAATCTAATTGACATCGCCGCCCGCACCGCACAATGCGCGCAAGACATGGCGCCAGTGCGTCAGCTGCGCACAGATCTGCAGGCAGCCGGCCTGCCGGTGCCGCGCCTCGTCAGCAGCGGCACCCGCACATTCCCCATCCACGCCACGCACAACGACGTGGAGTGCAGCCCCGGCACGACAGTGCTCTCAGACACCGGCACCGCGCAATTCCCGGACCTCAACTTCCAGCATGCCGCACTGGTCTTCACGCGCGTCATCAGCAAACCCGGCGCCAATCTCGTCTGTGTGGACCTCGGCCATAAAGCCATTGCATCAGAAAATCCGCATCCGCGCGTCACCCTGCTTGGCCTGGAAGATGCCCAAGCCGTGCAGCAAAGTGAAGAGCATTTGGTTCTGGAGACAACGCAGGCAGACAACTACCGCGTGGGCGATTGTCTGTACGGCATCCCGCGCCACATCTGCCCGACCGTGGCACTCTATATGTCGGCTGTGATCGTGGAGAACCAGCGCGCCACAACCACCTGGCGCATCACCGCGCGCGACCGCACCATCACCATCTAACGCACGCCGCGCACGCACCACAAACATCCAATAAGCAAACATTAACGCGCAGTAATATCCCGCCACCCATGAACCTAACGCGCCTCTCTGCCTTGATGCGCAAGGAAATGCTGCAGATTGTGCGCGACCCGCGCACGCTGGCACTCGTGTTTATCATGCCCATCCTGCAGCTGGTATTGCTGGGCTATGCCGCAACCAGCGATGTGCGCAACATACCGCTGGTGGTACTGGACCAGGACAAGTCGCCCGCATCGCGCACGCTGCTCGAATCGTTCCGCGCCGCGGACTACTTCCGCCAAGCCTTCGATGTAAACAGCGAGAGTGAGCTGCGCAGCCTGATTGACGCCGGCAGCGCACGCGCCGGCATCATCATTCCGCCGGACTACAGCAGCCGGCTCGCAGCCGGCCGGCCGGCACAGGTGGCCTTCATCATCGACGGCTCTGACCCCGCCATCGCCGGCACAACTCTGGCAGCCGCAACATTAATCGGCCAGGCGCGCGCCACTGCGCTCTCCGTGGAGCGCCTCGCCGCGCGTGGCTTGGCGGTTGCCGCCGCACCCGCCATCGAAGTGCGCACGCGCGTCTGGTACAACCCGGATTTGATTGCCGCCTACTACATGATCCCCGCCGTCGTCGGGTTGATCCTGCAATTCCTGACGGTGATCCTGACGGCCACTGCCATTGTGCGCGAGCGCGAACGCGGCACCATCGAGCAGCTGATTGTCACGCCGCTGCGCGCATCCGAGCTGATTGTCGGCAAGCTGGCGCCCTACGTTCTGATCGCATTCATCGACACAATCGAAATACTAGCCGGCGGCGTACTGCTGTTTGGCGTCCCCATCAACGGCAGCCTGCCATTACTGCTAGTGCTCTCTGGTTTGTTTCTAATCTCCAATCTGGGCGTTGGCCTGCTCATTTCCACCATCACCAGCACGCAGCAGGAAGCCATCATTGTGGCAATTTTCTACAACTTGCCATCCATTTTCCTTTCCGGTTTCATCTACCCGGTAGCCGCCATGCCGCGCGTGCTGCAGTTTGTGAGCCTTGCCATACCGCTGCGCTATTACCTGATTGTGGTGCGCGGCATTGTGCTCAAGGGCGTGGGCATGCCGGCACTCTGGCCGGAGGTGATTGCGCTCAGTATTTTTGCAGTGGTGGTAATTACCAGCGCGGCCACCCGCTTCAAAAAGCGCCTGGACTAAACTGCGCACCCCTCACATCACAGGAGCAATTCCCAATGCAACCCAAACAACTGGCCCCGCTTGCCCTGATCGTTATTCTGGCCGGCGGCGGCTGGTGGTGGTATCGCACACAGCCGGCAGCTCCCGGTGCCCTCACCGCCACCGGCACCATTGAAGCCGTGGAGGTTGCCGTTGCAGCCGAGGTCAGCGGCCGTGTGCTCGCGGTAAGCGCTGCCGAGGGTGATGCGGTTACCAACGGCCAGACGCTGCTCACCCTTGATGACACACTGCTAAAAGCCCAGCGCGCGCAGCTGGCCGCCGCCGCAGCTGCAGCAAAAAGCAGCGCGCACGCTGCCGCCGCCAACCTGGCCCTGCAGAAAAGCGCGCCCACCAAAGAACAGCTGGCCGTCGCCCAGACCGTGGTGGACAAAGCCGAGCAAGCCGTAGCCGCGCTGCAGGAGAATCTTGATGCACTGCCATCAAACACCGCGGACACCGCTGCCGGACGCGCGGCCCGCCAGCAGCTCGCTGCCGCGGTCAGCTCGCAGGCAAATGCCACGGCACAGTACGCGCTGCTGGCAGCCGGCACCAATCCCGACCAGATCACGGCCGCCAGTGCGCAATCTACTGCCGCCCAGGCGCAAGCCGATGCCGCCACGGCCGCCATCGCTGTGTTGGATGTGCAGCTCGCCAGGCTCACGCTCAAGGCCCCGGGCAGCGCCACGCTGCTCTCGCGCGCTGTGGAACCCGGTGAGGTGGTGCTGCCGGGTGCACCGCTTTTTATCCTCGCCGATCTGGCGCACCTGCAGGTTACCGTGTTTGTGCCCGAAAGCCAATATGGCGCCATCAAGCTTGGGGCGCAGGCACTGCTTGCAGTCGACTCACATCCCGGAAAAACTTTTCCCGCCACCGTGGCACACATTGCGGACAAGGCTGAATTCACGCCGCGCAACACGCAAACCAGTGACGCCCGCAAGGCCACAGTGTTTGCCATCCGCCTCTCCATTGAAAATCCCGGCGGCCTGCTGAAGCCCGGCATGCCGGCCGATGTAACCTTCGCCCCCTGACGCGCCCGTGAGCATTCTGGTTGAAGCGCGCGACCTGAGCAAGAGCTTCGGCAAAACGCGCGCGGTGCAGGGCGTCAGCTTTGCGGTTGCAGCTGGCGAAGCCTACGGCCTCGTTGGCCCGGATGGGGCCGGAAAAACCACCGCCATCCGGCTGCTCATCGGCGCGCTTGGGCTGGACACTGGCAGCGTCAGCCTTTGCGGCACAAGCCTCGCAGCCAATCCGGACAAAGCTCGCAGCAGTGTCGGCTACCTTGCGCAGCGCTTTGCGCTCTACACTGACCTCACCGTGCAGGAGAACCTTGCGTTCTTTGGCGCCGTGCGCGGCCTCGCGCGCAGCGCCCTGCAAGCCCGCTCCGCCGAGCTGCTCGGCTTCGTCGGGCTCGCCGGTTTTGAAAACCGGCCGGCCGGCCAGCTCTCCGGCGGCATGAAGCAAAAGCTCGGTCTGGCCTGCGCCATCGTGCACACGCCGCGCGTGCTGCTGCTGGACGAACCTACGGCCGGGGTGGATCCCGTCACGCGCCAGGATTTCTGGCAGCTGCTCATCCGCCTGCTGGCGGGCGGCATGGCACTGGTGGTCACCACCACCTATATGGACGAAGCCGCGCGCTGCCAACGCCTCGGCTTCATGCACAGCGGCCGCCTGCTCACCACCGGCAGCCCGCGCGCCCTCACACAGGCATTTAACGGCGCCGTGCTCGAGCTCACCGCCGCCCCCCTCAAGCAAGCGCGTAATGTCTGCATGCAGGATGCGGATGTACTGGATGCCCTGACCTTCGGCGACCGCCTGCACTTGCGCGTGCGCAGCGCCACCGGCCCGCTGCAGCGCCTGCCCGGCATGCTGGCAGCTGCCGCGGTCAGCGTTGCGCAGCTGCGCGCCATCCCGCCCGCGCTCGAAGATGTCTTCATCGCGCTGCTCGCCGAACACAAATCGTGATGCGCACCACCGCCATCGCGCTGCGCGGCCTCACAAAAAAGTTTGGTGACTTC
>QWRL01000105.1 GCA_003670425.1 Chloroflexota bacterium
CGATGGGCCCGGAACGGGCGCGCGATGCGTTGAAAAGCTGCATTGCGATGGGGTGTGATGGCGGCGTGTTGGTGGCTGACGCGGCGCTGGCCGGGTCGGATGCACGCGCTACTGCGCGCGTGCTGGCGGCTGCCATCCAAAAGCTGGGTGATGTCGATGCCGTGATCTTTGGCAAGCAGGCGATTGATGGCGATACCGGTGTTGTGCCGCTGGCGGTGGCGCGCATGCTCGGTTGGCCGCCGCTTAGTTATGTTATGCAAATTACGGCTCTTGATGCAGCGGCGCGCACAATACAAGTGTCGCGTTTGCTGGAGGAGGGGCGTCAGCAGTGCAGTGCAGTATTGCCGGTTGTAATTAGCGTTGTGAAGGACATCAACGAGCCACGTTATCCCACCTTTGCCGGCATCCGGCGCGCCGGCACTGCGCAAATTCCGATTTGGAACTTGGGTGATTTGGGGCTTAGCGAGCTCCAGGTTGGTGCTGCCGCCGCGACCGTTGCGTGGCAGGCCGTGCGCGCGCCCGCGTCACGTGGGGGTGCAGTGGAGATTTTGGCAGGTGACAATGCTGCGCAAACTGCAAGTTTGCTTTTGGATCGGCTGCAAGCGGAGAAGCTGGTGTGATGCCAGCCAACATCTGGGTTTACATCGACCAGTTTCAGGGCGAAGCGCTTTCCGCCAGCTGGGAGACGCTGGGTGCAGCTTGTGAGCTTGGCACTGGCGTGCAATCCAAGGTTGTGGCGTTGGTGTTTGGTGTCAACGCCGCTGCGATCGCGGGTGAGGCGTTGGCACGCGGTGCGACTGCGGCACTTATTTGCGACGATGCGACGCTGGCGGACTTTCGGGTGGAGGCATATGCCGCACTTTTGTCCGGACTGGTGGCCGCGCGGCAGCCGCATGCAGTGCTTGCGCCTGCAACTGCGCGCGCGCGCGAGTTGATTGCGACCGCCGCGATCGACTCCGAGACCACAGTGATGGCCGACGCGATTGGATTGGCGGTGCAGGACGGTGTCGTGTTGGTGACGCGCCCGGTTTATGCGGGCAAGCTGCTATGTACGGCGAGTGGAGTTGGTGGGCTCCCGTTGTTCGTTACGCTTCGCCCACGTGCGTTTCCAAAGCCTTCGCAGGGGGCTGTGGCGCCCGCGGATGCAATTGAGCGCGTGCAACCCGCACTGGCTGAGGGCGCGCTGCGCGTGAAGGTTACAGGTTATGACACGGTGGCTGGCCAAGTGAGCCTGACGGACGCGAGCATCATTGTCTCTGGCGGGCGTGGCGTGGGCGGCCCTGAGGGCTTCGGGCCGGTGCGTGAGCTGGCCAATGTGCTGGGCGGAGCCATGGGCGCATCGCGCGCTGCCGTTGATGCCGGCTGGATAGCTTATTCGCATCAGGTGGGCCAGACCGGCAAGACAGTTGCGCCGGATTTGTACGTTGCCTGCGGTATCTCGGGTGCGATTCAGCACCAAGCCGGAATGCGCACATCGAAAATAATTGTGGCCATTAACAAGGACCGCGAGGCGCCGATCTTTAAACTGGCGAAGTATGGTGTGGTTGGCGATTTGTTTGAGGTGCTGCCTGCGCTTAGCGCCGAGGTGCGCCGGCGCCTTGGCCGCTAAGGCCGCGGTTGGAGTGGAAGTAAAAGAGCCGCGCAATTGCGCGGCTCTTTTTTGTTTGCGGTGTCAGCGCCTATGCGCCGGCTGGCAATGGCATTGAGCTTGCGCCCGCCGCCGGCCGGGTGTTGGGCGTTTCTGCTGGCGGCGCAACCGGCGGTACTTCCGGTGGCTTGGCGACCGTAACGCGCACCGGGATTGGCTCACCTTTCCAGAGCGCTTCAAACTGATCCATCTCGAGCGTCTCGTTCTCGAGCAGGTAGTTGGCGGTTTCGTCCAGCTTGGCGCGCCATTTTTCAACCATGGCTTTAGCAGATTCATGCGCCTCAGTCACAAGCCGGCGTACTTCTGCATCAATCTCGTGCGCCACTGTTTCTGAAAAATCGCGTTGTTCGCTGATCTCACGCCCCAGAAACACCAGCTCATCTTTGCGCCCGTACGCTATCGGGCCGAGCTTGGGGCTCATGCCCCAGCGCATTACCATGCGGCGCGCAATGCTGGTCACTTGCTCCAAATCGTTTGACGCGCCAGTGGTGATTTCATCTTCCGAGTACACCAGCTCTTCCGCGGCGCGTCCGCCAAGTGCTGAAGCCAGTTTGGACTTCAACCACGCGCGTGTGGCAAGCCGCTGATCTTCGTCTTCGGTCAGATACCACGTAAGCCCGCCGGCCATCCCGCGCGGGATGATTGTGATTTTGCGCACCGGGTCGCCATGCGGCAGTGCCTGTGAAACGATGGCATGGCCGGCCTCGTGGTAGGCCGTTACCTTGCGTTCGCGCGGGCTGATGATGCGACTCTTGCGTTCGGGTCCAAGCACCACGCGTTCAATGGCCTCGTCAAAGTCTGCCATCGTTACAGATTTTTGAGCCTTGCGGGCGGCGAGAATTGCGGCTTCGTTTACCGCGTTTTCAATATCGGCACCCACTAGCCCGGGTGTGGCCTTTGCCAGCAGTGCCAGGTTTACATCTGGTGCCAGCGGTTTGCCCTTTACATGCACCTTGAAGATTGCTTCGCGGCCTTTGATATCCGGCCGGTCAATTACCACGCGCCGGTCAAAGCGGCCCGGACGCAGCAACGCCGGATCCAGAATGTCGGGGCGGTTGGTGGCAGCAATAACAATCACATGCGTGTCGGTGTCAAAGCCGTCCATCTCAACCAGGATTTGGTTGAGCGTTTGTTCGCGCTCATCGTGGCTGCCACCCAGTCCAGCGCCACGCTGGCGGCCGACGGCATCGATCTCGTCAACAAAGATGATGCACGGACTTTGGCGCTTGGCCTGTTCAAACAGATCGCGCACGCGGCTGGCTCCAACGCCCACAAACATTTCCACAAATTCGGAACCCGAGATTGAGTAGAAGGGCACGCCTGCTTCGCCAGCACACGCCTTGGCAAGCAATGTTTTGCCGGTACCGGGAGGGCCCACCAGCAGCACACCCTTTGGAATTCTGGCGCCAAGGCCCACAAATTTTTCTGGCTCCTTGAGGAACTCCACCACTTCTTGCAATTCTGCTTTGGATTCATCGACGCCAGCTACATCATCAAAGGTAATGGCTGGTTGATCGCTATTGAAGACACGCGCGCGGCTCTTGCCAAATTGCATTGCCTGGTTGTTGGTGCCCTGTGCCTGGCGCATCATAAAATAGATGAAACCCACAACAAACACCGCTGGCAGCGTGTAGCTCAGCAGTGCCATGATATTCCCCCAATCGCTGGGGCGCTGCACATCCCACTTGACGCGCGCAAGGCTTTCTTGCGTAACGCCCAGAGATACAAGCTGCTCAGCGGCTGTGGATTTTCCCTCTACCCGGGTAACTGCGATACTGTGCGAAGACGACGGTACGAAATAGACCGTAAGATTGTCCTCGGCCACCGCAATTTTCTCGACTTCCTTGTTGAGAATTGCATCGCGCACTTCACCCAGCGACAAAACTTCCTTTGCCGGAGTTTGCGCCCGCACTGAATACAGAATGGCGGCGAGTGCCAGAAAAATCAGTACGTAAACGAATGCGTTTCGAATTTTAGGGTTATTCACTGACGGGCTCCAATTGGATTGTGACAAGCATTTGTCTCACTAATCGATGATTATACCAGCGTGCTCAAACTTGGCAGTAAGATTATCATTAGAGAAATGTGCCTCGGCGTGCAGGATTTTGCGGGGCGCGGTGTTATACTTTGGCCAAGCAAGCGGAGGATTGGGATAGTGGCTTTTTACGTAAATCTTATTCAAATCGTGGTGTCGATTGCGCTGATTGCGGCAATCGTGCTGCAGAGCAAAGGCGCCGGCCTTGGCGGCATTAGCGGCAGCAGTGAAGGCGGAGTTTTTCGGGCGCGGCGCGGCGTGGAGAAGCTGCTCTTCAACTTCACCATCGTGCTCTCGTTCTTGTTTTTCGCGACCGCCATCGTGAACGTTGTTATAAGCGGCTAAGCCGCAATTCTGGCGCTCTGCTGGGGCGCGCCGTTCCCCGCAACAAGCCCCTGTTACAGTTTCCACAACAATGCGTGTAATCGGCTGGCAGGTTCTGGTAGCCGCCATTGGGCTGGCTGTGGTGGGCGCTTTGCTGTTTGCGCAATCGTCGGGGCTGGAGGTGTCCTATTCGCCGGCCAGTGGTGGCGAATATGTGGAGGCGGTTGTTGGACAGCCGACCTTCGTGAATCCGCTGCTGCGATCACTGGCGCCCGCTGACCGCGACTTGGCTGCGCTCACTCAGGCGGGCTTGATGCGGCTGGATGCCAGCGGGCTGCCTGTACCCAATCTGGCTGCCAGCTGGGCGGTCACTGCCGATGGTCTTTCTTACACTTTTGTATTGCGCGAGGGACTGCGATGGTCCGATGGGTTTCCACTCACGCTCGATGATGTGTTGTTCTCGTTAAGGCTTTTGCAGGCGCCGGACTTTCCGGGCGCACCGGACTTGGTGGCGATGTGGGGCAAGGTGATCGTTGCAAAGCTAAATGCAACCACGCTGAAATTGACGCTGCCGGAGGCATACGCGCCGTTCTTGGAGCAGATGGTTTTTTATGTGCAGCCGGCGCATGTGTTCGCACCGGCGGTTGCCAGTGAGCTGGGGCGCCATCCGGCAAATGCCCGGCTGGTCGGTGCCGGGCCGTTTATGTTAAAGGAGCTTGTTTCGAATTCTGATGGCACGCTGCAGGAGGCTGTGCTCACTCCCAACGCAAACCACTTCGGCGTGGCGCCCATGCTGGAGAGCGTGCGGCTGCGTTTTATGCCGCAAGCCGAGTCCGCCGAAGCCGCGCTGCGTGGCGGTGCTGCGATGGGCTGGGGCGGTGCCGCCCCAGCAGCGGTGGCAGCGCTGCTGTCGGATTCGCAATTGCAGGTGTACTCCGCGCCTGTGCCGAAATTTGGCGTGATCTATTTGAACCAGCGCAACGCGGCCGTTGATTTTTTTGCGGAGAAGAAAGTTCGCCAGGCGCTGCTGCTCGCGTTTAATCGGCAGGGGTTTGTTGATGCAGCGTTGCAAGGGCAGGGCATTGTGGCGCGTGGCCCGGTGGCGGAAGGCACATGGGCGCAGAAGTCTGATCTAGTAAGTGTTGCGTATGACCCGAAGCGCGCGACAGAATTGCTGGCGACTGCCAACTGGCAGCTTCCAGTGGACGCGCTTGCCGGTACGGAAGGCTACGCGCGCGAGAAGCAGGGCAAGCGGCTTGTGTTTACGCTGGCTGCGCCGGATGATGCCATGGGGCGCATACTCGGCCAACTGGTGGCTGAGAGCTGGAAGAAACTTGGCGTGCAGGCCACAGTGCAGCTGATGCCGCCGGCGGAGCTTTATGAAAATATGTTGCCAGGCCGCCAGTTTGAAGCGGTGCTTGCAATGCTGAATCTCGAGACCAGTGCTGACCCGGATCCTTACCTCTTCTGGCATCAAACTGAGATTGAGACGGGACTCAATTACAGCGGGTATGAGAACCGCGCAATTAGCGAGCTGCTTGAGCGGGCGCGCGTCAGCACTTCGATAGCAGAGCGGGCGCGCCTGTACGATAGTTTTCAAGCGCGTTTTGCGGACGAGACGCCTGCATTGATTTTGTATCAGCCTGTGTACTCGTACGCGGTTAGCCGGCAGGTGCGCGGTGTGCAACTCGGCACGTTGCTAGAGCCCAGTGACCGCTTTCAGTCAGTCAGCGATTGGTACATGGTGACGCGCCGCACCATTCGGCGCATTGCAAAGGTGCCGTGACCACGCGCAAGCGAAGACTTTGATTTCTGTCAGGAAAGTTTCAGCTGGTCACTTTGGTTCGTAAAGAGCGGCATAGACTGCACGGTACTCGCTAATGCGTCGAATGTAGCGCTGCGTTTCAGTTGCTGTAATTACTTCCAAAAAGAGGTCGGGGTCGTCGCCCGATAGGTCCAGCCAGCGCCGGGCATTTCCGGGTCCGGCGTTGTACGCGGCCAGCATGGCGTATGGTTTGCCATCAAAATTGCGGCGTTGTTCGGCAAGATAAAACGCGCCAAAGGGAATGCTGATGATGGGCCGATTCAAGTCACTTACTGTGTATTCCGGCCAGGCCAGTTTGCTCGCAATCCAGTCGCCAGTGGGTGGAATAATTTGCATCAAGCCGCGCGCAGATGCGGACGAGGTGGCGCTGCTTAGATACAAGCTTTCCTGACGAATGAGCGCGGCCAGCAGCAGTGGGTCAAGGTTTTCTTTGGCTGCAGCATCGGTAATTAGTTCTTCAAAATATGGGCCAAAGCGCAGCAATGTTAAAAAGCGCGGGGCTGCTAGTGGAGTCTGCTCGAAGCCAAGCGCATCCACACAGTCACGGGCTGCATAAATGCTGCCGTAGTAATAGCCCAACTCACGATACGCCAGCGCAAGTTGGTATGCGGCAAGCGCGTTGGTGCGCACGGCAACTCGCAAGCTGTCTAGTTCGACGCGGGCTTCAGTTTCGAGGCCGAGGTGCCAGAGGGCCGAACCTCGGAGCCAGCGCCCATCATTGCGCAGAGGTTCGGCGAGTTCGCGCAACCCGGTTGCTGATGCCAACTTCAGATGTGATGCGAGCCACTGTTCGAAGTCAGCTTGAGCTGCGGCCAAGTCTGCTTGCGTTGGAATAGCTTCCGATTTTTGAAGGGGCGCAGTGCCGGCCGCTAGTTGTATGGCACGCAGTGCGTAGTAGCTGGTTGGGTCTGTAAGCGCGGCGGCGTCCCACATACTGGCAGCCATTTCCGGCTGACCGAGCATTGCGTGTACTTTTCCCATCCACAATTTGGCGGCGGCAACTTGTTCCGGTGATGCAGCGCTATCTGCTGCGGCACTTGCAAATGCATTTTGCGCGGCTTCAAGCTGGTTGCTTCGGTAGAGCGTAATTCCGGCTTGGAAGTTGGCGGTGATGGCGGCGGGCAAGTTCGGATATTGTGCTGCTATGCGCAGATAAATATCGGCGGCTCCGCCCAGATTGCCATTGCCAGCAGTGGCGCGGGCGGCCTTGGCAAGCGCTGCTGCACCCTCGGCGGGGGGCGGGCCCCGTTCTACAAAGTCAAGATATGTTTGGATTGCGGCAAGCGGGTTGTCTCGTTCGTACATTTGGATGCGAGCGAGTTCCAGCCATGCCTTGTTGCGCTCGGCGCTGGGCGCGGATGCCGCAACCATCTCCCGCAAAATCTGTTCTGCATCATCGATCCGGTCAAGCTGCGCATTCGAGCGCGCAAGCAGGTAGGCGGCTTCGGGGTTGGGCTCTTTCGTGACACGAAGATATTCGGATAGTGCGTCCACGGCTGGTTGGTATTGCCCATTGTGGTAGTCCACCCGTCCGCGCTGCAAGTTGCTTACTGTTTCGCCACTGTCGAGTAGCGCGACTAGTGCGAGATAGGCCGATGCTGTCTCAGGATAATTGTCGATTGCATGGTTGTAAAAGGATTTGGCTTTTTCGGTGGAGCCGATTGCGGCAAAGAGCTGCCCGCGCAGAAAGTCTGCCTTGGCCCGCGTGTAATCACTGTTGGTTGTTGTCGCGGCAAGATCGTAGATTGCTGCTGCGTCATCGGGACGGCCGGCCGCGAGCGTTGCGCCGGCGCGCGCAATTAGCAGGCCGTCTATCGGCCCGGCACGGTCTGCGAGGATTGCACGGCCATACGCTTCCGCTGCACCGGCTTGGTCGTCGGCTGCGGCACGCATATCTGCAAGCTGCTCCCACACGTGGGAAGCTAGGATGGCGGGTTCTACTTCAAGGTACTTGGAAAAGAAGATTGGGGGTTGCTGCGCATTTGCCCCCGCAAGAGATTTGTTTTCCCGTTTGAGGGTGAGGGTTTCGGCTTGTTTGGTGTGGGGCGCGCGG
>QWRL01000106.1:0-4700 GCA_003670425.1 Chloroflexota bacterium
CAACAGCGCCTGCAGCATGCGCGCTTGCTGGCGGTAGGCGGCAGCGGCCGCCCGGCGGACCCGGTGGATGGATTGCAGCAAGTGGTGCAGCTGGCGCAGCGCCACAATGTGCCCGTGCTGCTGGATACGCATGGCGCACAGCTGGCGGCGGCGGTGGCGGCCGGCCCGGCCCTACTAAAAATAAACCAGAATGAAGCCGCTGCGCTGCTGGGACGCGCCTTGCGCGGAATTGAGGATGTGCGGCAGGCGCTGCCGGATCTGCGCGCGCGCGGCGCACAGCAGGTGGTGGTGACTCTCGGCGCAGCCGGCGCGCTGGCAATTGATGGCGCCGGCAAAACTTATTTTTGCAGCGCGCCGCAGGTGGCGGCGCTGTGCGCGGTGGGCAGCGGCGATTCTTTTTTTGCGGGGCTGGCGGCCGCGCTCTGCGCGGGCGCTCCCTTGCCCGCTGCGCTGCGCCATGGCGTGGCAGCCGGCGCAGCCAACACGCTGCAGCTGGGAGCCGGCAGCTTCAGCGCCGAACGCGCGCAGCAATTGCTGGCTGCACTGCCCGAACCGGCTTGATCGACGGCTAAGTAACCAGCAGCCCGCAGTGCGGGCACAGGCGCCAGTCCGCTTCCAGCCCGCGCCCGCACGCACAGCTGCCAGCTTTCCCGGTGCGGCGCGCAGGCGCAGCCACAGGCGCTGCATTCGGGTCCGCAATCTCGGTGCTTTCCAAATCACTCTGTCCGAACAGCGCCTTCATCAGCACTTTTCCCACCACATTGAATAGCACTGCAAACAGGCACAAGCCGGCAAACATCGTAACCCCGGCCACCAGCCGCCCGCCAACTGTTACGGGATACATGTCCCCGTATCCCACGGTGGTGATAGTGACCACGCTCCACCACATTGCCTGCGGGATGGAGGTGAACAACGTGCCTTCGTTGTTGCCCTCGGCAAAATACATCAGCGTGCTGGAGATCATGATCACGGTAAAAAGCGAAACACCGTAGATTGTCAGGTTCATGCGCACATTGGTATCTGCATTCGCAGTCTTGCCCAAACTTTCGGTGACGCCACGCGCCAGCTTTAAAATCCGCAAGATTCGCATGAAGCGCAGAATGCGCAGCTGGCGCAGCACCTTGAGGGCGCTAATATTGCCCAAGTTGGCATAGCTGGGCAGCACAGACATCAGATCGATGACTCCCCACAAGCCGAAGATATATGCCTTGCGGTCCGGCGCAGTGTAAATATTGAGCAGATATTCCACCGTGAAGATGGCCACCAAGGTCCACTCCACCACATCCAAGATGGCGTGATATTTCTCGCGGAATGTGACCACGGTGTCCATGACGGTAAAAAAGACCGACGCGAATATCAGCGTCGTCAAAAAATTACTTACACGTTTGAACGCAGTTGAACTATGGTCCTGAAAGACGGCCCGCAAATCTGCGTCCATGCGCTGCAGCCAGTTGCCCGCCGCATGCTGAGTTTTTAAAGAAGAGCTCATAATTTATTCAATGCTCCATTTCTGTTAGTCGATGCGTGCCATTATAACCAGTGCCTGCAGCGCAGCGGCTGGTAAACTTGCCGCCGTATGCATCCGCCCGCTGCGCCCATGTTTGTAATGCATTGTGACTGCTGCGGTGCGCGCATGCAGGCGCATGCCTGCAAAATAGCGTGTGCGCGCTGCGGCTACCGCCTCGATTGCTCGGACCTTAGCCTCAACTTCGATCCGCCAACAGCTTTGGCTGCGCCGGCTGTGGCCGCAAGTGCGGGCTGCAGCGCAGGCGCGTAGTCACAGGCTGCATTTAACATCATCAAGTGCACAGAAGCCGTTTCTGGCTGCGCATGCGCGCGCAAGTGGCGCAACAGCAGGCATTCCAAACGCGTTCCGCAACGCTTTAGTTTTCGGTTGCGAAGAACAGCTCCCACCACACGCGCCAGTTTTGCGGGCGCTCCGGTGGCGGCGGCGGCGGCGGCGGCGGGGGCGCCACATAACCTGCCGGCGTAACCACAATTACGCGTGTCTCATCTGCGAAACCGTAGCCAAGTTTGCGCGCTTCATTCTCCACGGCGTTGGGGCTTTCCAAGTAGGCTTGGGTGGCACGCAGATCTACGGAGCGCTGCTGTTCAGCGGCCAGCTCTGCCTGCAGCCGGCTGCGCTCCGCGCGAATGTCCGCCAGTTGCACCAGTTTGCTGCGGTATACACCCACAGACACCAGCGCCAGCATGCCAGCCACCGCCATTAGCATCGTAACCGGGGAGATTTTCGGCCAGCGCTTCCGCGAACTTGTGGTCATGAATTTAACATGGGGATTTTTAGCTCACCGATTGCAGCCGTGGCGGGTCCAGCTGCCGGCGCATACCGCAAAGAGTGCCGAAGGTGGGACTTGAACCCACACGACCTTGCGATCACTACGCCCTGAACGTAGCGCGTCTGCCAATTCCGCCACTTCGGCCTAAAAGATAAGTCTATGCGTTTTGATTGAAATGTCAAACTTCGCCTGAAAAACAGTCGCAAGCGGCCATGGCGTCTGCGCCACCAGGCACCGCTTGCAGCCACATTGGCGGCTTGATTGGTGCCAGTTGGCCGCAGCCGGCGCTGCTAGCGCAGCCCCAGCTCATGGCGCGCAATGATGGTGCGCTGAATCTCGCTTGTACCTTCGTAGATCTCGGTGATCTTTGCGTCGCGGAAGTAGCGCTCAACCGGCAGCTCCTTGGAGTAGCCCATGCCGCCGTGCATCTGCAGCGCGCGGTGTGCGCATTCCATCGCCGTCTCGGAAGCGTGCAGCTTGGCCAGGCTGGCTTCCAAGGTGTAGCGCCCGCCGTGGGTTTGCGTGCGCGCCTTGGCAAGTGCGGCGCTGTAAGTAAGCAGGCGCGCTGCTTCGATGCGCAGCTTCATGTCCGCAATTTGAAATTGCAGCCCCTGAAACTCGCCGATCTTTTTGCCGAATGCCTCGCGCTGCTTGCAATATGCAAGCGCTGCTTCGTAGGCGGCCTCGGCGATGCCCAGCGCTTGCGCAGCCACTCCGATGCGGCCGGCATCCAGCACGGCCATGGCCACTTTGAAGCCCTCGCCCTCTGCGCCAATGCGGTCTTCCACCGCGCAGCGGTAGTCATCAAACATAATTTCGCTGGTGGCCGAGGCACGAATGCCCAGCTTGGGCTCCGTCTTGCCGCGGCTGAACCCCGCCTGCGTGGTGTCGATGATGAAGGCGCTGATGCCACGGTGGCCCAGCTCCGGCGCCGTCATGGTAAAGAGCAAAATGATGCGCGCCACGGGTGCGCTCGTCACCCAGCTCTTGCGGCCGTTGATGCGGTAGTGGTCGCCACTACGCACTGCACGCGAGAGCATTGTGCCCGCATCGGAGCCGGACATGGGCTCGGTCAGCGAGTAGGAACCGATCCATTCGCCGCTGGCCACGCGCGGCAGGTAGCGCTGCCTTTGTGCGGCGCTGCCATAGTGCAGCAGTGCGTGGCACACCAGCGAGTTGTTGACCGTCATGATGGTGCCGTGCGCAGCGTCAGCTTTGCTGATCTCCAGCATGGCCAGCACGTAAGACATTGGGTCCATGCCCGCGCCGCCGAACTCCTCCGGCACTTCAATGCCCATCAGGCCCAGCTTGCCCATCATGTTTACGGTGCGCAGCGGAAATTCGCCGCTCTCGTCATGCGCGGCAGCGATCGGCACAATCTCGCGCTGCGCAAAGTCGCGCGTTGCCTTGCGCAGCTGCTCGTGCTCGGCGGTCAGGGTGAGGTCTGGCATTGGTGCCGGCGTCAGACGCCCATCTCCAAATGCGTGGTGCCGATCTTGCGCAGCGCCACCACAAAAGCTGCGGTGCGGAAGTCCTGCACCGCCGGCTCGTTCAGCAGCACGGAGCGAATCTCCTGATATGCAATGCGCATCGTGTCATCCAGGCCGGAGCGCACCAATGCCAGCTCATCCGCACCGGACACCAGGTCGGCGCGCAGGGCCGCCGGCACGGCTTTGCCCGTCATTTGCTCCAGTGCATTTGCAAATTGCTCGCCGCGGTGCTCGTCCAGCCGGCGCTGCATGCGCCCAAAGCGGATGTGCGAGAGGTTCTTGATCCATTCAAAGTATGAGACAACCACGCCGCCGCAGTTTACCAGTGCGTCCGGCAAAATCACCACGCCACGCTGGCGCAGAATCTCATCGGCCGCAAAGCTCACGGGCCCGTTGGCAGCCTCCACCAGCAGCGGTGCGCGCACGCGCGCTGCATTGTGCACCGTGATCTGGTTTTCCATTGCAGCCGGCAGCAAGATGTCACATTCAAATTCCAGGCCCGCACGTGAGTCCGGCTGGTGCTGCGCCTTGCCGGCGAAACCTGCCACGCCACCGCGGGCACTGATGTGCTGGCGCACCGCTTCCACATCCAGGCCGTCTGGTGCAAACAGCAGCCCGTCATGTTCCAGAATGGCAATCACGCGCACGCCATCTTCTTCAGACAAAAACTTTGCGGCGTGGTAACCCACATTGCCCAGCCCCTGCACCACCATGCGCTTGCCCTGCAGCCCGCCGCTGAGCTTGGCGCGCTGCACATCCTCCGGGTGGCGGAAGAATTCGCGCAGCACATACTGCACGCCGCGGCCGGTGGCCTCCACGCGTCCGCGAATGCCGCCGGCGGTTACCGGCCTCCCCGCGACGCAGGCAAACATATTTATGTCTTTCGGGCGCACGCCCCTGTACTCCCCCCCCC
>QWRL01000106.1:4710-6460 GCA_003670425.1 Chloroflexota bacterium
CCGGTGGCCTCCACGCGTCCGCGAATGCCGCCGGCGGTTACCGGCTTGCCAGTGACGCAGCCAAGGTGGTTGATGTCTTGCGGGCGCAGGCGCTTGTACTCGTCCGCCATCCACGCCATCTCTCGCGCACCCGTGCCCATGTCCGGGGCGGGCACATTGCCGCTGGGGCTCATAAACTCATGCTCCACCAGCTCGCGCGTAAAGCGCCGCGTGATTGCCTCCATCTCGGCCGCATCGTGCTGGCGCGGGTCAACAATCAGCGCGCCCTTGGCGCCGCCAAACGGCACGTCCGCAATCGCGCATTTGTAGGTCATCAGCGCCGCCAGCGCCTCCACCTCGTCTTGTGAAACATTTGGCGCATAGCGGATGCCACCCTTGGTGGGCAGGCGATGCGTGCTGTGCACGGCGCGCCAGCCTTTGAACACGTGATAGCTGCCGTCGCGCAGCTTTACCGGGAACTGCACCTGCAGCACGCTGTTGACGGCTTTTATTTCCCCGGCCAGGCCGGGCGGCAAATTTACATGCGCAAGCGCGCGGTCCACCATGCGGTCCACGCTGGCGCTGAAGGATTCCTCTGGTGCGGTTGTAACGGGCATGCGCAAGCTCCGGCTGGCTTAGAATTGCGTAATTGTAAGCGCAACCGGCGGGGTGCTGCGCGCACAGATTTGATTATGGGCAAAATAACGCAATCGGTTTCTTGGTGGTGCTTTGTGCCCGCGCTGCTGGCTGCGGATGAATTCCTGGCGGCTGCCCGGCATGCCGGCTTCACTGCCATTGACCTGGTGCCGCCCGAACATTGGGCGCGTGTAAAAGACTGCGGGCTGCAAATCTCAGCGACGGCCGGCCACGCTTCAATTGAGCTGGGCCTGAACCGGGCGGACCAGCACGCGCGCATCGAGCAGGAGCTGCGCGCCAACATAGCGCTGGCCGCGCAGTGGGGCATTCCAAACCTGGTTTGCTTTAGCGGCAGCCGCCACAGTGCAACGGATGCGGAGGCTGCGCACATCACGGCAGCCGGCCTTGCGCGCGTGTCCGGAGCAGCAGCGGCTGCCGGCGTAACGCTGCTGCTGGAGCTGCTCAACAGCCGCGTGGACCACCCTGGATATCAAGCTGACCACACCGCCTGGGGATTGCAGGTGTGCACGCTGGCAGGCGCAGCGAGCGTGCGGCTGCTGTACGACATCTATCACATGCAAATAATGGAGGGCGACGTGATCCGCACGATCGAGCGCGCAATCGGATCGATCGCGCACTTTCACACTGGTGGCAATCCGGGGCGCAACGATCTGGACTCCAGCCAGGAACTGAACTACGCCGCCATTCTGGCCGCAATTGCGCACACCGGCTTCGAGGGTTTTGTGGCGCATGAGTTCATCCCTAAGGGAGATCCGCGCCAGGCTCTGCAGCGCACTTTCGCGGAATGTGCGCAGGCGCTTGATGGTGTGCAACCCGAATGAGCGCTGTATCTATTTGCTGAACTTAGTTTTTAATCTTCGCTCGCTGGCCACAAATATCTTTCTACATGTTGGCTGCAGTGTGCGGGGTAGAATCGCTGCGTGATTCGCGCGGTAATATTCAAAATGCATTTTATTTTCTGTTTTGGGCACTATGCCTTCTTGTTGTACCGCAATTGATTGCATTACTCCATTTGCCCGCGATACCTTAGAAGAACACTGCTTAACAATTCTTGATCACAGAACGCACTTATGAATACTGAAGTTTTTATAACCTGTGCTGTGACCGGATCCGG
>QWRL01000106.1:6470-7861 GCA_003670425.1 Chloroflexota bacterium
GCTGCGTGATACGCCCGGCCATATTCAAAACGCATTTTTTTCTGTTTTGGGCATTGTATCTTCTTGTTGTACCGCAATCGATTGCATTGCTATTTACCCGCGATACCTTAGAAGAACACTGCTTAACAATTCTTGATCACAGAATTTACTTATGAATACTGAAGTTTTTATAACCTGTGCTGTGACCGGATCCGGCGAAACCACGGCCAAGAGCGACAAAGTGCCGGTCACGCCGCAGCAGATTGCCCAATCCGCAATCGATGCTGCGCGGGCGGGCGCGGCGATTGCCCACATCCATGTGCGCGATCCGCACACCGGCCGCGGCTGCCGCCAGCTGGATTTGTATGCAGAGGTTGTCGAGCGCATCCGTGCATCCGGGACCGACGTGGTCATCAACCTTACGGCCGGCATGGGTGGTGACCTGATGCTCGGCGGTGCCGAGCAAGTGCTGCCGCTGGATGCAGCCGGCACAGATATGGCCGGCGCCACCGAGCGCCTCGCGCATGTGGCCCGCTTGCGCCCGGAGATTTGCACGCTTGATTGCGGCACCATGAACTTTGCCTCGGGTGGCGATTACATCATGGCCAACACGCCCGCCGTGCTGCGCGCGATGGCCGCACAGGTGCGGGCGCTTGGCGTGCGGCCCGAGCTTGAAGTCTTCGACACCGGGCACCTCGTGATGGTGAAAGATCTGGTTGGCGCGGGCTTGATTGACGACCCGCTGCTGATCCAGTTCTGCATGGGAATTGCCTACGGTGCCCCGGATGATCCGACGACGCTAATGGCGCTTGTGCACCAACTGCCGGCGGGCGCAATCTTTTCCGCGTTTGCAATTGGGCGCATGCAGCTGCCGTATGTGGCTATGGCGGCGCTGGCCGGCGGCAACGTGCGCGTTGGCCTTGAAGACAACATTTACCTCAGCCGCGGCCGCCTGGCAACCAACGCCGAACTTGTGGCGCGCGCCGTGACGATTCTTGAAAACATGAACGTGAGCGTGCTTGGCCCGGCGGCAGTGCGCGAAAAGTTGCGGCTCACAAAGCACGCGTGACAGAGCGCCCGCCACTCACCACGGTCGGCCTGCTTGGCGGCGGGGTCATCGGTGCCGGCTGGGCCGCGCGCTTTCTGCTGAACGGCATCAATGTGCGCATCTACGATGTTGATCCGCAGGCCGAGCGCAAGGTTGGCGCGGTGCTGGCCAACGCGCGCCGCGCCTACGCAAAAATGCTGCTGGCACCGCTGCCGGCAGCGGGCGCGCTCACCTTTGTTGATTCGCCCGAAGCCGCCGTCACGGGTGTCGACTTCGTGCAGGAGAGCGCGCCCGAGCGCCTCGA
Organism: Chloroflexota bacterium; assembly: GCA_003670425.1. Classification (GTDB taxonomy): domain Bacteria; phylum Chloroflexota; class Anaerolineae; order Anaerolineales; family UBA11657; genus BD1. The sequence continues at coordinate 7,802 of QWRL01000106.1, forward strand.
ACTCAAGCAGCAGCTGCTCGCGCAGGCCAGCCGCGCAGCAGCGCCGCACATTGTATTTGG
>QWRL01000107.1:0-5357 GCA_003670425.1 Chloroflexota bacterium
AGCTCTCATTGCGCTGCCTTGGTGCTGCGCGGCTGCGCGGCTGCCAGCATGCCCAACAGGCTGGCCACGTGCAGATGCACATTATTTACAAACAAGTTATCCACCACGCTATGGGCGGCCAGATGCGCGCCCGCTGCCAGGATCCCCAGCGCCAGGGCGCGCTGCCAGCCGCTGGCGCTGCGCAGCGCGCGCCAGCCTTGCTGCGCAGCTGCCAGCAGCAGTGCCACAAAAATCAGCAGGCCGGGCAGGCCGGTCTCGGCGGCCAGGTTTAGATAGAAATTGTGTGCGTGGCCAAGCGCCAGCGGCCAGCGCACCAGCCGGTAGCGCTCGTAGGCCGCTGCGTAGTTGCCCAACCCCACGCCCAGCCATGGATGCGCCGCAGCCATTTCGGCTGCGGCCTGCCAGTGCGCCAGGCGTTCCACCACCGCGAAGTTGGCGCTGGTGGGAACAACGCCGCGCATATCCGCCACCGTGATGTCTTGCGTAATGCTGCGCATGCGCGCCACAACCGAAGGCGGCAAAAGGCTGCGCCCGGCAAAAAGCAGCGCGGCTGCCAGCAGCGCCAAGCGCAGCCCGGCGCGCGTGCCGGCGGGTCGCAGCATTCCCAGCAGCAAGACGGCAGCGGCAGCGCCGGCACCCAGCCACGCACCGCGTGAGTACGACGCCAGCAGCGCGCCAGCTGCAAGCAGTGCCACGCATGCGCAGGCAGCGGCGAGCAGTTTGTGCCTGCCAACTTGGCGTGCCGGCCACAGGCCCGCTGCCAGTGCCGCAGCCAGCGGCCATACCATGCCCATGTAGCCGCCAAAGGGATTGGGCTGTTCGAAGCCGCCGTAAGCGCGGAAGAGGCCGGGCGCAACGGAGTAATGCTCGGGTCCGTAGCCGCGCAGCGCAAATTGCCAGTTGCCAACCACGGCCTGCGTTGCACCGGAGAGCAGCAGCGCGGCCAGCAGCCACGGCGTGCTGCGCCGCGGCTCCGCCGCCACCAGCGCCATTACCAGCAGTACCTGCAGCCACTTGGCCCACTCCGCAGCGCCGGTGCGCAGATCTTGAGCGGCCAGCAGCGTGGCGCCGCCAAACACCAAAAATAATATCAGCAGCAGTGCTACGCTGTGGGTTGGCAATTGCAGGCGGCGTTGGGCCAAGCCGCGCAGCAGCCACGCCAGCAGGGCCAGCCCCAGCAGCAGCTGTGCCGGATCCGGCAGCGCCGGATAAGTTACAGCCAGCAGCGCCTTAAATGGCCCGGCCAGCAGCGCCAGCGCCAACGGCAGCAGCGGCCAGCGCAAAGCTGCCGGCAGCAGCACTGCACCCAGCACCAGCACTGCAGAAAGCAGCGCCGGTGCGCGCCAGAGCAGCGCACCCAGCAGCACACCCAGTGCGGCCACCAGCAGTGCGCGTGTGTTTTGCTGCGGGCGGTGGGCTGTGGCCAGCATGGCTAGCGGCGCACCGGGCTAAGTGACGTGCTGCCACGCTCCAGCCCAACCAGGAATGGCGTCAGATTTTCAATGTCGTCGAGAATCAAGCCCGCGCCACGAACCACGCAGGTGAGCGGATCTTCCGCCACCCAAAAGCGCACTTTCAACTCTGCTTCCATGCGCGCTGCAAGCCCGCGCAGGTTGGCCACGCCGCCTGCCAGGCAGATGCCGCTCTCCATCAAGTCTTCAATAATTTGCGGTGGCGTCTCGTCCAGCGTTTCCTTAACAAGGTTGATGAGCGTTGTGACTGCACTGGAGAGCGCCTCGCGAATCTCAATGGAGGAGACTTCCACCGAGTCCGGCAGGCCGGTGACAAGGTTGCGGCCGCGCAGTGTAACGCTCTTCTCTTCCGGCATGGGGTAGGCTGAGCCGATGGTGAGCTTGACGCGCTCGGCAGTGCGCTCGCCAATCGCCAGGTTGTATTTGTTGCGCGCGTACGCAATGATGTCTTCGTCCATCTCGTCCCCGGCCACGCGCAGCGACCGGCTGACAACAATGCCACCCATTGAGAAGACCGCCGCCTCGGTGGTGCCGCCGCCGATGTCCAGGATCATTGAGCCGCGCGCTTCGCCCAGCGGCAGCCCGGCCCCGATGGCAGCAGCCGTTGGTTCTTCAATCAGATACGCTGCGCGCGCGCCCGCGGCCATCGTCGCATCGTAGACGGCGCGCTTCTCCACCTCGGTTACGCCGCTGGGGATGCCCACCACCACGCGCGGGCGCGGGATGGGCACAATGCTGTTCTCGTGCGCCTTCTTGATAAAGTACGCCAGCATCGCCTCGGTGATTTCGTATTCGGAGATGACGCCATCACGCAGCGGGCGCACCGCCAGAATGTTGGCAGGTGTGCGCCCCACCAGCTCCTTGGCACCCACCCCGATGGCCAGCGGCTTGCGCGTCTTCTTGTCCACCGCCACCCATGATGGCTCGTTGATGACAATGCCCTTGCCGCGCACCATCACAAGCGTGTTGGCGGTGCCGAGGTCGATACCAATATCTAGTGAAAAGAGGCCGAGCAGCCAATTGAGCGGGCTGATTGCCAAAAAGTTTCTCCCGTGCGAGTGTGCGCTGCCGAGTTGGAGATTGGCAAAGCCGCACCCGCAGGAACGGAGCTGCGCTTTGGTGCGCCAGCACAGCCAATAGTTTGTGAGTATAGCATGCGCAATCCACCGCAATTGCGATTGCTATAATGCCGGCATGCCCTTGCGAAGCGTATTAAGCGGCTATTTTGCGGAACATTCAACGCTGCGTGCGTGCAACACGGTGGTGGTGGCTGTGTCTGGCGGAGCGGACAGCCTTGCGCTGCTGCATGCGCTGCAGGCATTGCCCGCTGCTGAACGCCCGGCTTTGTGGGTGGCGCACTTGGATCATGCGCTGCGGCCCGGGTCTGAGAGCGACGCGCGCTTTGTGTGTGAAACGGCTGCCCGGTGGCAGCTGGGTTGCAGCAGCGAGCGGCGCCTGGTGCGGGAGACGGCTGCGCGCCTGCACCTTTCAATTGAAATGGCTGCGCGCCAGGTGCGCTATGAATTTTTGGCGGGCGTGGCGCAAGCGCAGGGTGCGGGTGCGGTATTGGTGGCGCACAACGCTGACGACCAGGCCGAGACAGTGCTGCTGCGCCTGCTGCGCGGCGCCGGGCTGGCCGGGCTGCGCGGCATGCGGCCGCTGAGCCGTGTGCCCGGTGCGCCAGCGCTGCTGCTGGGCCGGCCGCTGCTAAATGTGCCGCGCGCAAGCATCGAGGCCTATTGCGCGCAGCACGCGTTAGAGCCGCGCCAAGATGCAAGCAACGCTGACCAGACCATCGGGCGCAATCGGGTGCGCCACCAACTGCTGCCGGCGCTGGAGGCGGCGCAGCCGCGCTTGCGCCGCATACTCAGCCGCACAGCCGCGGTTCTGGCCAGCGAGCATGCTGTGGTGCTGCAGGCAACAGACCGTGCGTGGGAGCAATGTGCATTGAGTGCGCCGGCGGGCCAGCTGGCATTTGCACGCCAGCCATTTGGCGCACTGCTGCCGGCGCTGCAAGCCGGGCTGCTGCGGCGCGCGGTGCGCACGCTGCGGCCCGCACTGCGCGATGTGGACTATGCGCCGATTGCAATTGCCTGCGAGTTTGTGCGCCATGCCGCCGTGCGCCAGCAGGTGCTGCTGCCGGGCGCGCTGGCACTGCATGTGGAGTACGAACGGTTGCTGGTGCTGCCGGCTGCAAGCGCACCGCAGCCCGAACTGCAGCCGTTCATGGATGGATGCAGTGCGGTGGAAGTGGGCGTGCCCGGGCGCACCAGCTTGGGCGCGTGCGGCTGGTGGCTGGAGGTGTGCGCAGCGCCGGCGGCCGCCGCCGCGCCTGACCGTTGGGCGGTGCAGTTTGCGCACCCGGCGCAAGCACCGCTGGCACTGCGCAGCATGCGCCGCGGCGAGCGCTTTCAACCGCTGGGGCTGCACGGGCACAGCCAAAGTGTTGCGCGCTTTTTGCAAAATGTAAAAGTGCCGCAGGCGCTGCGCGCTGCGTGGCCGTTGCTGTGCTCTGGCGAGCAGGTGGTATGGGTGGGCGGCTGGCGTTTGGATGCGCGCGCATGCGCGCTGCCCGGCACCGACGCATGGGTGGCGCGCCTGCATCCGCCGAATTGAAGCAGCGGCTGCGGCGCGTCGCACCGCAGCAATAAATTTAAATTATTGGGCGGCCGATTGCAGCACGGTCACGGTTACGCCGCTGTCTTCCACCGGCAGCACAAAGGTGCGGCAGGCAACACCGGCCGTGGCAAAAGCAGCCTGCATCGCCGCCGCAATTTGCATATGATTGTGCGCTGCAAATGCTGCCAGGCTTGGCCCCGCGCCGGAAAGCACAACCGCAGCAGCCCCCGCCTGCAGCGCAGCCTGCTCGGCTGCGTCGTAGCCTCTAATCAGCAGGCGGCGCTGCGGCTGATGCAGCTTGTCTTGCATGGCCCAGCCCAGCAGCGCGTAGTCTGCAGTTTGCAATGCTTGCACCACCAGCGCTGTGTGTCCAATATTGAACGCTGCGTCCGCCAGCGGCACCATGCCCGGCAGCGCAGCGCGCGCCTGCGTGGTGGCCAGCTCCACCGCCGGCAGTGCCAGCGCCACCTGCATTGCGGGCAGCGTGATGCGTGCGCAGCGCACAGCGCTGCCCGCAGCGCTCGCCAGCGTTAGCCCGCCCAGCAGCGCTGCCGCAGCATTATCCGGGTGGCCTTCCAAGCTGTGGGCCAGCTGCAGCAACGCATGCGGATCCGTGGCAGCGCCGCTGAGCGCCTGCGCAGCTGCCAGCCCGGCAACAATTGCGGCCGCACTGGAGCCCATGCCGGAGTTAAGCGGAATATTGTTTTGGGCGCGCAGCTGCAGCGTGCCGGGCGGCGTGCCCGCATGCGCCTGCCAGTAAGCGCGCGCAGCGCGCAGCACCAGATTACGCTCGTCTCTTGGCAGCGTGTCCGCGCCTTCGCCGTGCTGCTCTACTTGCAGGCTGCCGCCGGCCGGTGCGCTGCCAAGCTCAATCTCATTGCGCAGCCCAAGCGCCAACGCCAGGCAATCAAAGCCCGGCCCAAGGTTGGCGCTGGTTGCCGGCACGGAAACACGCACGCGCATGGACATTGGTCAGGCTGTGGCTTGCGCGCGGTGCAGCGCCAGCATGTCTGCCAGCAGCGCGTAGCCGGTGGCCACGCCGCCCGCGCCCGGCCCCACCAGCGTTACATCGCCCAGCATGGCGGTGCTGAAGGTGATGGCGTTGGTGATGCCGCCGACTGCAGCCAGCGGATGCGTGAGCGCCAGACGCTGCGGGCGCACCTGCGCCGCTTGCGCGCCCACCGTTGCCACCAGCTTCCAGCGTTCTCCTGCAGCAGCAGCGGCCGCCACATCTGCGGGGGTGCGCTGCGTGATGCCCTGCACCGC
>QWRL01000107.1:5367-7774 GCA_003670425.1 Chloroflexota bacterium
GCCCAGCGTGCGCTCCCCCGTCTCCCCGCTGGGCGCGGCGCCCCCCGGAGGCGGCGCGGCCCGCCCCGCGGGGGGGGGTGAGCTGCGTGATGCCCTGCACCGCCACATCTTGCAGGCGCAGCGTGCGGCCCATCAAAATGTTGGCAATGATTACAAGCTTGCATGCGGCGTCATGGCCTTCTACATCGCCAGCCGGGTCTGCCTCTGCATAGCCAAGCGCCTGCGCTTCCGCCAGCGCTGCGGGGTAGGTTGCGCCGGCTTCCATGCGCGTGAGGATGTAGTTGGTAGTGCCGTTAAGTATTCCGGCGCAGGCGCTGATGCCGGCGCCCTGCAGCAGTTCGCTGCCCAGGCGCAGCGCAGGCGTGCCGCCCATCACCGTGCCTTCCACGCCCAGCGTCACGCGCTGCGCGCGCGCCAGCGCCGCCAGTGCGGCATAGTGCAGCGCAATGGGCCCCTTGTTGGCTGTGACCACATGCCGCCCGCTGCGCAGCGCGGCTTGAATGTAGCCGGTGGCCGGCTCGCCGGTTTGCAGGTTGGTGGGGCTGCACTCAACAATGATGTCTGCGTTGCCGGCAGTGATGATGCGTGGCGCATCCCAATCATGGTGGTCGGCGGCCAGCTTGCCGAGCTGCGTGCCGGCGGCTGCCAGCAGTGCAGCCGGCTGCAGCCCGGCGGCGTGGTACACACTGCCATGGCGCTGCGTGGCAACGGCCACCACTTGCAGCAGCGCACCAGTTTGCTGTGCCAGCGCTGCGCCGTGCTCGTGCAAAATTTGCAGCAAGCCGCGGCCCACGCTGCCAAAACCAACCAGTGCCAGGCGGTAAGTTTTCACGCCGGCAGCTGCCTGCTATTTGCCGGCCAGCCGCGCAATGCGGCGCCGCACTTCAAACCACTGCACTTTGGAAACGCCCAATTTTCTGCGCAGCAGGTCCGGTTCCATATCCGCAAGGCAGTCCGTGACGGCACACCGCCAGCGCAGCCGGTCAAACGTGATGCGCTGCGCAAGGCCGGCGCTGTTGGTGATGTCTTCCAGCCAGTACTCCAGCAGGCGCACGGAGTACGGAAATACGCGCGGGTTTTTCTTGGTGCGCGCAACGTAGTCCTCGTAGATGCCAATCCAGTCCGGATCTACATCAACCTTGCGTTCCTTGTGGCGGTGGCGCTTGTCCGCGTAGCGCACATAAAGGGCGGGCGCCTTGCGGTTGGAAAAATCCAGATGGCGGTGCTCCAGCCGCGCAACTTCGCCCTTGCGCAGCCCTGTATGCAGCACCAGCGTGAGCATGGCAAACGGGCGCGGATCCGGCTTGAGCTTGCGCTCGCCAAAAGATTCGGCTGCGCCCAGCGCTTGATCGATCTCGCGCTCTGTGAGCAATTCCGGCAGCGGGCTGCGCACAGAGATGTTGACGACGGCATCAGCCGGGTCAGACTTCAGGCCGGCGTTGAGGGCGGCCCAGCGAAAGAAAGACTTGAGCGCCGTGATGCGCCGGTCCAGCGACTTGGGCGCGCAGGGCACAGACCGGCCGGACTGCAGCCACTTGATGAACTCGTTGAGTGATTTTGTGGTGAACTTGTTGAGCGCTGTGCCGGCGCCATAGTGGCCGGCCAGCAGCTGCACATCAATGCGGTAGTTCTTGATGGTGTTGCCGGAAAGCCCGCTGCGCCGGAGGTGTTCCAGCCAGGCCACGCTGGCAGCAGCCAGGGCGGTGGTGGGCTGCAACCCGCGCGCAGCGATGCGCGCCGGCTTGGGCTTTTCGGCGGCGGGTTTTTTTAGGGCAGGCATGGGCTGTAAATAGCTGCGGCGCTGCTTCAGCCGTCGGACGCGGGCGGAACCTGCGGGGCGCTGCGCGTTAGCGGACAGGAGTTGTAGTCGCGCCCCAGAATTACCTGAAACTGATTTGGGCTCTCCGTTATTGGCCGCTGCTCAACGCGGCTTTGGTCCAGATGAAATAGCGCGCGCAGCTTGGGCAATTGCGGATCCAGCTCACTGCCAGTGTAGTTGAGAATGATTGTCTGTGCAACCGGCGCTGCAATTTTTGCCTGTGCAGCGCTTTCCAGCACGGCTGCCTGCAGGCCAAGCTGGCGCACGTTTTGTGCGGCCAGCTGCGCTGCCGGTGCCCAGCCGCTGCGGTCCAGCAGCTCCACGGTATAGGCGGGTGGTGGCTGCCACTCTGGCAGCGCAAGCGCCTGCTGCAAAAACGGCTGCAGCTCCGGTGCGTTGGGCAGATAGGCGGCCGGAAAGTGTGCGTCGCCCTCGTAGCGCGTGATCAGCGGCGGGCGCAGCACGCTGCCGCGCAGCTGGCTGCCCGCCCAGCGCACAGCCAGCGGCGCCGACGCCCGCCACTCCCCCAGCGGCACATCGGCCTCGCAGGCGATCGACAACTGGCGGGGGAGGGCCGGCAATGCGCGG
>QWRL01000108.1 GCA_003670425.1 Chloroflexota bacterium
GTGGGTGGCGGGCGAGTATGTGGCAGATGCGCACGCGCTGCAGTTGCCGCGCGGCAGCTACCGCGCAGCTGTGGGCATGTACGCTGCCGAAACCGGCACGCGCCTGCAGCTGGCAGACGGCAGCGACTCAGTACTGTTTGATTTTGCAGTGCCCTGACTTTTGCGGGCACAGGTGCGCGGCAATAGCCAACTTGCGTTAGCGTGCCGGAGTTGGGTCCGCTGCCGGCTGATCCTGAATCCGTCGTTACGGAAATGCCCGAACTGGAGTGTCAACTAGCGGCGAGCAAGCTGCGCAAGCCGGGCACGATCTGTTGTTGCACGATGCGCGCTTCAGTGCTGCGCCGACCCCGGAACTGGAGTTTGATCAGGTAGTTTGAACCAATGGAACTGATCCTGTGCGCGTTAATAAATAGAGCAGGGCCCCCCCCGCCACTAAATGCATCACCTCTAGTAAAACAATCATTAGCATTGGTGCATTGGGCAAGGTCAACGGGCCAGGGACAAAGGCAAGTAGCACTAGAATGGCAATGATCGTAAACCAACGATTCGGGTTCCTCGTCCAGCGGTAGAAAAGGGTATAGACTAAAGTGCCCACCAAAAGGGGGGCAGTAGACGCGAGGATGACGGAGGCTAGGGTAATCGGTGTCCCCATCGGTGTCATCACGTCTGCCGGGAAGCCGCCGAGGGCTGAGCCGGTGACATAAAGAATAGTGTTGATAACCGCGGCAATCCCGGCTGCGGTCAGCCCCTGTCGCCAAGTGGTAGCCATTGAAAGCTTAGGTCGGGCAATAGTTGTTGTAGACATGAAATTCCTCTTTATTTATGTACTTCATCGGTTTCGAAAATAATGCATTTGCTGCAGATCAGCCATGCAATCAGCGCGCCAGCTAACCTCATTGAGCTCCTGTCCCCCTTTTGAACTAGTCTAGAAACCTATATTTTCTTTCACGATAATCACTGTGATTCGACCAGGGGTGATTTCGCGGTTCACCACTAAAAGTTTGCCAACCACGCTGTGTGCCTTATAAATCTTGAAAGCGCGTTCATCTTCTAGGGGCAGGACGTATTCATTAATTCGTTTCAAACCTTCTTCATTATTTGACACGATCTTCTGTGAGCCAACCACCCAGATAACCTTGCTGGCGCCTGCACCGTAAGGTCCCAACTGACTGCCCGTCGCAGAGGCGATCATGGCAACGCCGCTTTCGGTCAGCGCCTGCACACTTCCGAGCACGTATTCAGGGGACGCGCCAAGTTTGACCATCTCGCGTTGCTGGGTCTGATAATCAAGTTTTGACAGTTTGACGCGGACAGAGTCATAGCGCCCCGATTTATCAACGTCTTCGGTAATACCAAGTTGGTCAAGCGTGACTGAACTGGAAATGAAAGCCTCTGCGCCAGCAGGGAGCAATTCGGCAACTTTCTTGCGCGCGTCCGCTCCGGTTTCAACAACAATGGCGATCATTCCATTGGCTGCAAGAGCCTCCACCGTGCGTTTGATCTGTGCATCGGAAGCAAGCCTTGCATATTTGGAAGTAGGTGGTGTCATTACTTTTTCTCCTCTGATTTTATATTTAATGTTAGAATGCATTAGTCTTCTAAACAACACATGATTGCTATCTTATTTCCTGAGTTGGCTTTAGACAACCGTCAGATGTCCGGAATCGTTGGATAAGCAACACAGGAGCGAAAATGTCGTCTATTTCCAAAAAGGAAGACCCCCGGATCACACGCACCCGAAATCTGATTCTGGAATCTTTCGGGCAGCTTCTCACCAAAAAAGGATTTGATACCATCACCATACAAGACCTGACTGACAAGGTCCAGATCAACCGGGCCACTTTTTATGCGCACTTTCAAGATAAATATGCCCTGCTCGATTATTTTGTTTCCCAACTATTAAGGCAGAAAATCGAAGCTCGGGCACTGGGTGCCTGCCAATACTCCCCTGATAATCTCAAGATATTAATCCTCACCGTAGTGGAATTTCGATCACAAGTACGTAAGGACTGGGCAAACGCGACCCAGACATTCGATGCTCTTGTGGAAGGAGCGATAAAAAAGCTTATATTTGATTTGTTCATGCACTGGTTGGACAAGTTGAAGACAGGTGTGTCACACGAAATTTCTGCCACAGTTGCCGCCTCAGCGATCTATGGGTTGGCAAACTATTACAGTCGGCAAAAGAAACGGCCTGCGCTCGAAAAATTTGTGGACGAAGCGTTTCTGCTGGTGGCAGTTAATCTGGAGCAGTTTGCGTGAGCACGCAGGGGCGCGGGGCCCGCAATAATCAGTTGAACTGCAGCTCGGCAGAAGCGAATTTCTGATCCGCGGTGCATCTGCGATTCTGGTGGGGCAGGCATTTGCGGTTATTCGCGTGGTAACGCCCGTGGCACACTGGCTGCGTCAAAAGTACCTTTCTCCAGATTAAAATAATTTATGCGACAAGTCCGCGAGTGGGTTACGTTTTGGGTATTGGCGATTGTGCTGTGGGGGCCCTCGTTCCTGCTGATCAAGGTGGCGCTGCGCGAGCTGGAGCCCGTAATGGTGGTGGCGCTGCGCATCTCGCTGGGTGCAGCGGGCTGCTGGGCGGTGCTGTTGTGGCAGCGCATTCCGCTGCCAAGCGAGCCGCGCCTGTTGCTGGCGCTGGTGCTCTTCGGGTTGGTGAATACCGCTGCCCCATTTCTGCTCATCACCTGGGCAGAGCAATTCATTGACTCGGGCGTGGCCGGTATTTTAAACGGAACCATGCCATTCTTTACTACACTGATTGCACACTTCTTTTTGGCGGATGACCGCATCACGCCGCTGAAGCTGCTGGGCCTGGCGCTGGGTTTTGCGGGAATGGTGTTTTTGGTGGGCGGCAACCTGCAAACTGCCAACTGGCTGGGCAGCCTGCGCGGCCAGCTGGCTGTGATTGTGGCCTGCGTGTGTTACGCCTGCGGCGCGGTATACAACAGCCGTGCGTTGCGCGGCCACCGGCCGGAGGTGATAGCGGCCTTTTCGCTTACGGGAGCGGCAGCCTGGTTGTGGGTGGCTGCGTTTGTCAGCGGCACGGAGTTGCGCCTGCCCGCCAGCAGCGCGGTGTGGCTGGCGGTGTTGTGGCTGGGGCTGATGGGTACGGCGCTGGCATATACAGCCGCCTTTTATCTGATGCGCAGCTGGGGTCCCACGCGTGTTTCGCTGCTTACCTATGTGCTGCCGGTTGTGGCTGTTACGCTGGGCGTGGTATTCCTGGGGGAAGCGCTGCACTGGCAGCTGGTGGCGGGCGGGCTGCTGGTGCTGGCCGGCATTGCCGTGGTGAACCTGCGCCGCAGCGTGGCTGGGCGCACTGCCACGCACCGCAGCATTCCTGCCAGTAAGTGATGCGGTTAAAATGTTGATATGAAACGCGCCGTGAGTATCAGCCTCGGATCCTCCAAGCGAGACAAGCGCGTGCAGCTGGAGCTGCTGGGCGAGCAGGTGGTCATCGAGCGCATTGGCACCGACGGCGACATGGAACGCGCAGCGCAGCTCTATCGCGAGCTGGACGGGCAGGTGGATGCGTTTGGCGTGGGCGGTGCAGACCTTGGCTTGCTGGTGGATACCAAGTGGTACCCGCTGCACTCCGTGAAGCCGATGGTGCGCTTCATTCATAAAACGCCGGTGGTGGATGGCACCGGTCTCAAGACCACATTGGAGCGCGGTTCGGCAGCTTTTCTGGAGCAGGCGGTGGGTGCACAAGTGCAGCCCAAGCGCGCACTCTTCACAGCCGGTTCGGACCGCTGGGGCATGTCGGTTGGCTTTCTGGAGCAGGGCTACGATTGTGTGTTTGGAGATTTAATGTTTGCACTGGATGTGCCCATCCCGCTGCGCTCGGCGCAAGCCGTGAAGCGCCTGGCGGCGGTGTTGATGCCGCTCGTAAGCCGGCTGCCGTTCTCCATGATCTACCCCACAGGCGACAAGCAGGAGGCCTTCGTGCCCAAGCATGAGCGCTGGTACAAGTGGGCCACCGTGCTGGCGGGTGACTGCCATTTTATTAAACGCCACATGCCATTGCAGCTGCCGGGGCGCACAGTGGTAACCAACACCACCACCGCGGCGGATGTGCAGCTCTTCCGCGAGCGCGGCATCCGCTACCTTGTGACCACCACGCCGGTGCTGGAGGGGCGCTCGTTTGGCACCAACATGATGGAGGCTGCGCTGGTGGCGGTGGCCGGCAAAGGACGCAAGCTGACAACGCCCGAACTTGTGGACATGATTGCGCGCCTGGACTTCAAGCCGCAGCTGCAGCAGCTGAACTAAGGGCGGCCGGCGTGTTAAGTTGCTGCCGGCCTGCAAGCTGATGGATGCCATTGTCGGAGCGGGCGGCGTGGTGCGCGCCGATGATGCGCTGCAGTCGGTGGCGCCGGTGGGCACGCCCAAGGCACTGCTGCCGCTGCTGGGGCGCCCAATGGTGCAGTACGTGCTGGATGCCATCAGCAAAGTGGCGCGCATTCAAAATGTGATTGTGATTGGATTGGATGCGCAGCATGGGCTGGCCTGCCCCGGCAAGCAGCTGGTGTATCTGCCGTCGGCCGGCAGCTTGTTTGACAATGCGCGCCAGGGCTGCCGCGCCATTTTGGAACGCAACCCCGCCAGCCGGCTTGCAGTCTGGTTTAGCGCAGATGTGCCGCTGATAACACCCGCCATGGTGGACTGGTTTCTGGATCGCACACTAGAAAGCGACCGCGATCTTTTTTACCAGCTAATCCGGCGCGAGGTGATGCTCAAGCGCTTCCCCGAGAGCCGGCGCACCTACACGCATTTGCAGGACCGCGTGGTGTGCGCGGGCGATGTGGCTGCAATTACGCCAGTAGTGGGCGCGGGTGCGCATCCATTGTGGGAGCAGATTACCGGCGCACGCAAGAACCCGCTGCGCCAGGCGCAGATAGTAGGCGTGCAATTGCTGTGGCTGCTGCTCACGCGCCAGCTAAGCGTGCCGCGCGCGGAGCAGCTGGTGGGGCAGCGCCTGGGCCTCAGCGGTGTGCTGCTGGACTGCCCGTTTGCGGAGATGGGCATGGATGTGGACAAGCCGCTGCAATATGCGCTGGCCGAGCGCGAACTGCGCGCGGCGCGCACATGACGCAAATGGCGCCGGCATTGGAGCGGCTGCTGGCACTGGATGCGCGCTGGACGGCGCGCTTGTGCATTGCCGGCCGCCCGGGCACACTGCGCAGCGTGGCTGCCGTGCTGGCGCATTCCGGCGACAGTTGGTTTTGGGCTGCGGGCCTGGCGCTGGTGGGGTGGCGCGGCGGGCCGCAGTGGCGCCAATGGAGTGCGCTGCTGTTTGGCGCAATCTTTGCCGTGGCGTTGGGCGTGCAGGCGCTTAAGCTGCTGTTGCGCCGCAGCCGGCCGGCCGGCGAGTGGGGCGCCATCTACCGCAAAACCGACCCGCACTCTTTTCCGTCCGGGCATGCCACCCGCGCAGCCTTGCTGCTGGGGCTGGGCTATGTGCTGGGGCCGCCATGGTTTGCCGGACTGATGCTGCTGTACTCGCCTGCAATGGCGCTGGCGCGCATTGCAATGGGCGTGCATTATCTTTCTGATGTGCTGGCGGGATATGCGCTTGGCCTGCTGCTGGCAGTTGCGCTGGGGCGCTGGTTTGGCGCTGCGGGCTGGCTGCCGGTGTGGTAGCCGGCTGCGCGCTGCAAGCCATGCGTAGTTAGCCAACGCCACCTGCCGCAGGCCGCGCGCGACGATCCCTAGCATGCAGCAGTTGTTTTCCGATGCGGGCTCGGATGCAGCGCCACCGCCACCAATTGGTGTGGCGCCGGCTTTTTGGTTTTGGCTCAAGCTGGGCTTCATCAGCTTCGGCGGACCGGCAGGTCAAATCGCCATCATGCATGAAGAGCTGGTGGTGCGTCGGCGTTGGATCTCTGAAAAGCGCTTTCTGCATGCGCTCAATTACTGTATGGTGTTGCCGGGGCCCGAGGCTCAGCAACTGGCCACCTACATCGGTTGGTTGATGCACAAAACGCCTGGGGGGGTGATAGCCGGCGCATTATTCGTTCTGCCTTCTCTGTTTATCCTCATTGCCCTGTCTTATATCTACAATGCCTTTGGCGCAGTGCCTGCCGTTGCCGGATTTTTCTACGGCATCAAGCCCGCGGTCACCGCCATCGTGTTGCAAGCATCCCACCGCATCGGTTCGCGCGCCCTAAAGAACCACGCAATGTGGGCGATTGCTGCGGCCAGCTTCGTGGGCATATTTGCGCTTCGGCTGCCTTTTCCAATCATCGTAGTGGGGGCGGCGGTCATCGGAAGTTTTGGCGGGCGCATGGCGCCCAATCTTTTTAAAATCCCTGATGCGCACGGGCGTGGGGAAAAATCATATGGTGCTGCAATAATCGATGACCACACGCCAACCCCCGAGCATGCCCTTTTTACGTGGCACCGGTTGTTCCGGGTGGTTCTTGTGGGTGCCCTTCTGTGGCTTGTTCCCATCGTCCTGTTGGGGCTGAACTTTGGATGGGACCATACGGTCCTGCAAATGAGTTGGTTCTTCACGAAGGCCGCGTGGCTTACATTTGGCGGCGCTTATGCGGTGCTGCCATATATCTACCAGGGTGCAGTGGGGCAATACGGATGGCTCACACCCACACAAATGATCGATGGATTGGCGCTGGGTGAAACAACGCCCGGCCCTTTGATCATGGTGGTGGCGTTTGTGGGCTTTACTGGTGGGTACTTGAAAGAGATTCTTGGCCCGCACAGCCAGTTTCTTGGCGGTGCTTTTGCAGCCAGTCTCGTGACCTGGTTCACATTTTTGCCGTCCTTCCTGTTTATTTTGGCCGGGGGACCCTTTGTAGAAAGCACGCACAACGACCTCAAATTTACCGCACCCCTATCCGCCATCACCGCGGCTGTAGTGGGTGTCATTTTGAACTTAGCGATGTTCTTCGGGTATCACGTGCTGTGGCCGCAAGGCTTCACAGGTGGGTTTGACATGCCTTCCGCACTGATTGCGCTAGCCGCGGCGGTCATTGTGTTCAAATATAAACGCAGTGTGATACAGGTCGTCGTGCTCAGCGGTTTGGCGGGAGTGATTATTAAATTGATCTTGGCACACTAAGTGAACCAACGGCAAGCGGTTCGAGCGCAACGCTAAGTAGACCAATATTCTCCGGAAACTTCGATGCGATTCCTAAGCATGTTCATAGATTGCCCGATACGGGGTGGCACCGGAGCTGATCCCGGAACTGGAGTTCGACCAGACATTGGGGTGGTAATCCTGCGCTGAAGAGATGGTACATGCGGCGGAGCGTGGATTGGTGTGGTCTTCCAAATCCGTATTGCAGTTATTGTGCATTTTCTGGCTGTTACGCGCATCAAATCTCTGCGAACACCACACAAAAGCGGTCTTTGACCTGAAGTTAATGGTTGGTGGGGGTTAGCACAAAGTAGTACTTGACAAAGGTAGACTTCGGGAATATTATGTCGACATGGGTAGGAGCTTGAATTTCCTATCCGTTCCAAGTAGCTTGTGGTGTTGTGTACGACGGCAAAGGAAATGAAGATGTACTTGATGTTGGCCCTCGTATGGAAGTTCTACTGGAGGTGATACAACAGTCTAAGAACAAAGTCATCGTGATTGCCCCGTTTGTTGCTGTAGATAAGAAGCTGCTGGAAGCAGTACGCAAGGAAGGGTACACAGCCGAAGCCATTTATGGTGAGGTAAGTAAGTACGAACGTGATCGTATCTTC
>QWRL01000109.1:0-3236 GCA_003670425.1 Chloroflexota bacterium
GCCCCTGTTTTTATTTGCGGTGCAGCCTGCATTAGAGATTGCATGATTCCATGCCTGATAATGCGCCGTACCATTGGTGCTTGCGTCTGCAATCTTTTGGCATGATCGGCCTATGCACTCGTGAGGAAAGCGCATACAAATGCACACCACACCCTAGTCAGCCTACAAACATGTTTGAAATAGATCCACACATGAAATATAAAAATGCAATCCTATTATTGCCAGAGGGTAGGTATTGCCTAATTGGAAATGCGAGGACAAAAATCTTGCATGATCTGTCCAATATTTAAGCCCCAAAACCTAGTTCACTGCAGATTTGCGAACGAATCGCAACAGACAAAGCCTCCCCACCGCTTGACAGACAAAAATGCGGCGGGTATATTAGGCGTGGAGATGAACACAAAACTTCATTTACTATTAGGGGGACAAAAAATGAACAAGCGAAGGTTGTCAGGAATGTTGGTGCTGGGATGCTTTGGGGCACTGCTCGCTGCGTGTACGCCAGCAGCAAAGCCGTTTGAGTGCACAGACAAGATCGGGTGCATGACTATTGCTCCCGGTGCATCAGTGCACATTGCCTATGCGTTGGTTGTGGCCGGACCGGATGCGGTGCTTGGCGAAGATTCCAAGCGCGGCGTCGAACTTGCCATCGATGACAAGGGTATGTTTCGTGGCCATAAAATTGAGCTGACCGGCGAAGACACCGGTTGCAATGCCGAAGGCGGACAGGCTGCTGCCCAAAAACTGGCAGCCGACAAAACAATTGTGGCCGTAATCGGCACTTCTTGTTCGTCAGAGGCACGCGTTGCGGCTCCAATTCTGCGCGATGCCGGCTTCACTATGATCTCACCATCCAACACTGCGCCGGATTTGACCAAGCCCGATAAGCACGTGGCCGGCTACATGCGCACCGCGCACAACGACGAGCTTCAGGGCGCTGTTGCAGCTGCATTTGCCTACACCACCAAAGGCATCAAGAAAGCAGCCACCATTCATGATGGCAGCATCTACTCCCAGAGCCTGGCCGAAGTGTTCGCGAAAAAGTTTACGGAACTGGGCGGCGAAATTGTTTCGGGTCAGGCAGTGCAGCCGACCGACACCGACATGCGCCCCGTGCTGACCAGCATCTCCGCCGCGGGCCCGCAGTTGATCTACTACCCCTGCTTCACTTCTGCCGCCGCGTTTATCACTGCGCAAGCCAAGGAAGTGCCCGGTCTGGAGACCGTGCAATTGATGGGCGCAGACCCAATGTACTCAGTTGATTACTTGAAGGCAGCGGGCGAAGCCGCGAAAGGTGTTTGGAACTCCAGCCCGGACTTCTCCGCCTTTGCCGGTGGCTACAAGGACTTTTTGGACAAGCACCAGAAGAAGTACGGCGAAGCACCGCTCTCGGCCTTCCATGCGCATGGATATGATGGAGCCAACATCATTTTCGCAGCGCTTGAGAAGGTTGTAGTTGCCGATGCCGATGGTACGCTGCACTTTGGGCGGCAGGCACTTCGTGATGCAATGTTTGCCACCAAGGATTTCAAGGGCATTACCGGCAACCTGACCTGCTCGGCAACCGGTGATTGCAGTGATACAAAGATTGCAGTTTACGAGATTGTGAATGCGGATCCGGCCAGCTGGAATCCGACCGGCGAGACGGACACCAACCCCAAGAAAATCTCACAGTAGTTTGCCTTTGTCCTTCGGGGTCACAGGACAAACCAAAACATCTTAACGGGGACCGGCGCAAGCTTGTCCCCGTTTTATATTTCGAGGTATAGTTGCGCATGCTAAAAACTTCACTGGCGCGCTTAACAGCCACCGATGTTGTCATGTTTGCCGTGGGCTTGGCGCTATCCGGAATAATCGTTACCGGCTCAGTTGCAACACTGTCGTCGGGAAAATACACGCTGGCTCAATGGCAGGATCTCTTTATATTCGGCCTTGCGCAAGGCAGCATTTATGCGCTGATTGCGCTGGGCTACACGCTGGTATACGGCGTGCTGCGCATGATCAACTTTGCCCACAGCGAAGTGTTCATGAGCGGACCCTACACTGCATATTTCTTTGCACGCTGGATGTTTAACACCGGCTTCCTGCAGGCGCAACCAGTGGCCGGCCTGCTGATAGTGAGCGCAATTTCCATGTTTACATCAATGGCAATTGCACTTACCGTTGAGCGCATCGCCTACCGGCCGCTGCGCAACGCGCCGCGCCTCGTGCCGCTCATCACAGCCATTGGCGCCTCTTTCTTTCTCCAGTACACATTTCGCGGGCTGTATGGCTCTGGCATTGACCGCTATCCCGAGCTGGCGATTCTGAAGGGCTCGATCAGCGTAATGGGTGTGCGGGTGCTCGTAACGCAGGCTTTGGTGATTGTGGCTGCGGCGCTCTTTATGGCCGGGCTGTACGCATTCGTAATGCTCAGCAAGACCGGCAAAGCCATGCGTGCGGTTTCTGAAGACAAACAAACCGCGCAGTTAATGGGCATTGATGTGGACCGCATAATTACGACCACCTTCGCCTTGGGCGGCGCTCTGGCGGGTGCTGCCGGCGTCCTATATGCCCTGATCTTTGGCCAGGTGCAGTTCTATATGGGCTTCGTTCCCGGCATCAAGGCATTTACTGCAGCAGTGCTTGGCGGAATCGGCCATGTGCCCGGGGCAATGGTCGGCGGCCTTTTTCTTGGGGTTTTCGAATCGGGTGGACCGAGCTTGGTTTTTGGTTGGGTGGGCATTCCCGCACCGAATCAACTCAAGGATGCGATTGCGTTTACCATGCTTGTGTTTGTGCTGATCTTCCGCCCGAGCGGAATTTTGGGCGAGCGTCTGGCAACAAAGAAAGCCTAAGCCCGGACTCCGACAACCAATGCACACTAAACCAGCCACTGTAATTCAAACCAGCGTGCGCTTCGGCGTGATCGGTGGCGGAGCAGCAGTTTTATTTTCGCTGGTGGGCATGGTCGAGGTATTTGGCCAGCGCACAATCATTGGCGGTGTGGTGTCGATGGGCCAGGCTTTCCTGGCTGTGACTATGCTGCTCAGCGCTTTCGCTGCGGCCCGCCCGTTCAGCACGGTCAGCCCCCGGGCAATGCTCGCCGCCGGAGCTTTGACTGGTGCCATTGTTGGCGCGCTGCTTGCGGCGCTGGTGCTGTTGGGCACCAGCATAAACGTTCGCGATGTCTTTGTCAGTGCTTCCCCGCCGCTGTTCGAATTACTTAGCTTTGGCCAGGCACCCGTGCCGGGCAT
>QWRL01000109.1:3246-7708 GCA_003670425.1 Chloroflexota bacterium
CGCCACCGACGTAACAGTTTTAATGGTTGTAGGCGTGGCGGGTTGGCTGGCGGATCTGATGGGCATCTGCATTTCGCAATGAATTCGTGTGGCGCCGTTGCTCGAATGGGTGTTCTCCGGCAAGGGCCTTTCGGTTGCGGGCGCGCTCGCCATCGCAGTCATCGTCATCGCGTCCGAGGTGCTTGGCAACCGGCGGCGGACTAACGCGCGCAACGTGACCGCCGTGCCCATCACCCCGCGCCAGAAACAAATGCGTACGGGCGCACTCATGGCGCTGCTTTTGATTTTCCCATTGCTGCTCGGCACCTACGTCAGCGAAGTGCTTGACCAAGTGGGCTTGTACATACTGATGGGACTTGGCCTCAATGTCGTGGTCGGATTTGCCGGCCTTTTGGACCTCGGCTACGTAGGTTTCTTTGCAATCGGCGCTTATGCAATGGGAATGCTTACCTCGCCGGAGCTGGGATTGGCAAGCTTAAGCTGGTGGACCGCACTGCCGATCGCAGTCAGCATCACCATCTTGGCGGGGATTATGCTCGGCGTGCCCGTGCTCAACATGCGCGGCGACTATCTGGCAATTGTCACCCTCGGATTTGGAGAGATCATTCGCCTGCTCGCGCTTTCAGACGCGCTGCGCCCCTGGACTGGCGGGTCACAAGGAATTCAGCTGATTGCCAAACCCGTGGTCGGCACAATGGTGCTGGACAACCAGCTAAAGCTTTACTATCTTATTCTGGCTGGCTGCCTGCTGGCCGGCTTCATTTCGTCACGCCTGCGCGACTCACGCCTCGGGCGCGCCTGGATGGCGATGCGCGAAGACGAAGACGTTGCACAAGCGATTGGCATAAATCTGGTGGCAACCAAGCTGCTGGCCTTTTCGGTGGGGGCTGCCTTTGGCGGCCTAAGCGGCGCCATATTTGCCGCCAAGCTGGGCGCCATCTATCCCAACAGCTTCGGCTTGCTGATTTCAATCAATGTGCTGGCGCTGCTAATTATCGGCGGCATGGGCAGTATTCGCGGCGTGGTCGTGGGTGCGCTGGTGCTGGTGGGCCTGCCGGAGCTGCTGCGCGAGTTTGCGGAATTCCGGCTGCTGGTTTATGGCGCACTGCTTGTAGTGATGATGCTCTACCGGCCGCAAGGCTTGTGGCCAGAAGACGCCCGCAAGCTCGAAGCCCACGAAGACGACGGCCTGTCCGGCGATTCCAGTGCGGCGCCTGCGGGCCGCATTATAGAGCCGGCATAACTTGGGGCTGCAACTGGCGCTGCCCCAACTTTAGAATTCACAGTGAGCACAATCCTATTGGCAAAGATGGTGGTCAAACGCTTCGGCGGCTTGACGGCCGTTAAAGATCTTGACCTGGAGATTGAGGACCAGTCCATCTACAGCGTCATCGGCCCCAACGGCGCTGGCAAGACAACCTTCTTCAATTGTGTGACTGGTTTCTACAAGCCCGATGGCGGTGACATTTTGTTTCAGGGCAAATCGATTGCCGGCAAGGGCCCGGACCAAATTACAAAACTTGGCATTGCGCGCACTTACCAGAACATCCGCCTGTTTTCAAACATGACCGCGCTTGAAAATGTCTTGGTGGGCCAGCACATCCATCTTTCGTCCGGTTTGCTGGGGTCTATCTTCCACACCAAAGCCATGCGCGCAGAGGAAGCGGATGCAGTGGCTGAAGCCAAGCGCCTGCTGCAATTTGTGTCCCTTACCGGCAAAGGCGACTTTGTGGCAAAGAACCTGCCCTACGGCGACCAGCGCCGCCTTGAAATTGCGCGCGCACTTGCCACGAAACCCAAACTGCTGCTGCTTGACGAGCCCACTGCCGGAATGAACCCGCGTGAAGCCGAAGACATGAAGGGTTTCATCCGCCGCTTGCGCGACGAGCTGCAGATAACCATTCTGTTGATTGAGCACCACATGCGCGTGGTGATGGGCATCTCCGAGCGCATCGCAGTCCTGGACTACGGCGAAAAGATTGCCGAAGGCAATCCGGCTGAAATTCAAAGCAACCCGCGTGTGATCGAGGCTTACCTTGGACGCGGCGGTGCCGCCGAAGACCACCGCACAGCCGGCTCCATCCCGGCAACAGCTGCCAGCTAAGCCCGCCGCCCCACCAACATCCGATGCCACTTCTTGAGCTTGAAAATATACACACCTACCACGGCGAAATCCACGCCCTCATGCACTGAAGGGTGTCTCGCTCAATGTGGAAGAAGGTGAGATCGTCACGCTGATTGGCGGCAACGGCGCAGGAAAATCCACCACGCTCAACACCATCAGCGGGCTGCTGAAGCCGCGCCGCGGCAGCATCCGGCTGAACAACGAAAACTTGGGCAACTTCAAAGCACACGAGATTGTGGCAAAGGGCGTAGTGCAGGTGCCGGAAGGCCGGCGCGTCTTCGGGCGGCTCACTGTGCTCGAGAACCTGGAGATGGGCGCCTTCACGCGCCCGTCGCGCAGCGAAATTGCCCAGACGTTGGAACAGGTCTTTACACTCTTTCCGCGGCTAAAAGAACGTGAAAGCCAGCTGGCGGGCACGCTCAGTGGCGGCGAGCAACAGATGCTGGCAATGGGCCGCGCCCTGATGGCAAAGCCCAAGGTGCTGCTGCTGGACGAGCCCTCAATGGGTCTGGCGCCGGTACTGGTGGACAGCATCTTCGACACGATTCGCAAGCTGCACGCGCTGGGCACCACCATTTTGCTGGTGGAGCAGAACGCGCGCATGGCACTGCAGGTTGCCGACCGCGGCTACGTACTGCAAACCGGCGAAATCATTCTGACGGACAAAGCCACAGCGCTGCGCGAAAACGAATCCGTGCAGAAGGCTTACCTCGGCGTACTGTAGCAATCCGCGCGCATCGCATGGCTTAAGCTCTGGAACTAAATAACTACGGCGCGGGCGCCAGAGTTCGCGGAACCAATTCTGTGGTATGGTTCGTGGTGCAACATTTGGGGACACGCGAAGCAATATCACACAAAATAAATTCACCGACAATCACAGTGCATTTTGATATTTCACGACCATTCTAATTAGGAAGAGGAGAAACAAGTAATGAGACATCAGACAACAAACCGATTACTGTCATCGCTGGCAGTAGCTGCAATTCTGCTGGGCGCGTGTGCCGCCCCCGCAACCCAGGCGCCAGCGCCTGCAGCAGCGGCCCCGGCGCCCGAAGTCAAGCAGATGGAAATCTTCAGCTGGTGGACCAACGGCGGCGAAGCCGATGGCCTGAACGAGATGTTCAAGATCTTCACTGCCAAGAATCCCGGCGTTGAAATTGTGAACGCGACCGTTGCCGGCGGAGCAGGCACAAATGCCAAGACCGTTTTGAAGACGCGGCTGCAGGGCGGCCAGCCACCGGACACGTGGCAGGTGCACGCCGGCAAAGAGCTGACGCAATATGTTGATGCGGGCCAGTTGGAGCCTTTGACCGCCTTCTTCAAGGAGCAGGGCTTCGACAAGAATATGCCCCAACTGCTGCTGGACCAAATCACCTATAACGGTGAAATCTATTCCGTACCGGTGAACATTCACCGCTCCAATGTGCTTTGGTTCAACATGAAGGTGCTGGCCGACAACGGCCTGACTGCGCCCACAACGATGGATGAGTTTTTTGCAGCTGCTTCCAAGCTCAAGGCTGCAGGTATTATCCCGTTGGCCGTGGGCGGCGCGGATAAGTTTGAAGCACCGCATTTGTTTGAAAGCGTGCTGCTGGCCACCTACGGCCAGGACGACTATGTTAAGTTGATGGGGGGCGATGCAGCCCTCTGGGGTGATGCGCGCCTGGACAAGAGCATCGGCACACTCGCGCGCATGCTCGAATTTTCAAACGAGGATCGCGCCTCAATCGGCTGGTCCAGCGCCGCAGACATGGTGCTTGAAGGCAAAGCCGCAATGACGATCATGGGCGACTGGGCACACGGTTACATGATCAGCAAGGGCGCCAAAGTTGGCGTCGACTATGGCTATTCAGCCGCGCCCGGTAATGGCGGCGTATTTATGTGGTTGAGTGACAGCTTCGGCTTGGCCGTCGGCGCCCCGCACCCGGAAGAGGCGAAAGCCTGGCTGGCAGTGGCCGGCTCCCGCGAAGGGCAGGATGCCTTCAATCCGAAGAAAGGCTCCATTCCGGCACGCACCGATGCAGACGTAAGCCTGTACGACGAGTACCTTAAGTACTCCATCACCAGCTTTGGCACAGACAAGCTGGCCCCCAGCATTGTGCATGGCGCTGCAGCGCCAGAGCCGTTCATGGCTTTGTATGGCAATGCGCTCAATGTGTTTTCCAGCGACCTTGACGGCGAAGTGCTGAAGAGCTCACTGGTAGAAGCCACAACTGAGCTCGGCGCCAGCGGCGTGATGGCATCCGCTTACAAGGCGCCCGGCCTGTCTGTAATGGCTCCAGACTGCGATTACGGCGGCAACATGGAATCTCTGGGAGCTGTCGACGACTTGACGGG
>QWRL01000011.1:0-2723 GCA_003670425.1 Chloroflexota bacterium
GGGCGCTTGTGTTATGTGGGAGGGCGGTTGGCGGTCTTTGCTACTACATGCGCGTAGTGGGCGCGGGTGGCCGGCGTTTTGATGTGATGGGCCGCATCGGGCAGGCGATTAGCAATCGCGGGCTGCTGCTCGAAGGCCTTGCGGGATTGCTGCTCAGTCCCGGCAAGGGCGTGTTTTGGCATTCGCCGGTGCTGCTGCTCGCGTTGCTGGGCCCGTGGTTTGCGGGTTCCCGCCGCTTCGACGTTGGCTGGCCGCTGCTTTTGCTGCTGGCCTTTGCACTTGTGTACGCACTTGTACGCGGCCAAATTTGGTACGGCGGCACAAACTGGGGCGCGCGTTACCTTGTGCCGGTCACGCCGTTCCTGATGTTGGCCGCGGCGCCCATCATTGAGCGCGCGCTGCGTCCGGCGGCAATATTGTGGCGCCTTGGGATTCTAATTGTGGCGCTGGCCGGCCTTGCGGTGCAAGTGCCCGCAGTTGCCATCAACCTGCTCGACTACTATCGCGTACTGGAAGCCACTGGCATTCCCGGTGCGCCGTGGACGGTGGCCATCTGGACACCATACTACTCGGCCATTTTGGGAAACTGGCGCATGTTGCTGGCAGGTACCGCGGTGGATTTTGCCTGGGCGCGCGCATTGACAGCTGGTGCAGATTGGCAGCTGGCTGCCTTGCTGGTGGCGGCTGCTGTGTTGTGTGGCGCGCTGCTGTGGCGTGCATTGCGCAAGCCCGCCGGATATTTTGAGCTGACGGGCTGGTGCCTCGCGGTTGGGGTTGGTTTGCTCGTGCTCGGCTTCGTAAGTTTGCGGCGCTTGTACCCGGACCAGCGCTATCGCGGGGACAGTGTCTTGCTGCAAGCCATGCGCTCGGCGCTTGAGAGTGGAAGTAAAAATACTGACGCCGCCGTTTTCCTCAACAACCGCACCTACTTTGATTTCATGCTCAACTATTTCAAGGGCCGGGCGGTGTGGTACACGCTTGAACTGAACCCGAACGAGTTGATTGCACCCGGCGCGCAGCACCCGCCCCCCAGCACTGACCCCTTCGATATTTTAAATGTTGATGCGTGGACGCCGGTGGACTACTTCGGCCGGCAGCATGCGCAGCTCTTTCTCTTGATGGAGAGCGGCCCCTATACGCCCAATGTGACGCGGGCATTGGAGTGGGCAATGAACACCGATATGCACCGGGTGCGTGCGCTGGAGTTTTCAAATGAGGTGCGGCTGCTGGAGTTTTCAACCAGCAAGGCGCCGGCGCGGGCGGCGCCGCCCGAGTTTGCGCTTGATAACCGGGTGGGAGACAGCCTTGTGCTGCGCGGATATGACGCCAAGCCGCCGGCCGGCCTCGTAAGCCCGGGTTCCATTCTCAATATTTCCACGCAGTGGCAGGCAGCGGAGAATGTTCCGGCTGCGCTTGCAATCGGCACTTACTTGATGAATCCACAGGGAGCCATTGCATTCCAAGATGACAGCGTGCCAGTGGGCGGCTTCTGGCCCAGCGCAGATTGGCAGGCCGGTGCCGTGGTGCGCCACAACGTGGCATTCGTGCTGCCCATTGACCTGCCGCCGGGCCACTACGATGTGTGGTGCATTGTCTATTCTCAGCAGGATGGCACCCGCCTCGCGGTCACTGACGCGGCGGGCACATCCATCCGTGATTATGTGCTGCTGTATGGCGTGGAGATTGCGCGATGAGCGGGTCGGTACTGGTCACTGGCGCTGCAGGTTTTATTGGCAGCCACGTATGCGAGGCGCTGCTCGCGCGTGGTGAGACCGTTGTGGGCGTTGATAACTTTGACCCGTACTACAGCGCTGTGGAAAAGCGCGCCAACCTTGCGGGAATGCAAAGCTTGCCGCGCTTTTCTTTCCGGGAATTTGATGTGCAAAATGTGGATGGCTGGGCGCCGGTTGTGGCCGGCGTTGACCGGATTGTGCATCTTGCAGCGCTTGCCGGTGTGCGCGCCTCGGTGGAACAACCGCTGGAGTATGTGGCCGTAAATGTGGACGGCACGGTGCGCGTGCTTGCAGCTGCGGTGCAGGCCGGCGTGCGGCAGTTTGTGTTTGCATCTACATCCTCCGTGTACGGCCAAGCTGCCGAGTTTCCTTTTCGTGAAGACTTGCCGGCGGACCGGCCGCTGGCTCCGTACCCCGCAACCAAGCGTGCCGCAGAAATGCTGGCGCATGCCTTCCATGTGGCGCACGGGCTGAATGTGAGCGTGCTGCGCTTCTTCAGCGTCTATGGCCCGCGCGGCCGGCCGGACATGATGCCGCGCTTGCTGGCGCAGAGCTTGCTGCACGGCAGCAGTGTCTCGCTTTTTTCTGGCGGCCAAATGTGGCGTGACTGGACCTATGTTTCCGACATTGTGGCCGGCGTGCTGGGCGCGCTGGATACACCGCGCGGCTATGAGATCTACAATCTTGGGTGCGGTATGCCGGTGCTGATGGCGGACTTTGTGGCGCAGCTGGAGCGGCTGGCCGGGCGCAAGGCGAATGTGCGCTCAATACCGGCGCCGGCGAGCGAGGTTGTGCGCACCGGCGCGGACATCACCAAGGCTGCGGCGCACTTTGGTTATCAGCCGCAGGTTTCAGTGGAGACGGGGCTGAAACTTTTTTGGGAATGGATTGCAGCGCAATGAAATGTGCCGCAGCCCGCAAGCCGTTAGCCCGGCATTCTCAGGATGTGGTCTACCCCAGCTGCCACGTCTGCAACTTGCGCCACCCCGG
>QWRL01000011.1:2733-28485 GCA_003670425.1 Chloroflexota bacterium
CAGCAGTGCGCGTGTGCCGGCGGCCAGCCCGGCTTGCGCGTCCGTGGCCGCATCCCCAACCATCCAAGATCTTTCCAAATCAAGCTTCAGGTCACTTGCTGCTTGCAGCAGCAGGCCGGGGCGCGGTTTGCGGCAGGCGCAGTCCTCATCCGGCCGGTGCGGGCAAACATAAACACCATCGATGCGGCCACCGGCGCGTTCCAGCTGCGCCACGAGTTGCGCGTTGATGTGCTGCGCCACGGTGTTGCTCAGCAGGCCGCGCCCGATGGCGGACTGGTTGGTTACGATTACCACCGCAAATGCGCTGCCCGCCAGCCGCACCAGCGCCGGCAGCGCGCCCGCAAGCAGTTGCAATTGCTCCCACGTGCGCACGTACTGCGCCCGGTTCTCGTTGATGACTCCATCCCGATCCAAAAAAATTGCTGCGCGCAAAGTCTCAGGCATTGCCCGCCAAGTTTAACATGACCTCAATCAGAAGAATTCTTGTGACGGGTGGGGCGGGCTTCATTGGCTCGCATACGGTTGATTTGCTGCTGGCGCAAGGCTACGAGGTGCGCGTCTTGGACAGCCTCACGCCGCCGGTGCACATTGCCGGGCAGCTGCCCGCATACTTTCCGCGCGCGGCTGAGTTCATGCAGGGCGATGTGCGTGACAAGGCGGCGTGGGAGCATGCGCTGGCCGGCATGGATGCTGTGTTTCATCTTGCCGCTTACCAGGATTACCTGCCGGACTTCTCCAAGTTCTTTCATGTGAACGCATTTGCGACCGCGCTGACGTACGCGGCGATGGTGGAGCAGCGCCTGCCAGTGCCGAAAGGTGGTGGTGGCGTCTTCGCAAGCAGCGTACGGCGAGGGCAAGTATTTGTGTGCAAAAGACGGCGTGCAGTTTCCGGCGCCGCGCTCCGAGGCGCAGCTGCAGCAGCGCCAGTGGGCGCCGCTGTGTCCGTTGTGCGGCGGCAGCTTGCAGCTTTTGGACACGGATGAGGCGCGCGTCAACCCGCACAATTCCTACGCCATGAGCAAATATGGCGGCGAGCAAATTGCGCTGGTACTCGGCCGGCGCTACGGCATTGCGTCTACGGCCATGCGCTACTCTATTGTGCAGGGCACACGCCAGTCCTTTCGCAATGCGTACTCTGGTGCGCTGCGCATCTTTGCGATGCAGGTGCTGTCCGGGCAGCAGCCGACGGCTTATGAGGATGGCGAGCAGGTGCGTGATTTTGTGAATGTGGATGATGTAGCGCGTGCCAACCTGCTGGTGCTGGAGGATGCGCGCGCGGACTACTGTGCTTTTAATGTGGGCGGCGGCCGGCGCGTGACTGTGAATGAGTTTGCACGCGTGATGGCTGCTGGTGCCGGCCGTCCGGACTTGGAGCCGCACAGTACTGGCGAATACCGTTTTGGAGATACGCGCCACATCAGCTCGGATGTGGGCGCGCTGCGTGCGCTGGGCTGGCAGCCGCTCGGGGATATTCAGCGCAGTGTGGGCGCGTATCTGGAGTGGGCGCAGCAACAGCCGGACTTCGGAGACTTTGCATCCAAAGCGCGCAGCTATATGCAGCAAGTGGGTGCGGTGCGCGGTGGCGCCCAATGATTGATTGTGCGGCCAAGCCGCATGGATGCGCTGCCGTTGTGTATGATTGCGGAATTCGCCTTGCGGACTTCAAGTAAAACCAAATTTCAGGAGTTACGATGAACTTTATTGATGGATATCTTTCCGGCCTTGAGGCGGCAATTCATAAACTGTCGCGGCAGGATGTTTCTGCAGTGGTGGAGGCATTGCTGGTTGCGTGGCGCGCCGACCGCCAGATTTTTATTATTGGCAATGGCGGCAGCGCTGCTACCGCTTCGCACATGATGAATGATATTAACAAACTCACAATCTCCCCCGGCAAGCGCCGCTTTCGGGGCATTGCGCTGACGGACAACATGCCCCTCGTTTCAGCGTGGGGCAATGACGCAGCTTTTGCAGATGTGTTTGCGGAACCTTTGCGCAACTTGATGCGCAAAGGGGATGTGCTGGTTGTGATTTCTGCCAGCGGCAATTCGCCCAACCTGATTGAGGCGGTGCGCGTGGCGCGTGCGGAATTTGGCGCACAGATCATTGGGTTTACCGGGGATCCGGGCGGCAAGCTGGCGCAGCAAGCGGACCTTGTGGTGCGCGTGCCCAGCCCGGAGCTGGGCCATCAGGAGGACGGCCACCTGATCATTAATCATGTGGTCTGTAACGCGCTTGCCGAGCGTATGCGCACAGAGTGAATGGGCGCGAATGTTCCGCCGGCACTGTCGGTTGTAATCCCGGCTTTTAATGAGGCGACCCGGCTGGCACCGACACTGCAGGTCGTGCTCGCGTATTTGAAGGGGTTGGGGCAAAGCTGGGAGCTGCTGGTGGTGGATGATGGCAGCGGTGATGACACTGCTGCAGTGGCAACAGCTGCGCTTGCTGGCGAGGCGGCCGCGCGTGTAATCAGCTATCAACCCAACCGCGGCAAGGGCTTTGCAGTGCGTACCGGTGTGCTGGCAGCGCGCGGCGGGTGGGTGGTGTTTCTGGATGCGGATCTCTCGACGCCGGTGGCGGAGATTGCGCCGGCAATCACTTTGCTGCAGGCCGGGCACGACATGGTCGTTGGCTCGCGCGGGCACCCGCAGGCGCGCATCTCGCGCCGGCCGCCACTGCTGCGCCGGGTTGCGTCGCGCTTCTTTGATGGTGTGCGCAACCTGCTGGTGGGCTTGGCGGAGTTTTACGACACGCAGTGCGGGTTTAAGGCCTACCGGCGCGCAGCGCTTGTGCCTTTGTTTCAGCGCGCGGTGATTGAACGTTTCATGTTTGATGTGGAGATTTTGTACCTGGCGCGGCGCAGCGGGCTGAAGGTTGTGGAAATTCCGGTGGCATGGGCGGACGCGCCCGGCAGCACTGTGCGCTTTTGGCCGGGCTTGTATCAGATGTTCCGGGACTTGCTGCGCATCCGCTGGGTGCACCGCGGGTTTGAAGCAACGCGATAGCGTCTGCTGCCGCCCGGCCGGCAGCTGCCAAATTGCCGGCAAGTGCTGCCGCGGGCGGGCTAGCGCGCGCATAACGCGAGCGCTGCGGCCAGCACCGCGCTATAGTTTGCGCCCCAACAAATCCACCAGCAGCCGAATCGCACCTTCAACATCGCGCATGTCCACCATCTCTGATGGCGTGTGCACATAACGGCACGGAATAGAGATGCAGCCGGCGGGCACGCCGCTGCGCGCACTTTGGATGGCGCGTGCATCCGTTGTTCCGTGCTCAAGCACTTCCAGTTGGTAAGCAACCTTGGCATGGTCGGCGGCGGCGCGCAGTCTGCGCACTAATGCGGGGTCCGCAATCATGCCGGAGTCGCGCAGTTTGATGGCCGGCCCCTTGCCCAGCGCCACTTCCATCGGGCGCGCCTTCGGCGTGTCGCCGGTGCGCGTCACATCCACCGCAATGCCAAAGTGCGGGTCAAAGCCAAATGCCGCCGCACCGGCGCCGCGCAATCCCATCTCCTCCTGCACGCTGAATACAAACGCCACGGCATGCGGCGTGCTGCGCAGGCGCCGCAAAGTTTCGAGCAGCACAACACAGCCGATGCGGTCATCCAGGCTCTTGGCAATCAAGCGCTGGCCACTGGCCTCCAGCGGCCGGTCAAAGCAGGCGGAGTCGCCAACGGCCACGTTGACGGCACTGCGGTCGTCTGCGCCGAGATCGATGTAGAGATCGTCAAACTTCAGCGCAGTGGAGGCCTCATGGGGTTCGGCGCCAATGGTGCCGATGGTGCCGTTGCCAAAACGCACACGCGCACCCACGCACCACGGCGCCCGCACGCCGCCCAGTGGCAGGAAGCGGCAAAAGCCGCGCTCGTCAATATGGCTCACCATCACGCCGATTTCATCCATGTGCGCCATCAGCAACACGCGCGTGCGGTTCTTGTCTTTGCCGGGCGCGTGCACACAGCTTAAATTTCCAAGCGGATCAATTTGCGTGTCGGCACCGAGCTGTTTTAGGTCGGCTTGCAGCAGGCTGCGTACAGCGTCTTCGTTGCCGGATGGTCCGAAGGCGGTGACATAGCGGTTGATGAGTGCAATCATGGCAGTTGTTCCTGTGGCCGGTGAAATGTTCAGGCGCGTGCCGGGCGGCGCGGCAGTTCGGACAGCGCAGCGCGCGCAAGCTGCAGTGCGGCGCGCACATCACTGAGGCGCACCAGCGCCGCCGGCGAATGTATGTAGCGGCCGGGCACCGAGAGCGCAACGACCGGAATACCGCTGCGGCGGCGCTGGATGCCGCCGCTGTCGTTGCCGCCGCCGCCGGGCTGGCGGTATTGAAATGGAATTTGATCGCGCACGGCAATTGCGGCAAAGTGCTGCACGAGTGCGCGCGGGTAGAGCGTGCTGCTGTCTGCCAGCGACAGCGCCGCGCCATGGCCGAGGCGCGTGTTGTAACGCACATTTTCGGTTTCCCCGGGCTGCGGCGGCAAATCGTTGGCGGGCGTCACTTCGAGCACCAGCGCTGCCACCGGGTCAATTGCAAATGCGGCTGCTTGTGCGCCGCGCAATCCCACTTCCTCCTGCACCGTAAACGCTGCGGTGAAGTCAAATTCAAAGCGGGAGCTGCGAAACAACTCAATCAGCAGTGCGACACCGACGCGGTCATCCAGAGCCTTGCCGCGCAAGGTGCCGCCCAGGTTGCGGAAGCTGGTGGCAAATGTGGCGCGGTCGCCGGGCTGCACAAGTTTGGCGGCTGCTTCGCGGCTGCCGGCGCCGATGTCCAGCCGCAGTGCGTCGAACGCCACCGGGCGCTTTTCCTCGTCGTCCTTTAACAGGTGCACCGGTGTGGCACCAACCACGCCCGGCAGGCGCTGCCGCCCCACCCACAATTGCTTGCCAAGCAGCACGCGCGGGTCCAGGCCGCCCACCGCTTCAATTGCCAGCAATCCGTCGCTCTCAATCGACACAATCATCACGCCCACTTCGTCCATGTGGGCCGCTGCCAGCACGCGCTCGCGCCGCCGGCTGGTACCGGTGCGGGTGGCCAGCACAGTGCCCAGTGCATCAACTTCCAGTTTGTCCGCACTATCTTGAACAGCTTGCAGCACAAGGCTGCGCACGGCGTGCTCGTCACCGGAGACGGCTACGGCTTCCGACAGCTGCCGGATCAATGCGGGCAGCGCCATGGCCGGCTTGGTTGCGCTGGCGCGTTTCATGCGTGCACTTTGAGGCGCGCCCGAAACTTGCGATCCAGCGCGAGCACAAACTTGGCCAGCAGCTGGGCGGCTTGCTCTACATCGGCCAGCGCCACTACTTCCACCGGCGTATGCATGTTGCGCAGCGGAATGCTTACCAGCCCGCACGGGATGCCCGCGCGGCTCACTTGCATGGCATACGCATCTGTGCCGGAGTGCAGTGGCATCACATCGCGTGGGCAGCTGATGGCATTGCTGGCAGCCACCTCCATCAGGGCTGCGCCCATTTGCGGGTGCAAGTTGGGCCCGAACGAAACGGTTGGTCCCTCGCCAAGCTTGAATGTTTTCCACTCTGGCGGGCCGGCTTGGCGGCCGAAGGTTACATCAATTGCAATTGCAGCATCCGGGTGCGCTGCAAATGCGGAGCTGTATGCGCCGGCAAACCCCTCCTCTTCTTGCACCGTGGCTGCCGCGATCACATCCCATTGCAGCGCGTGCCCGCGCAGCTGCGCAAGGCAGCCAGTCAGCGCAGCTATGGAAGCGCGATTGTCCAGCGCCGGCGCCATCAACAAATCGCTGCCCAGCCGTACGGGCGGCTGCGCAAAAACAATCAAGTCGCCAATCTGCACGCGGCTTGCGGTCTGCGCGGCACTCAGGCCAAGATCAACCATCAATTCGGGCACCGGCGTGACCTTGCGTTTTTCGTCGGCGGTTTGCACGTGTGGCGGCCGGGATGTGATGACACCGGCCAGCGGGGTGCTGCCGCCGGCGCGCGTGGCATGCACCTGCACCAGCGCGCCGGGCAGTACCCGCGCATCAATGCCGCCGATCTCCGCAAAAAACAAGAAGCCATCTTGAATGCGCGTCACCAGCATGCCAATGCTGTCCATGTGCGCCGCAAGCAGGATGCGCCCGGCCGGCCGGCGGGCTGCGCGCCGGATGCCCCACAGGCTGCCAATGCGGTCGCCGCTCAGCTCGTCCACCAGTGGGCGCCACACTTTGCGCAGCAAGCTGCGCACGGGCGCTTCATGGCCGGATAGCCCGGCGGCGCGGCACAACTCCACAAGGTGCGCGGCCAGGTCGATGTTTGTTCTGGGAGCCATATGGTGCAAGGATGATAGCAGCGCTGCAACAGTCGCCGCATGATCGGCCGCGGTCTGCGTGTGGCTGGCGTATAATCATGATGTTGTAACCAGATGTAAGCTGCTCCAGCCCGCGCACGGCTTCGTCGCGGGCTGGAGTTTTGTGAGCGCACGTGCTGTTCCCCATTTCCAACTTTTTATACGCGCTGGCGGCTGGCGGGCTGGCGCTGTTTGGCTTTAATGCGCTAGTGCTCACGTGGCGCTATTACGCCACCCACGCGCAGATTGTGGCGCCGCCTGCGCCGGAACATTGGCCAACCGTAACGGTGCAGCTGCCGGTCTTTAACGAGCGGGCGGTGGTGGAGCGCGTGATTGATGCTGCGGCGGGCCTGCATTACGCGGCGGGCCGCCTGTCTATTCAAGTGCTGGATGACTCAACCGATGACACGAGTTCGCTGGCGCGCGCGCGTGTGGCGCATCATCGCGCGCACGGTGTGGACATCGTGCACCACCACCGGGCGCAGCGCCCGGGGCACAAAGCCGCTGCCTTGGCGGAGGGCTTGCAGCTGACCGCCGCGGAGTTTGTGGCCGTGTTTGATGCCGACTTTGTGCCCGCACAAGATTTTTTGCAGCGCGTGATCCCGCACTTTTTTGATGCGCAAGTGGCGGCTGTACAAACGCGCTGGGCGCATTTAAACGCGGAGCAAAGCTGGCTGACGCGCGCGCAGGCACTGGCGCTCGACGGGCATTTTGTGGTGGAGCAGGCGGCGCGCAGCCGCAGTGCGCTGTTCTTCAACTTCAATGGCTCGGGCGGCGTTTGGCGCAGCGCTGCAATTGCGGACGCTGGCGGCTGGCAGGCGGACACGATTGCAGAAGACTTGGATCTTTCTTACCGGGCGCAGCTGCGCGGCTGGCAGCTGCGCTACCTGCCGCAGGTGGAGTGTGGCGCAGAAGTGCCCTACAGTCTGGCCGGTTTCAAGCGCCAGCAGTTTCGTTGGGCCAAGGGTTCGGTGCAATGTCTGCGCAAGCACGCGCGCGCAGTGGCTGCTGATGGCGGATCTTTGTGGCGCAAGCTGCAAGCCGGACTGCACCTAGCTGGTTACCTCTCTCACCCGCTGCTGCTGGTGCTGCTGCTGGCCAGCCTGCCGCTTGCGCTTGCTGGCGGTTATTCTGGAATTGCGCTGGGAGTTTTGGGTGTGGCCGGGTTTGGACCGCCCGTGCTGTGCGCCGCAGCGCAGCGCGCGCTGTCTGCGCGTCCGTGGCGCCGGCTGGCAATTTTCCCCGCGCTGCTTTTGCTGCAAGTGGGCATGCAGGCCAACAATACCCGCGGCGTGCTGGAGGGCCTGCTCGGCCGCAACCCGCGCATGTTTTTGCGCACGCCAAAGTCGGGCGCAGTCGGCCGCCAGTTTTCCGGCGGCACGCCTTACGCGCTGCCTTTGGATTGGACAACTTGGGCTGAGATTGGATTGGGTGCATATGCACTGTTTGCTGCTGCAGTGGCTGCGCAGCGCGCCCCGGGCATGCTGCCCTTTCTGCTGCTGCTGGCTTCAGGCAATTTGTACACGGCTGCCTGCGGGCTGGCTGAAGCATGGCGCCAGCATCGGGCAGCAAGCCCGCCACGCAGTGCGCGCTGGGCCGGCATCAGTGCGCCGGATGGCACGCAGCCGTGAACTGCGGCGTGTGCTTTATCATTTGTGATGGCGGCAAAAAATTGTTAAGCCAAATTCAAGGCACGGGGATGCGCACAATATGAGCGACCAGCAAGTTATTTATTCGATGGTGGGTGTCGGCCGGGTGCATCCGCCCAGCAACAAACCCGTGCTGCGGGACATTACGCTCGGCTTCTATCACGGCGCCAAGATTGGCGTGCTTGGCTTGAACGGATCCGGCAAGAGCACTTTGCTGCGCATCATGGCCGGCAATGACCAAGAACACCTGGGCGAGACCATTCTTTCCAAGGGCTACACGCGCGGCATGCTGGAACAGGAGCCGGCGCTTGACCCCGAGAAGACAGTGAAGCAGGTGGTTGAGGAAGCCGTGCAGCCGCTGGTGGATATGCTGGCGCAATTTGATGCAGTGAGCGCGCGCTTTGCCGAACCGGACGCGGACTTTGACGCCCTGCTCGCAGAGCAATCGCAGCTGCAAGACCAGCTGGACCGGCAGGATGCATGGACGCTGGACGCGCGCCTTGAGACGGCGATGGACGCGCTGCGCTGCCCGGCGGGCGACATGCAGGTGAAGGTGCTGTCCGGCGGTGAGCGGCGGCGTGTGGCGCTGTGCCGGCTGCTGCTCACCGAGCCGGACATCCTGCTGCTGGATGAGCCCACCAACCATCTTGATGCCGAATCTGTTGCGTGGCTTGAACGCCATCTGCAGCAGTACAAGGGCACTGTGATTGCCGTGACGCATGACCGTTATTTTCTGGACAATGTTGCCGGCTGGATCCTCGAGCTGGATCGCGGCTATGGAATTCCCTGGAAGGGCAACTACTCTTCATGGCTGGAGCAAAAGCAGGCGCGCCTCGCAACCGAGGAAAGCGGCGAGGTGCGCCGGCAGAAAACATTGCAGCGCGAGCTGGAGTGGATTCGCATGTCGCCCAAGGCGCGCCAATCCAAGGGCAAGGCCCGCATCACCGCCTACGAACGGCTGCTGGGCGAGGACTACGAAAAGCAGCGCGAGGACCTGCAGATTTATCTGCCGCCCGGCCCGCGCCTCGGCGGTGTGGTGTTCGAAGTCAAGCAGCTGCGCAAAGCCGTGGGCGACAAGCTGCTGATTGAGAATTTGTCGTTGAGTATTCCGCCGGGCAGCCTGGTGGGTGTGATTGGCGGCAACGGCGCCGGCAAGACCACTTTGCTGCGCATGCTGGCCGGGCTGGACCAGCCGGATGCCGGCACCGTTACGGTTGGCCAGACCGTGGCGCTTGGCTATGTGGAACAAATGCGCGATGCACTGAATGGCGAAAAAACGGTGTGGGAGGAGATCAGCGGCGGCAACGACAACATCACGCTCGGCAAGCGCAAGCTGAACTCGCGCGCCTATGTTGCCGGCTTCAATTTTTTGGGCACTGACCAGCAAAAAAAGGTGGGCATGCTTTCCGGCGGCGAACGCAACCGCGTGCAGCTCGCAAAGGTGTTGATGCACGGCGCCAATGTGTTGCTGCTGGACGAGCCGTCCAACGATTTGGATGTCAACACGATGCGGGCGCTGGAAGAGGCGCTGGAGAACTTTGCGGGCTGCGCAATTATTGTGAGCCACGACCGCTGGTTTCTGGACCGGGTGGCGACGCACATGCTTGTGTTTGAGGGCGACAGCCAGTTGCGCTGGTTTGAGGGCGGCTACTCGGATTATGAGGCTGACCGGCGCAAGCGTTTGGGACAGGCAGCCGATGTGCCGCACCGCGTAAAGTACCGCCCGCTGGCGCGCTAAACTGCGCGCCCGGACTTCGGCGCAGTGTTTGCGTGCGCGCTTTGGCCGGGCAGGGCGGGCGCGTAAAATCTGCCTGCGGCGCAAATCAGCATGGCAATAAACTGGCACACTGCGTCTGCAGCTGCAGGCACGCACGAAATCAAAACTTGCGAAACGCATGCAGCGGGTGAAACGCTGCGCATCTCCACCTGCAGCCTTGGGGAAATTTCCTGCGCCCCGGCGCTGGGACTGCGCCGCTCCATGCAGGCCGTAATACACCCTGCCAGCGAGAGCTGCTGCAGCGTGGACGCACGCTAGCGGTTGGGCTGTGGATATTTGTTTGTATAGATTGCTGGCGCCCGGTCGCACTCCCGCATGCTCACTGACATCTCGATAAAAAATCTCGCCATCATTGACGAGCTGGGGCTAACGCTGGCACCCGGCTTCAATGTGCTTACGGGCGAAACCGGTGCAGGCAAATCAATCATCATTGATGCGGTGAGCCTGCTGCTGGGCGGGCGCGCGGATGGCACGCTGATCCGCAGCGGTTGTGATGCCGCCATTGTTGAGGGTAATTTTTTGCTTGAAAGCGAGCTGCAGGCGGAGTTGCGCCCACTGTTGGAGCAAGAGGGCTTGGACGAACCGGCGCAACCAGAGCGCCTGGCGCTGGCCCGCGAGCTGCGCGCCAACGGGCGCAACGTGTGCCGCGTCAATGGCCGCAGCGTGGCGCTGGCGATGCTGCGCGAAATTGGCGCGCGCCTGGTCGACATTCACGGCCAATCCGAGCATCTCTCGCTGCTGCAGGTGCGCTCGCATTTGCAATTGCTGGACCGGTTTGGCGGACTGGCAGCCGAGCGCGCCGCGCTGGCAGCGGTTGTGCGCAAGCTGGAGGCGGCGCGCCGTGAACTTGCAGATTTGATTGAAGGCGCACGGCAGGCTGCGCAGCGCACCGACCTTTTGAACTTTCAGGTGAAAGAAATTGGCGCGGCGCGCCTGAAGGCGGATGAGGAAGCCGGGTTGCTGGAAGAGCGTACGCGGCTTGCGAATGCGGAGCGCCTGGCAGAGCTGGCCACGCTGGCGGCAGAGGCCGCGAGCGAAGGTGTGGAGGGGGATGCAGGCCAGAAAAGTTCCGCAGCAGACTTGCTGCGCACGGCTGTGCAGGCGCTCGAGCGGCTGGTGCGCATTGATGCCAGCCGGGCTGCGCAACTGGAGGTGGGGCGGTCGCTGGCCGAGCAAACGGCAGAGTGGGGGCGTGACGTGAGCGCTTACCGTGATGGCATCGAGTTCAACCCCAAGCGCCTGCAAGCGGTGGAAGAGCGCCTGCATCTGCTGCAGGATTTGCAGCGCAAGTATGGCGCAAGCATTGAAGCGGTGCTGGCGCATGCAGCGCTGGCGGCAGCAGAGCTGCTGCGAATATCCAACACGGATGAACGCGTGGCGCATTTGCGCACGGAGGAGGCGGCGCTGCTGGCACAGGTGGGCGCGTTGGGCAGTGCGCTTTCCGCCAAGCGCAGCGTGGCCGGCAAGCGCCTGAGCGCCCTTGTGATGGCAGAGCTGAATGATTTGCAAATGAGCGGCGGCAAGTTTGCGGCTGCGATGCAGATGACAGATGATGCGCACGGGGCGCCGATTGAAGGCGGGCGCTGTGTGGCGTTTGACCATTCCGGCATTGACGCGCTGGAGTTCATGATTTCGCCAAACCCCGGCGAACCGCTGAAGCCGCTTGTAAAAATTGCGTCGGGCGGCGAGACGGCGCGCTTGATGCTGGCGCTCAAGGGCGTGCTGGCGCAGGCAGACCAGACCCCCACGCTGATTTTTGATGAAATTGACCAGGGCTTGGGCGGGCGCGTGGGCCACGTGGTGGGCCAAAAGCTCTGGCAGTTGGCAACCGCGCACCAGGTGCTGTGCATCACGCATCTGCCGCAGCTGGCCGGCTTTGGTGATGCGCACTTTCGGGTGGAGAAGCAGGTGCGCGGCCGCCGCACGGTTACCAGTGCGGCCACCTTGCCAGCCGAGGCGCGGCTTGTGGAGCTGGCTGAGATGCTGGGCGGCGACAGTGCTGCAAATCGCCAGAGTGCCGCGGAGCTGCTGGAATTAGTGGCGGCTTCCAAACAGGGAACCAAAGCGCGCAAGCCGCGTTGACCCTGAATTGCTGCGCTGCTAAAATCGCAGAGAAGTTTGGGCCGCGTTGGCGTGCGCCGCTAAATAATCGGCGCATGTGGATGCAGGCAAAGCGAGCCGCCGACGAGTCGGGCGGCTCTTGTTTTATACGGAAGCGAGTACATGCTTAAGACACACACATGCGGGGAACTAAACGCAGCCCATGCGGGGCAGCGCGTGACGCTGGCCGGCTGGGTAAACCGCCGGCGCGACCACGGCGGATTGAGTTTTGTGGACCTGCGCGACCGCTGGGGCATCACGCAAGTTGTGTCTGATCCCGCGGCGCCGCAGGCGGCGCGCAGCCTCACGGAGTTGCGCATCGAGTTTGTGGTGCAGATTATTGGCGTAGTGCGGGTCCGCCCCGCCGGGCAGGAGAATCCGCGCATCCCCACCGGCACAATTGAAGTGCTGGCTGAGCAGGTAAACATTTTGAATGCGGCCAAGACGCCGCCGTTCTACATAAACGAAGAAGTGGCTGTGGACGAAAGTTTGCGGTTGAAGTACCGCTATCTGGATCTGCGCCGCGAGCGCATGACGCGCAACCTGGTGCTGCGCCATCAAGTGGTGGCTTTTATTCGCCAGCATCTTTCCGAGCGCGGATTTATTGAAGTGGAAACGCCAATCTTGTTCAAGACCACCCCGGAGGGCGCCCGGGATTACCTTGTGCCCAGCCGCGTGCATCCCGGAAAGTTTTACGCGCTGCCGCAATCTCCGCAGCAATTAAAGCAGCTGCTGATGGTCGCCGGGGTGGAGCGCTACTTTCAGATTGCGCGCTGTTTTCGTGATGAGGATCAGCGCGGCGACCGCCAGCCGGAGTTTACGCAGCTGGATCTGGAAATGTCGTTTGTAGAGCGCGACGACGTGATGAATCTGATTGAGACAATGATGACCGCGCTGATTGGCAGCGTCGGCGACCGGCGCCTGCATGCCCAGCCGTGGCCGCGCCTTTCCTATGCGGATGCGCTGCGGCGCTTTGGCACCGACCGGCCGGATGTGCGCTTTGGCATGGAGTTGTGCGAGGTGACGGATGCGGTGCGAAGCAGCAGCTTCAAAGTTTTCGCGGAGGCTGCATGCGTGAAGGGCCTGAACGCCAAGAATTGCGGAAGCTTCAGCCGCAAACAAATTGACGCACTGACCGAGGTTGTGCGGCAGTACGGCGGCAAGGGCATGGCCTGGATTGCAATTGGCGCTGATGGCGGCTTGCGCTCGTCGATGGGCAAGCAGGCCGGTGATGAGCTGCTCGCCAGCCTGGTGACAATGCTGGGCGGTGAGCCCGGGGACTTGCTGCTGTTTGTGGCGGACACCGCAGAGATTGTGAATGAGGCGCTGGCGCGCCTGCGCAACCACTTGGGCGATGAGTTGGGCTTGCGCGATCCGCAGGTCATTGGCTGCTGCTGGGTGGTGGATTTTCCGCTATTCACCCGCAATGCCGCGGAACAGCGCTGGGACCCCAGTCATCATTTGTTTACTTCGCCACTGCCGGAAGATATGGCGCTGCTTGCCACCGACCCCGGGCGCGCGCGTGGCGCGCAGTACGACATGGTGTGGAATGGCTATGAGTGTGCCGGCGGATCAATTCGCATCCATCAGCGCGCCGTGCAAGAGCGCATCTTTGAGCTGATTGGCATGCCAATGGATGTAGCGCGCGAGCGCTTTGGCCATATGCTGGAGGCGTTTGAATTTGGAGCGCCGCCACACGGCGGGATTGCGCCGGGCATCGACCGCATGGTGATGTTGCTCGCCGGCGAGCCGAACATCCGCGAGGTGATCGCGTTTCCCAAATCGCAGCAGGCTGTGGACCTTATGGCTGGTGCTCCCTCGCCGGCAGACAGCCAGCAGCTTGCGGAGCTGCATATCAAACTTGCATAGCTTGCGGGCTGCAATCTGCAGCGCAGCACAGTGTTCAGTCAAATAATAAGGGGCGCATGATTGCACCCCTTTTTATTTTTATGTGCGCCGCACCATACAGTGCACTTGCTCGTGCATGTAGAGCTGCAGGTAGTACGGGCCGCCGGCATTTTTTCCGGTGGAGCCGGATGCCTTCCAGCCGCCAAAGGGCTGGAAGCCGGGCCACGCACCGGTAGTAGAGCCTTGCGGGCGGTTGGCGTAGGCCACGCCGGCCTGCACTTGTGAGAAGAACTGCTGCGCTTCGGCTTCGCTGCCGTACACGCCGGCCGTCAAACCATACTGCGTGGCATTGGCGTGCGCGAGGCCCTCGGCAAGCGAGGCGATGCCGGTCACCATCGTGATCGGCAAAAACATTTCGTGCTTCCAGAGCGGGTTGGTGAGCGGCACATTGTCCGCGATGGTTGGCGCGCAGTAATAGCCATCCGCCAGTGCGCCCTGCGTCAGCTGTTTGCCGCCGGTAACCAGGTCGGCTGAGCGCTGCAGTTTTTGCGCATGTGTGCGGTAGGCATCGTACGCAGCGCGGTGGATTACCGGCCCCAAAAAGTTTTCGCGCACAGTTGGGTCGCCAATCGTCAGCTGTTTGGCAAGTGCGGCCATCTTGCCCACCAAAACTTTTTTGATGCTGTGATGGGCATACACGCGTGAGTTCGCGGAGCACTTTTGCCCCTGCAATCCGAAGGCAGAGCGCACAATACCCACGGCAGCGTCATCCAGATTTGCATCGGCCGTGACGATGACGGGGTTCTTGCCGCCCATTTCTAAAATTACGGGCCGGGGATACGGGCCGCGTGCAAAGCTGCGATAGATCTGCATGCCCACATCGTACGAGCCGGTGAAGGTGATGCCGGCAACACGCGGGTCACGCACCAGTGCGCGTGCAGCCTGGCTTTCCGAATCGCTCACAAAGTTGAACGTACCAGCTGGCAAGCCGGCATCGCGCAGGCACTCCGCCACCAGCCTGCCAATCCATGGCGCTTCCGGCGCAGACTTGAAGACCACAGTGTTGCCCGCTGCCAGTGCTGCCGCCGTCGGGCCGCAGGTTAGCGCGCAGGGAAAGTTAAACGGCGTAATCACAACCCACACGCCATACGGCTGCAATGTTGAAACGTTGCTGACGTTGTAGCCGAGCAGCGGGTCCTTGCGCATGGTGGTGGCGAAGCCGGCATGCTGCTCAAGGCTGTCGCACGCAAACGAAAAGAAGTCCGCTGCTTCTTGCGCGTCGCCAAGTGCCTCCATGCGATTCTTGCCAATGTTCAGTGACAGGGCGGCGGCAATGTCGTAGACGCGCTCCTCAATGATGCCCGCGGCGCGGCGCAGCACCTGCACGCGCTGCTGCCACGGTGTGGCTGCCCATGCGGGGAAGGCTGCGGCTGCCGCATCGATGGCGAGCTGGGCATCCTGTGCGCCGCCGGCCTGAAACTTGCCCAGCAGCCAGCTGTGGTTGATGGGCGAGCGGCTTTCAAACTTGCGGCGCGCGTAGTGATCGCGGCCGTTGATGAACATGGCGTGCTCGGCGCCAAGGCCGGCTTTCACGCGTGCCAGAGCCTGCTCGTAGTTGGTGTGCAACTCCTCGGGCGGGTTAAACATTGTGGCATAAGTCAGGGCGAATTTTTCCTGGGTCATGGGCGATCTCTCCGATGGATTAAGTGGCGGGTTTTGCGGCCAGTACTTCAGTGCGGCGCTGTTCTATTACGGCCAGCAGGCTGTCAAACGATTTCTGGAAGGCGGCAACGCCATCCGCTTCAAGCTGCTCTGTGGCGCGCTGCAGATCAATGCCGGCCGTTGCCAGCTGCTGCAGCAGCTGCTGGCTGTCCCCGGCTTGCGGGTGCAGCGTAACCGTGGCGCTGCCGTGGTCCTTGAAGGCCTGCAGGGTTGCGGGCGGCAGCGTGTTCACAGTTTGCGGGCCGATTAGCTGCTCCACATAAAGCACATCGCGGTAGGCCGGGTCTTTGGTGCTGGTGCTTGCCCACAGCGGGCGCTGCGGCTGCGCGCCGCGTGAAGCCAGCGTGGTCCAGCGCGCTGTTTGCAGCGTTTCGCTAAAGAGCTGGTACGCGAGGCGCGCATTGGCAATTGCGGCGCGCCCGCGCAGCGCCTGCAGCTGCGGCCGTGTTTGCGGGTCAGCAGCCATGCGGTCAGCCAGCTGCTTGTCTATCATGCTGTCTACGCGGCTCACAAAAAAACTCGCAACCGACGCAATGCCTTCGAGGCTGCGGCCGGCTGCAAGTGCCTGTTCAATCCCGGCCAAATGGGCATCGATAACCTCGCGGTAGCGCTGCAGCGAAAAGATAAGCGTGACATTTACGCTGATGCCGGCCGCCAGCGTAGCAGTGATGGCGGGCAGCCCGGCGCGCGTGGCGGGAATTTTAATCATCAGATTTTGGCGCTGCACCTGCTGTGCCAGGCGCTGCGCTTCATTTATGGTGCCGGCCGTGTCATGTGCCAGGCGCGGGGAAACTTCCAGGCTTACAAAACCTTCGCGGCCTTTGGAGCGCGCATACAACGGCTGAAAGACATCCGCCGCAGCCTGAATGTCTTCGATTGCAAGTGCGTAAAAAATTTGCTCCGCGCTCAAGCCGGCGCGCGCATAGCTGTGTAGCTCGGCGTCGTAGGCATCCGATTTTCCAATCGCCTGCTCAAAAATTGTCGGGTTAGAGGTGAGCCCGGTGATATCGCCATCGGTGACCATGCGCGCAAGGCCGCCAGAGCGCAGCTGGGTGCGTGAAATGTTGTCCTGCCACGGCGACTGCCCGAGCGCCTGCAATTGCAGCAGTGTTGTCATCGGGCGAAATCTCTGAATCCGAGCGCCATAACTCCCCACATAAGCCAAGTTGATCTATTCACCTGATCTCCGCGCTTCAAACCGTTTTTAATTTGTCCGCCGGGCGCAATTGTGTGATTTGTTCAGATATCGCACTTTTGCCTTCTTGTGCCAAGCCTTGGATTACGCCTTCCAGATCTTCAATACTTTTATTCTGGCTCATTTTAAATGAAACCTCGAGTCGGGTAACTTTGAGTTCCACCCCTACGATTGCTTTTAACTGCCCGGCAACATAGTCTTCCGGGGCATCATCTACACGCCATGGTTTTGGCCTTGCGGCCTCGAATTTATCAGTTAGCGCACTTACTTGCTCTCGCAACCAATCCACGTCATCGTGAATGATTAAATCACCGTAGACATGCGCGATCATGTAATCCCAAGTTGGCACCACTTTTCCGTGCAATTTCTTTGTCGCATACAAACTTGGCGAAATGTAGGCGTCGGTCACCGTCGCTATGAAAAGTGCTGCCTGCATTGTTTCCAGTGACCACTGTGGATTGCCGCGAGCCAAATGACCCACAATGGAGTTGCTTGCGTCGCGGTAAAGAACCGGGATAAATGTCGAGACCAAGCCGTGGATGGAATTGGAAACAAGGTGTCCGGAAGTAATGGCGCCAAGAAAAGCTTGGGCCGCTTGATCGGTAGGTTCAAAATGCTTTGGGATGTACATGTTTCTGCGTAAAAGTATATTGCCTAGTCTACGAGTCAAATCTGCGTGGTTGGCAATTGCGGTGGCTTTTTAGAATATTGCAGCACTATCTGCTTCGGCTGAATAGTTAGCGTAGAAAATAACCAGCGTGCTTGGTGGCTGAGCTTGAAAAGCATCGCGGTAAAAATATTAAAACATTGTCGCCACAGCGATTGAAGAGGGGCAACGCGTCGGTCTGCGCCACGAGCTTCGCAGGTGCGTGGCGCAGCATCATGCTTTGTCGGTGCCAGCCAGTAGCTTATTTGCGTTCTCCACCACATGCCCAGCTGTACCGCCGAATTTCTCGTAGAGTGTTTGATACGGTGCGCTTGCACCAAAGTGATCAATGCCCATTGCAATACCAGCGCTTCCCACCCAGCGTTCCCAGCCGAAAGTTACGCCGGCTTCGATGGAGATGCGCGCCATTATGGCGGGCGGCAGAACTTCGTCGCGGTAGCTTTTTGGCTGCCGTGCAAAAAGATCCCAGCTGGGCATGGACACAACGCGCGCTCCCACATTTTGCGTGGCGAGCATGGTTTGCGCTTGCAGGGCAATGTGCACTTCTGATCCGCTTGCAATCAGAATGATTTGCACTGCGGCGCCCGGCGCGTCGCGCAGCACGTAGGCGCCTTTGTGCAGCCCGCTGGCGGGTGCGCACTGGGTGCGGTCCAGCACGGGCACATCCTGGCGGGTGAGCAGCAAGCAGCTGGGGCCGCGTGAATTTTGCAGGGCCGCGCGCCAGGCCTCTGTGGTTTCGTTTGCGTCGCACGGGCGCAGGCACAGCAGGTTGGGCACTGTGCGCATGCCTGCCAGCTGCTCCACGGGCTGGTGTGTTGGGCCGTCCTCACCCAAGCCAATGCTGTCATGCGTGAATACAAAAATTGCCGGTGTGCCAGACAGCGCAGCGAGCCGCACGGGCGGGCGCATGTAATCATAGAAAACCAGAAAGGTGGCGCCATACGCACGCATGCCACCATGCAGTGCCATGCCGTTGATAACGGCGCCCATGGCATGCTCGCGCACGCCAAAATGAAAATTGCGGCCGGCGTAGTTGCCTGCGCCAAAGTCTGTGCCGTCTTTGAGCAGCGTTTTGGTGGAGGGTGCCAGGTCCGCCGAGCCGCCGCTGAGCTCCGGGATGGCGGCTGCGAGCGCATTAAGTACGCTGCCGCTTGCGGAGCGTGTGGCTTGTCCCTTGGCGTCCGGCGCAAACACTGGCAGGCTGCGTTCCCAGCCGGCGGGCAGCTCGT
Source organism: Chloroflexota bacterium (assembly GCA_003670425.1). Classification (GTDB taxonomy): domain Bacteria; phylum Chloroflexota; class Anaerolineae; order Anaerolineales; family UBA11657; genus BD1. The sequence goes on from QWRL01000011.1 coordinate 21,224, forward strand.
TGGCAATGCGGCGCTGCAATTCTGCAGCTGCGCTGGCGTGCTTGCCTGCGTACTGCTCAACATCAAGTTGCCACTGCGCGCTCAAGCGCGCGCCTGTATCACGCGCCGCCGCCATGTGTGCCCGCACAGCGTCCGGAATGTGAAAGCGCTCTTCTTCGGGCCAGCCAAGGTTGCGCTTGGCTGCGCGCAGTTCATCTTCGCCCAGCGGCTCGCCGTGCGCGGCTGCAGTGCCCTGTTTGTTTGGTGCGCCGTAACCGATGGTGGTGCGCACTGCAATCAGTGACGGCCGCGTGTGCTCGGCGCGCGCCGCGCCCAGCGCAGCAGCGATGGCGGGCAGGTCGTTGCCATCCGGCACGCTGGCAACATGCCAGCCATAGGCCGCAAAGCGTGCCAGCCGGTCCTCGCCAAACGCAAGGCTGGTAGATCCTTCAATCGAGATCTGATTGTCATCATAAAGATAGATCAGCTTGCCAAGCGCAAGGTGGCCGGCAAGTGAAGCTGCCTCAGATGCCACACCCTCCATCAGGTCGCCATCGGTGACAAGCGCGTACGTGTGGTGGTCAATTACAGCGGGCGTGCCGGCGCGGTTGAAGCGCGCGGCAAGCTGTGCCTCTGCGATGGCCATGCCAATGCCATTTGCAAAGCCCTGCCCAAGCGGGCCGGTGGTCACCTCCACACCGGGTGTCAGCTGCGCTTCCGGGTGGCCCGGCGTGCGGCTGCCCCACTGCCGAAAGTTTCGCAGTTCAGCAAGCGGCAGATCGTAACCCGTGAGGTGCAACAGCCCGTACAACAGCATAGAGCCGTGTCCGCCGGAAAGGATGAAGCGGTCGCGGTTGAACCAGCGCGGCTGTGCTGGATTGTGGCGCAGGAACTGCGTCCACAACACATATGCCAGCGGTGCGGCGCCCATGGGCAGCCCGGGGTGCCCGGACTTGGCCTGTTGCACTGCATCCGCGGCAAGAAAGCGCAGCGTGTTTACGCAGAGTTGATCGATGTCGGCGCGCACCATGGGAAAAAGAATTTTAGCATGTGCCTGCGCAGCATTGCGCGCGCTGAGGACGCTGCCGTCCCGCATAACAGCTGCCCGGAGAGAGCTGTGGGCGGGAGTGCGCTTACGGCTGCGGCTGGACGAGAAAACTGCCGCCGATTGAAGCGGCCAGTGCGCCGGATTTGGTTGTGGCGCGGTATGCAATTTGCGGCGCAAAGGCTGGCTTCTCTAACCGAATGGTCAGCGTGCTGTGACCGGACGCATCGGTGACGGGCAGTTCGCCGGGTGCCGCTGCCCCCGCGGACCACGCTAGCATCACCTGTGCGCCCGTGACGGGCTTGCCGGCAGCGTCGAGCACCCACACATGGAAGATTTGGTCGCCGGGCACTGCCAGCACTGGATGTTCCACAGTTACAGCAACAAAGAGCTGGCCGGCGGCTTCCTGCGCAGCTTCAGGTGCGCCAAAATAAGCTGCGCTGAAGTATTCACGGCCGAGCGGCGCCACACTAAATGCGGTTGCATCCGGCAGCGCCGGCTGCCACTCCACGCGGAAGTTTTCAAAATATTGCACGAACCGGCCGTCTTCGGCAAGCAGTTCAGTGACTGGCATGCCCAGAATTTCTGCGCCGCCAAATGCATCCATAAAGCGCTGCATGCCGTGCACAACATTGTGGCCGGTCTTCACAAAGTGTGTTGCCTCGGCGCCAATCACAGGCGCTGCGGCCGCATCAATGCCGCCGCGCGCCAGCGTGCCCAGCGCTGCCATTTGCGGCGCGGAGCCGTTTGCCGGCTGCACCAGCACGGCATTTTCAAACATGTACTCAATCCGTCCATCTGCCAGCGTGCGCGGCCGGCCGAGCCACTTTCCAAACAGCTCCACACCGCCGTGCGCAGCCACAAACTGCGTTATGTCATCTGGCGCCGCCACGCTGGCCGCAGCCAATTCGGCGCTGGTTCCATCGATTGCAATCGTGTCCAAAGGCTGCTCGGAAAACTTGCGTTCGCCCCAGGCGAGCAGCTGCACCGGCTTGTCGCCGGCCAGCGCCGGATCCCACAGCAGTGCGGCACGCTCAAAGTGCTGCACAATGCGGCCATCATTCACCAGCGGCTCCGCAATTGGATAGCCAAAGAACAGTGCGCCGCCATGCGCCTCATAAAATGTGCGGAAGATGCCCTGCACGGTGTGCCCGGTTTCGGAGAAGAGCAGCGCTCCGCCGGGGATGGCATCCGGCGTGAGCGGCGGCTGGCGCTCGCCAAACTCCTCGCCCAGCGCGCTCAAAAAAACTTGCGAGCCCGGCGGCAGGCCGGGATGGAACTCCAGCACGCCGTTGGCAAAGTACTGCACCAAGCCACCATTGGTAACTTGGCGGGTGAAGAGCGCTGCGCCCAGCGTATCCGCACCATGATGCAATGCGTAAAAAGCGCGAAACGGCGGGCTGACATGCACGTCCGATGGAGCCGGCGCGCTGCAGCTGGCGAGCAGCAGCACGCCACAGGCCACAAGCAAACAGCTGCGCCTGCGGGCTAGCGGCCGATGATTAATATGCACGGGAGCAAATGCCGGCGGATGCATGCAGCGGGCAGAGAGCGGGTAACGGGACTCGAACCCGTGACATCTTGCTTGGGAAGCAAGCGTTCTACCACTGAACTATACCCGCATGATGCCGCGATTATAGACTGCGGGGATTGCACGTCAAGCAAAACATGGCAGTTTGGATGCGGCGACCGGGGCTGGTACAATGAGTTAGGTATCGCATGCTAGTAAACCTCTACGGAGCCGCTTGTGCCCGCCGCTGCCATCAATGGGTGCTGTGGGCTACTGCCGACGGCTGACGGCTCCGCGCGACTCGGCCTGAGGCGCTGTAGCCGCCTAATCTGCTGCATGGTTTGCCGCTCACCGCCGGCTTTGGTGCGGTCCCCAACAATAATTGGAAGGCAGTATGTCCAACAAATATCAGAAGACACGCGCGCTCTACAAGCGCGCCAAGCAAGTCATCCCCTATGGTGTCCACTCCAACTTTCGCTATGGCGGCGAAGAAACCGTCATCATTGCGCGCGGCAAGGGCGGGCATGTCTGGGACGTGGATGGAAATGAGTTTATTGATTACCGGCTGGCGTTTGGCCCGGTGATCCTTGGCCACGCAGATGAGCGCGTGAACACGCGCGTGGCGGCTGCGCTGCAGAACGGCAACTTGTACGCGCACACCCACCCGATGGAAGTGACCGTTGCGGAGCGCATGGTGCGCATGTGCCCGGGAGTCGACATGGTGCGTTTTGCCAACTCTGGCACCGAAGCCACGATGCATGCCATCCGCCTTGCCCGCGCACACACCGGGCGGGATGTGATCCTGAAATTTCAGGGCTGCTACCACGGCTTTCAGGACTACACGCTGTGGTCAACAGCCGGGTCGCCAGCCAGTGCCGCCGGCTCTGCGCGCAGCTTGATTCCGATGCAGTCCGGCTCAGGCATTCCGCGCGCCATTCGGGACCTGGTGCTGGTGGCGCCCTTTAATGACCCCGAAGCGCTGGAGCGGATTGTGAAGGCGCGCTGGGGCGACATCGCGGCGATCATCATTGAGCCGATCATGGGCAATGCTGCATCCGTGATGCCTGAGCCCGGCTTTTTGGAGTTTGTGCGCGCACAGTGTGATCAGCATGGGATTGTGATGATCATGGATGAGGTGAAGACCGGCTTTCGCATTGGCAATGGCGGCGCATCCGAATACTTTGGCGTGCACGGCCACTTGATGACCTATGCCAAGGCAATGGCCAATGGTTTTCCGATTGCGGCGTTTGGCGGCTGCAAGGAAGTGATGAGCACGCTGGTGCCATACGAAGTGAGCATTGGCGGCACTTACTGCGGCAACTTGGTGGGCGCAGCCGCTGCGGATGCCACGCTTGAGATCATGGAGACGACGCCGGTGCTGGCGCAGATTGCCGCGTACGGCGAAAAGTTAAGGCGCGGGCTGAGCGACATCATGACCGAAGCCGGCATCGAACATGCGATGGTGGGACCGGCGGCTATGCCCGGCTTTATTGTGGGCACCAGCAAGCAGCCCAAGAACTTCCGCGATGTGACCAACAGCGACCTTGATTTGTACGCCAAGATTGCCAAAGGCATGTTTGAGCTAGGCGTGGAATACGAGGAAGATCCGCGCGAGCCTTTCTTCCTGTGCGCCGCGCACAATGACAGCGACCTAGGCAACACGCTCGAGCGCTTCAATGACGCAGTCGGCGCTGTGCGGCCGTGACGCCGCTGCGCTAGCCGAACGAAACTTCAGCCGGCGGGGCGGGGCTCCGCCGGCAGGGCACCGGGTGTGCCCTTTGCATACAGCTGCCGGTACACGGCACTGAGCGCGCGCACCTGCTGCGCCGCGTGATAAGAGGAGCGCACCAGTGGCGCGCACTCCACCCAGTCAAAATGCAACTCGTCTTCCGCGTAGCTTTTGATATCCGCAAACTCCTGCGGCGTGTAGTAGCGCTCGATGGGCAGATGCTTTTTTGAGGGTTGCAGATACTGGCCGACGGTGAGAATGTTCACGCCCCAGCTGCGCATTTCCGCCAGCGTCTCTTTAATCTCCGCCAGCGTTTCGCCGAGGCCAAGCATGATACCGCTCTTCGTGAGCACGTCCGGGTCCATCTGGCGCGCATTGGTGAGCGTGGCGCGTGCCCAGTCAAAACTGTCCTGGGGCTGCACGCGCTTGAAGAGGCGCGGCACCGTTTCCACATTGTGGTTCAAAATTTCCGGGCGCGCATCCATGACAATTTGCAGGGCTTCGCGGCGGCCTTTGAAATCCGGGATGAGCACCTCAATTGAGCAGCCCGGCTGCAGCCGGCGCACTTCCCGGATCACCATTGCAAATATTGGTGCGCCACCGTCGGGGCGCTCGTCGCGGTTGACGCTGGTGATTACAGCGTGCTCGAGCCGCATGGCCTGAATTGCCTCTGCCACACGCAGCGGCTCGCCAAAATCCAGCGGCAGCGGGCGCCCGGTTTGAATGTCGCAAAAGCCGCACGAGCGCGTACAAATGTTGCCCATCATCAGGAAGGTGGCCGTGCCGGAGCCCCAGCACTCGCCAATGTTTGGGCACAGCGCTTCTTCGCAAACGGTATGCAGCCCGCGCGTGCGCATCAGGCTGCGCAGGCGTTCAAATTCTGCGCCGGCAGGTGCGCGCACCTTGATCCATTCTGGCCGGCGCTGGGGTGCGGCAGCAGGCAACAAGTCGGCTGCTGGTATCAGGCGCGCGCGGCTGGGTGCGGCTGCATGCGCTTCACTCAATTCAGTCATGCGTTGATTTTACGATACTTCCAACTGAGCATCCAACAAAGCGGCGCAGGTATAATGCCCGCTTCACTCCAGCGGATTAATCAGAATGCAGTATCGATATCTTGGGCGGTCTGGCTTGCAGGTTTCCCTGTTCTCATTTGGGGCGTGGGTCACGTTTGGGCAGCAGTACGGCGAAGACGTGGCGCTGGAGTGCATGCAGGCTGCATTTGACGCGGGGTGCAATTTTTTTGACAACGCCGAGGCTTACGCCGACGGGCAGGCTGAGGTGGTGATGGGCAATGTGTTCAAGCGCACCGGCTGGAAGCGCTCTGAGATTGTGGTGTCTACCAAGGTCTTTTGGGGCGGCGCGGGCGTCAACCAAAAGGGGCTGTCCCGCAAGCATGTGGTGGAGGGCACGCAGGCCGCGCTGGCGCGCTTGCAGCTTGAATATGTGGATCTGGTGTTTTGCCACCGCCCGGATATTTACACGCCCGTGGAAGAGACGGTGCGGGCGATGAACCATGTGATAGACCGCGGCTGGGCGCTGTACTGGGGCACCAGCGAATGGAGTGCGCAGCAGATTACGGAGGCGCACGGTGTGGCACAGCGCGAGCACCTGATTGCGCCGTTGATGGAGCAGCCGCAGTACAACATGTTTCACCGTGAGCGCGTGGAGCGTGAATACGCGCCGCTTTACCGGACTGTGGGAATGGGCACAACCATTTGGAGCCCGCTGGCCAGCGGGCTGCTGACGGGCAAGTACAACGCCGGCATGCCCGCAGACACGCGTGCGTCGCTGGCCGGCTATGAATGGCTGCGGAAGCGCATGGAGTCTGAGGAGGCAAAGCGCCAGCTGGCTGCGGTGCCCGCACTGCAAACGCTGGCTGCCCAATTGAACTGCACGCTGGCGCAGCTGGCGCTGGCTTGGTGCGCTGCCAACCCCAACGTGAGCACGGTTATTACCGGAGCATCGCGCGCCAGCCAAGTGCTGGAGAACATGAAGGCCATTGATGTGCTGCCTTTGCTGACCGAAACAGTGCTTGCCAGCATCGATGGCATTTTGGGAAACAAACCCAAGGCGCAAGAGGACTTCCGGTAGGTGCCAGCATGAGCCGCAAGCGCGAACGCCGGCGCGAACGCAAAGTTATGCCGGAGCAGAAGCAGGAAGCGCCAGAGTCGAATCTGGGACCAATCTTGCTGGTAGCGGTGGCAGTACTCGGTGCGCTCGCAATTGGTTTGGGTCCGCTGTTTTTCCGTTAGCCACAGTGCGCAAGCTCACCCTGTCGCTGGGGCAGATGACGCCCGTGCTTGGCGATCCGCAGGCCAACTTTGAGTGCGTCCGCGCGTGGACGGCAGAAGCCGCGCTGCGCGGTTCGCAGCTCATCTTGTTTCCTGAACTATGGAGCACCGGTGGCGACCTGCCCCACTGGGAGCAGCATGCCGCCGTGCTGGGCGCCGGCATGTTTGCTGCGATGGCAGAGCTGGCGCTTGAGTTCCGCATTGCGCTTGGCGGATCCATCTTGGAGCGCCGCGACGGGCGCGCCTACAATACTTTTGCAATGTACGGCAACAATGGGGAGCAGCTGGGCGTGTACCGCAAGCTGCACTTGTTTCAATTGATGGATGAGCACAAGTGGCTGGCCGCTGGCGATGCACCGGCCATGCTGGGCGCTGAGTGGGGCCAGAGCGGGCTGGCAATTTGCTATGACCTGCGCTTCGGGGAATTGTTTCGCGGGTACGCGCTTGCGGGCGCAGAGCTGGCATTGTTGCCGGCATTGTGGCCGGCCGTGCGCCGCGCGCATTGGAGCACACTGCTGCGCGCGCGGGCAATTGAAAACCAGATGTTCATGGCGGCGGTTAATTGTGCGGGGCGCGTGGGCAACACGGAGTTTGGCGGCGCCTCGGCGGTGGTGGGCCCTTGGGGCGACGGGCCGGGTTTGGGCGGTGCCCCGGCTGGACCGCTGCCAACCGGAATCGTCCTTGATCTGGGGCGTGAAGGGCGCCCCA
>QWRL01000110.1 GCA_003670425.1 Chloroflexota bacterium
CGCCCACGACCTCAAGAATCGGCGACCTGACAATTGCTGATGAGTATGGCATGACGATTTAACCTGCGTCAAGTATACACCAACTGCGCGGAGTTACGGCTGGTGGCCCGTGCCGACCGCCTTTGCTAGCGCCACCGCTCCCCATAAAGGCGCATCGTCGATCAATTGCGCGGGTGCAATATCGATCGTGATTTCCGGCAGGGCAGTGGCGCGCGCAGCGGCCTGCAGCACCTGCCACCAGCGGCTGCCCGCCTTGGTGACGCCACCGCCCACAACAAAGCGCTGCGGGTTGATGATGTTGGCAGTGTTGCCGATGCCGCGCCCCAGTGCCGTGGCGCTGCGCTCAATCAAGCGGATGGCAACTTCGTCGCCGCGGGTGGCGGCAGCGGCCACCAGCTGGCCGGTAATCTGCCCGGCTTCACCGGCGCAGAGCACCCATAAAGCCGAGCCGCTGGTCATTTGCGTGCGCGCATCGGCGGCCATGTACGGCCCGGAGGCAAGGCGCTCTACGCAGCCGTGCTTGCCGCACAGGCACAGCGGGCCAGCCGGGTCCACTTGCATGTGCCCAATCTCGCCCGCCATGCCGTTGGCGCCGTGCCACACCCGCCCGTTTGCCACCAGGCCACCGCCAACGCCAGTGCTCACGGTGATGTAAAAGACGCTGCTGCAGTTCTGGCCGGCGCCGTATGTGTACTCGCCAAGCGCGCCAGCATTGGCATCGTTGTCAATCGCGGCGGGTGCGCCCAAGTCGCGTTGCAGCCATTCACCGAGCGGCACCTGCTCCCAGCCGGGCACGTGATGGGAAAGGATTACCGTGTTGCGCGCAGCATCCACCGGCCCGCCAAAGCTGACACCGATGGCAGCAGCTTGCCGGCCGGCCAGCAGCTTGCGGGCCATTGCCAGCATGCCGGCATAGTCAGCCTGCGCGCTGGCTGGTGCGGGCGCGGGCATTAAGTCCTTCCCAATCCAGCTGTCGCGGTTGTCGGTGACAGCCGCAGCAAATTTCGTTCCACCAAAATCCAGCGCGAGAATTAGATTTGACACGGGTAGTTGTTTCGATCCAAAAGTTTGGCTGCTATACAAAAGTGATGCCACACACGGACACAACCGATGTGTCTGCGTCATCCGCCGGACAATGTTGATAGGCGAGGCTGCGGCCTTGCGATGCGCCAAGCAGGCGCAAGCCAAGGTAGAGCGGCGCCACACCACAGATGTTGGTGCGGTCGCCGATGGCTGCCACGCTCGCGAGAAAGCGCTCGGGCTGGCCGGTGCAGGCAGCGGCAAGAATTGCCATGTCAGATTTGCGCAGCTTGTCTTTGCCGGCTGGATGCAGTGGTGCACCATCAAAAGCCGGCCCCACATGCGAGAGGTCGCCACTGATTACAACCAGCGTACGCCGGCTGCGCATCACCGCCTCGCACTGCGCAATAAACGCTTCGAAGCTTTGGTTCGCGGCAATGTCCGCACCACCGCGCACGTATGCACCCAGCGAGCCCACAAGCACCGGCAGCAGCGCCACCGGCTGGCCGGCGCGCATGTGGTGCAGCCAGTTGGCCACCAGCTCCAGCGAGTGCTCGCCACGATGATGCAGCTCATGGGCGAATACTGCTGCGGCACCAAGCGTGCTGGTTAATTCATCCACAAGGTCCAAGTCAGTGGGCAGCACGCCAAAGGGCGTCGCATAATTTTGGCGCGTGAGCGTTAGCTCCGGCTCGCCAAGGCTGTGGTCTGTGCCAATCAGAATCACCAGCTCGGCGTGCTGCGCAGCGGCTGCACCGGCTTTCCACAATGCTGCATAGGCCTGATGGCCGCGCCCGTAATCAATGTGCGGGCTGAACAGCGCGCGGTAGTCTGCAGTTCCCGGCTCGGCAGCTGCTTGCGCCAGATGCGTGTTAAATAATTCGCGCAGCGCTTGCGGTTCCGCGGGGTAGCTGCCACCGGCGCTGCTAAGTGCGCGGGGCGTTAGTGGATGGAAATCTGAAACTGCCTGCGCTTGGGCGCGCGCCGAGTTTTCATTTTCAAGCAGCAGCGCATTGTCCAGTGCGGCCAGCAATTGTTGCAGCTGTGCGCTGCCCATGCCAAGGTTGAAGCGTGATTTCAGTTGCGCCGGGAGTTGGGCAACGGTGTGTGTGCCATCCAGCATTTCCAAAATGGGAATCAGCGCATGTGGCAGCACCACACTTTGTTCGCATAATTCCAGCGGGTCGCGCAGCAGCAGGCCGTTGTGCTCGCGGTCATTAATTGGGCGCCCGCCAATCTGGCGCAGCTTGGGGCGGTCAGCCGGTGCGAATGTCAAACTTCGAGTGCGCTGGCTTCCGCCGCATATTGCAGCGGCCGTTCAAATTGCGTGCGGAAGAGATTGGCGTACAGGCCGTCTTGTGCCAGCAGCGTTGCGTGCTTGCCCTGTTCCACAAGGCGGCCATGGTCCAGCACCAGAATTAAGTCAGCCGCAAGAATTGTAGACAAGCGGTGCGCAATCACAATGCTTGTGCGCCCCTTGAACAGCGGCTTGAGCGCCTGTTGAATGAGCGCTTCTGACTGCGAGTCCAGCGAGGATGTCGCTTCATCCAAAATCAATATTGGCGGATCTTTCAAGATCGCACGTGCAATCGCCACGCGCTGCTTCTCGCCGCCGGAAAGGCGATAGCCGCGCTCGCCGACCACCGTCTCGAGCTGCTCAGGCAGGCTGCGCACAAAGTCGCCCAGCTGGGCCACTTCGCACGCCGCCCACAGCTCCGCCATTGTCGCATCCGTTTTGGCGTACAACAGGTTTGCGCGCAGCGTGTCATGAAACAAAAATGTTTCTTGGGTCACCATGCCAATCGCATTCGCCAGCGTGTCGAGGCGCAAGTCGCGCAGGTCATAGCCGTCAAGGCGGATGCTGCCGGATGTCGGGTCGTACAGGCGCGGCACAAGGTAGGTCAGCGTTGTTTTGCCAGCGCCGCTTGGCCCCACAACTGCGGCCAGCTGGCCGGCCTCAATCGCAAAACTGATTTCGTGCAGCGCATCAGTGCGGTTGGCGATAACGGAGTAATCCGCTGCATCCGGATCAGCGTGGCGCCCATGGCGCTGCTGTGGCTTCAGGCGTGCGCCAATCTCTGCCGGGTGGCTGCCATTGGCAGCCGCTTGCTGCCCATCCGCAGGCGCCGCTGCCTGGTAGCGAAAACCGACGGCTGCAAACTCCACTCGCCCATGTGGGCGCGCTAATGCGCGGGCTGCGGGCCGGTCACTGATTTCCACGGGCAGATCCAACACTTCAAACACGCGCTCAAAGCTGACCATCGAGCTGGCGAGGTCCACGCGTGCGTTTGCAAGCGATGAGATTGGGCCGTACAGCCCGCCCAAGTATGAGGCGAACGCGACGATGGTGCCGATGGTAAAGGTGCCTTGCAGCACAAGATGCCCGCCCACCCAAAACACCAGCGCCGTGCCCACAGCGCTGATAAGGCCCAGCCCCATAAAAAACCAGCGCCCAATGATGGACGAACGCACGCCGATGTCCGCCACCTGCTGGCTGCGCTTGCGGAATTGCGCAAAGTTTTCGGGCTGGCGCCCAAAGATTTTCATCAAAAGAATGCCGCTGACATTTAGCGTCTCGTTCATGAGCGCATTCATCTTGGCGTTGATCTCAAAGCCCTGTTGTGTAAGCTCGCGCAGGCGGCCGCCCACGCGGCGCGCCGGCAAAATGAAAAGTGGCAGCACCACAACGCTCAACACGGTGAGGCGCCACTCCAGCGTAATCATGATGCCCAGTGTGAGCAGCGCTTGAATCACATTGGTGATGGTGCCCACCAGCGTGCCCGTAACGGCCCGTTGTGCGCCCACCACATCATTGTTGAGGCGCGCCATGATCTCGCCGGTTTTGGTGTGCGTAAAAAAGCGCAGCGACATGCGCTGCATGTGGCCGTAGAGCGACTGGCGCAGTTCGCAAATTAAATCTTCGCCCATGCGCGCGCTGATGTTGCGCTGCCAGACGCCCAGCAGGCCGTTGATGAGCGGCACCGCCACCAGCGCCAGCGCCACCAGATTCAGCTGGCCGTAGTCGCGGGTGGGCAGGGTGGTGTCCAGCAGCTGGCGCATCAGCAGCGGCGGCGCCAGCCCGACAATTGTGGATGCGCCGATCAAGCCCAGCACCACTGCAGTTTGCCAGCGGTACGGGCGCGCATATTCCCAAACGCGCAGCAACAGGGCGCGGTCCAGCCGCGGAGCGCTCTTCTCATCAGAGCCCATGAAGGCCCACCAGTTTCCATGTCCGGCGTTAAACATGCGATTGAACGTGCCTGATTATAATCCTCAAGTTGCGGTTTAGTTGCGAATGTGGAGCCATTTATGAATCTAGAGACAGTGGACAAGTTGCTGACAACCACGCGCTCGGTGCGCAGGCGGCTGGACCTGACGCGCACGGTGGACCCGCGGCTGGTTGCTGAATGCCTTGAGATTGCAGTGCAGGCGCCCACTGGTTCAAACTCGCAGGGCTATCATTTTGTGGTGGTGACCGATGCAGCCAAACGCGCTGCGCTGGCGGAGCTGTATCGCAGCGCTTGGGCGGACTATCGCGCAGCAACCACCGGGCAGCCGCCGGTGTGGAACGCGCGTGATCCGCGCATGGCACGCGCGCGGCTGGTGCGTGACTCAGCCGCCTATCTGGCCGAGAACTTCCACGCTGTGCCGATGTTAATTGTGGCATGCGTGGATGGCCGGGTGGAGCATGCACCCGCCATGATGCAGGCGTCGCTCTACGGTTCCATTCTGCCAGCGGTGTGGTCGTTGATGCTGGCGCTGCGTGCGCGGGGCGTGGGCAGCGCGTGGACAACGCTGCACCTTGTGCATGAGGAGCAGGCTGCAAAAATATTGAACATTCCTGCCGGTGTCACACAGGCGGCGCTGCTGCCGGTGGCGTACTTTCTTGGTGATGATTTTGCGCCGGCGAGGCGAATGGCTGCGCACGAGCGGACCTATTGGGACTCGTGGGGCGAGTGTAGTGGCGCAGTTTGATTGCCCATAGAGGACTGCAACTATTGCGCGGTCTGCGCCAATTCGCGTTGTGCAGGCCTCTGGGCGAAAATCGGCAGGCTGGTAAACTCTTCACGATGGTAGTTGGAGACATTGTGCGCCCTGGCACTGTCCCACAAGCACATACATAATGCCTGAGCCAACTGAAATTTCTGTTGCCGAGCTGCGTGAGTTACTTGGGAATTCACCGCACACGTTTGTGCTTGATATCCGCGAATTGGAAGAGCTGGCGGGCGGCATGGTGGCGGGTGCAGTGCACATCCCCATGAATGACATTCCCGAGCGGCTGGCAGAACTGCCGGCTGAAGGCCCGATTGTGGTGTATTGCGAGCACGGCATGCGCAGCCAGATGGTGGCTGAATGGATGGCAGGCCAAGATTTTGCGGATGTGCGCAGCCTTACGGGCGGGTTTTCGCGGTGGGGCCCGGGCATGCGCGCCTGATTTACCTGAAAGGATTAAACAACAGACATGGACTTCACTATTTCGGAAGAGCATCGGCAGGTGCAAAAGATGGTGCGCGATTTTGCGGTGCGTGAAGTGGCACCCATCATCAAAGAGTACGATCGCAAGCAGCAGATGCCGCCGTTCATCCTGCCGCGCTTGGCAGAGCTGGGGCTGCTGGGCCTTTGCATTCCGGTGAAGTATGGCGGGCAGGGCATGGATTATTTGGCGCTTGGCATTGCGTGCGAGGAGCTTGATGCGGTGGACACTGCGTTGCGCACTGCGCTATCCGTGCACGTGGGGCTCAACTCGCTGGCGCTGCTGCAGTGGGGCACTGAGGCGCAGAAGCAGCAGTTTCTGGTGCCGCAGGCGCGCGGCGAGAAGTACGCAATGTATGGACTCACCGAGCCGGCAGCTGGCTCCGATGTTGCTGGAATGCTCAGCACCGCACGGCGCGATGGAACGGATTACATTCTCAATGGCGAGAAAATGTGGATCTCACTCGCAACCAAGGCGCATCATATTCTCCCGTTCGCCAAGACAGAAAGCAAGAGTGAGGATCCGCATGAAGCGATAACGGCTTTTATGGTGGAGACGGATCGGCCGGGTGTTACGGTTGGCGACATTCATGGCAAGCTTGGCGTGCGCGCGGGCAGCACTGGCTGGGTAAATTGCTCCGGGGTGCGCGTGCCGGAGGGCAATCGCATCGGGCTTGAGGGCGAGGGCTTTCGGATTGCGATGAGCTGCCTTGATAACGGGCGTTATACGGTGGGTGCCGGCTGTGTCGGTGTAATTCGTGCGTCGCTGGATGCCAGCGTTAAGTACGCCCGCGAGCGCAAGACATTCGGGCGCGAGATCGGGCGCCACCAGCTGGTGCAGCAGAAGATTGCGACGATGGCGCGCGATTACCAAATCGGCGAGCTGCTGTATCACAAGGTGGCGTGGATGAAGAACGGCGGCCAGCGCAACACCCGTGAGACTTCCACGCTGAAGTGGTTTGCGACGGAGGCTGCTTTTGAGGCGGCCAACAATGCCATTCAAGTGCATGGCTCTTATGGATACTCGGACGAGTACGATGTGGAGCGCTACATGCGGAATGCGCGCGTGACCACCATCTACGAAGGCACAACCGAGATTCAGCAGTTGATGCAGGCTGGCATTGCGCTTGGCTATCGCACGGATGGGGAGCTGCGTTGTGAGCTGCCGGCGTTCGACGCGGCGACTTGGCAGGCGGAGCAGTAAGTTCGCGCAATACTATTCTGGTTGTTGCTCTCCGGTTGTGCAGGAGAATCAGCGAGCGCCCAATGGGCGCTCTTTGTTTTATGAGCCAGACTCGGTGCGTGACTCAATTCTGTGAGGAGCACATGCTGCTGATATTGCCGATGGCAAAGATGCGCCTACGGATTTACAGATGCCTGCAGTACAAGCTGCCCATTTTCAATTTCAAGGCCGGTCACATCGAACGGCAGATTAAGTGTTGCTGGAGAAAGCTGTTGTTGCAGTTGGCTGTCAATTTGGGCGCGCAAACTGTCTGGTAGCGCAATTGCTCCAGTTTTAATATCTTTGATGACAAAGGTGGTTGTGCCATCGATTGTGAGCGGTTCGGCTACCACCGCAATCGAAACGGGTATGCCCGCTACATCAATAGTGGAAGTGGCGATCACTCCATTATCAACAAGGTGCAACTCCAGGTTGTCTGCTTTTATCAGGCTGTCCGGCAAGTCGCGCAGTGCTTGCGCAGCCTTGCTTGTAAGTTCTGTCTCGGTGAATGTGACCGTTACGGGTTGCGGTTTTCCAGTCTGTTGTGCCTTGTCTGCAGCCTGCTGCAAAACTACGGCCTTCTGGTCAAAAGATTTCACCGCGGCTGGTGAGATTGCGACCGGGGTAAGGTTGCGGACAAGGGTGGGGCGTTGGCGGGCGGCAAAATATATGGCAGTTCCAACTGCAAGCGCCAAACAAAGCGCTGCAAATAGAATGCGGTTTATGGTTCGCATCATGTTTGGTCGGTTTGGGCTTCGGGAGCAATCTGGCTTTGGCTCAGCGGGATCCGGGTGTCTGCTGAGCGGCGCTAATATTGCGCACAGGATGCTTTAGTTGTTGCCAGTTCAGACTAATGTACCGTCCAGCCGCCATCGATTGCGATGCCTGCACCGGTTATGAAGCTGGCTGCGTCACTCGCCAGAAATACTACCAGCCCGCCAAGTTCTGCGGGGTTGCC
>QWRL01000111.1 GCA_003670425.1 Chloroflexota bacterium
CAGGTGGTTACAGTGAAGTCATCATTGAATGAGCCTTTCACAAACCATTGGGCTGTGGCGGGCCGATACACGGCCGGGTCCGAAAATCCATCGCCATCGAAGTCGCCATTCACTGGTACGTCCGCACCGCCGGCAATGCCCCAGGTGATCGAACCCACAGCCTGGTTGTTGGCCTGGCGGTAGACCCATTGGGCGGTGTTGGGCCGGTAGATCGCGAGATCGGTACGCCCGTCGCCATCAAAGTCTGCGCCGCCAAGGTTGGCAGTGTCATTGTCCAGAATTACAACCTTGATTTTTTCAATGCCCGTATTGTTGAAGTTGCCATCCGTTACCAGGCCAGTGGTAGCCGAAGTGCTCCGGATGGTATGCGTGATGGTTGCTGTGTGCATACCTTCTATGGTCACGTCATCCACTGCCCTGACCGTAACGGTCTGCGGCACGTCCCAGTTGTTAGGCGTGAACGTGAGGCTTGTTGGGCTCACCAGAATCTGGCTTACGATGGTGGACACGGTGGACGCGGTGGTGGCCTGCACGGCAATTGTGATAGACACGTCGTCCGTGGGTTTACTGGCCAGCTGCAAGGTGTATGTGTCCCCAAGCGGTGCACCTTCCTTTACGAAGGTCCGGCCGTCACTTTGTTCAAGCACTGCCTTGCCGTCATTGTCTGTAATGTTGGCCGTCACTGAGGTGGCGGTGGTGGTGCTTGTTGTGGCGCCGGCTGCGTTATCCACCATGTTTGTCACCACGGTAGAAGTAGAGAAGCTGGTAATCGCCCCGCCCCCGAACACGCCGTCGTTGTCATAGAACTTGTCGGCGCTGTCCGCGCTAAAGGTAATTGACGCAGTGTGGGTGCCCTCATTGACGGAGTCGTCGCTGGCGGATACATACACCGTCTGCGGCACGCTCCAGTTGGAGGAGGTGAACGTGAGGGACGTGGTGCTCTGTGGGTTCAGAACAGCACTGGCGGTGGCGCGCAAATACGCCTGGCTGGTCGCGATCGCGCTCACAGTCACCGGACCGGTAGGCTGGGTTACCAGCCGCACCTGAATCGTGTCTCCAGTTGTGTTGCTCTCGCTGAGATCTGTGGAACGGCCGCTCTGCTGAATATCAATCCCGTTGTCGTTGTCGTCGATGCCGGCGGTAACGCTTGCGGCAATTACGCCCATGTACTGGCTGTCCAACGAGTACACCGTGTGCGTGATTGTTGCGAAGTGCTTGCCCTCGAAGACGCTATCGTTTACTGCCTTAATGTTGACCGTTTGCGCCACAAACCAGTTGGACGACGTAAACATTAGGTCCAAAGATGCTAAATATGTGGTGGTGTTTGTGCCAACCTGTAGCTGGCCAGCCACATCGCTCACCGTAATCGAGACAAAACTGCTGGGCGCCTTCGAAAGCACAATCGCGTAGTCGTCAGACCCGTTGCCTTCCGATACTTGTGTGAAGCCGGCAGACTGCACCACATAGATGGTGCCGGTTAACGGCGCAGCCGCGGCCACCGCGGGGTGCCATTGGTAGTTGTCTCCGCGCTGTGGCGCCGCACTAGCAGCGCGCATTTTCTGCGCTTCAGCCGGTGCCGCGTTGGCGGCGCTGGCAAAGCGTGCGGCGGACTCCATCAGGAATCCAACTGGTGCGGCCAGAGCCGCGGTCGTAGGGGCGTGCAACGCAAAGGGTTTGGCCGTAACCGGCGCAAGCAAAACTGCCAGCGCAAGTACGCCCAGGAATACATATTGCATTCCGTCTGCTAGTGCACGTGGGAGTATCGATGTTGATTTACTCATAGTAACCACTCCTCCGTGTGTTCTCAACGATTAATCTGGTTCCGGCAAGCAGTTTTTTCACTGCTGAGCCGGGGCTTAAAAACTTCATGCATTCCGGCCGCGTCCCTCACGATGCTGGAATGCCCGCTCGCATAATTTGTTTGGCCGTTGCCCGGAGCTGGTTGCCGCAAATTTCCGTTGCGGCCGCCACTCTGGGCTGGCGTCGGGTGTTCACCCGGCGGGCCATTGTTCCCGTGTTCAACTCGCATGCCGCCGTCGGCATGCCGTCCCATCAACGCACTTGCCCCCATCGTCGTAGTGAGCAAGGAATCACGAATTGCCATGCGTGCCGTCCGTGCGCTTAGCCCAGCTTCTCAAGCTGCGCGCTGCCCAGCAGCGCCACTGCTACTGGTCCACTGCGATCCACCGAGACGACCATCAGATACTGCGCCTGGTCCAACCCACGCAAGCGCTTGATCAGCTTTACCTCTGCACTCGTCAACGCCACCAGCGTGCGATCCTTGGTTGCGGATCCATTGGTGGTGCTCATGACTGCGGCCGTTGCCGACCCGTCTGGTGCTGTGATGGAAGCTGTCTGCTCCAAAATAAATACTCCGGTCAACTTACTGTTGTTCAGCAATAATTAAAAATGCAATGCAAGGCAGCCGCACCCTTGCTGGGGTGCTGAGCTGATATTTGCCTACGTAGTAATCGGCAGTTTGGGGGTGAACTTGACGACGGGCGGGGCTGTTCGTAACCGTTTCCAGCGATTTATTAGTTCTGGCGCAGAAATACAACAAAAAAACCGCCCAAATGGGCGGTAAGACAGAATTCATTGCGCGAAACTAAGATTTTCCTGCTAATTTGAAGCTGATGCTGACAAATCCTTTATGAGCGCCCGCAAAGTTACTGCTCTGCCGGGCGTGCCCTCTGTTATGGCCCGGCTTGCTGCCAGCTCCAAAAGTGGCGGCAGAGAACGCATTACATCCGCGTAGCGCAGGCGCACTTCACCGGATGGGTCGGCACCTTGCAGCACGCGCTGCATCAGATGTTGAGCTTGTTCGGCGGTTGGGGTGGGCGGGCAGTGTTCGGCGCTGGCGTCCGGGAGTGGGCAGATGCGCTCAAACAAACTGCGCGCGTTGTGCGGCAGGCCTGAAGTTTGCAGCCAATCCCCGGGTGCGCCGTGCTCCTCGGACATTTCGGCGACGCGCAAGCGGGTGGCCACCTGTGCGCCAAAGCGCTGCGCCAGTACGTAGCTGGCGTGTGCACATGCACCGGCTCCAAGCCCCAGATAGCAGTCGCCCAACAACACAAGCGCGGCGGCGTCTTCCGGGATGGCACTCAAATATTCAAGCAGGCTGGTGATGGCTGCGGGCGGATCGCCGGCATCCAGGCTGGCTTGCGCCTGGGTGCGCCAGCGTGTGGGCGGGGTGGGGGTCATCTAGCCGCGTCCTCAACCACCAATTTACGTTGCGCTGGTTGCCATGCCCATAAAGCGCGGCTAAAAACTGCGGCTGGCCTTATGCGCAGTTCATGGTGTGGCTAACAATTCACGCGGCTATGTCCGCTGCGAGCGCTGGCGCCGGGATTGGGCTTATGCCGCGCACAGGCGGGATGTCTGCCAGCCAGCGGGCAGGCAGCTGTTAGGCTTTGCGGTGCAGCCGGCTCGGGCTGTAAATCATTCGCCGCGCCCGGCACTGGCGTGCGCTACCTATTTCGCTGGATAAAATTTTTCGCTGGCCGAATTTACTTAATGAAGCTAAGTGGCGGGGGAGAGAGTCGAACTCTCGACCAAGGGCTTATGAGTCCCCTGCTCTGCCACTGAGCTACCCCGCCAAGCGACTGCGCAGGCCATAAACGACCAGTCAGTAGGGCGCGTTGCACTCTACTGACTGATGCAAGGTAGCGGGGGCAGGATTCGAACCTGCGACCTTCGGGTTATGAGCCCGACGAGCTGACCACTGCTCCACCCCGCAACGGGTTCGGCGCATTTGTGCTGCGCGGCAGAAGAATAGCACAGCGCACCGGCAGCGTCAAGTTTTTTGCGTGCTTTTGGCGGGTTGCGTGTTATGCTTTGCCTGCATTTATGTTTCCCAAGCATTATTCGGTTGCGCTGCCAGTGTTTTCTGGTCCGATGGACTTGCTGCTTCATCTCATTGAGCGCGAGGAGCTGGACATTACGCGGGTGGCGCTGGCGCAGGTGACTGACCAGTATCTGGCATATGTGCGCCAGCTTGAAAAGCATGAGATTGCGGACCTCGCAGAGTTTTTGTTGATTGCGGCGCGGCTGCTGCTCATCAAAAGCGAGGCGCTGCTGCCGCGCCCGCCCGTGCGCCAGCCAGAGGAGCTGGATCCGGCCGAGGAGCTCGCGCGCCAGCTGCGCGAGTACAAGCGCTTCAAGGATGCCAGCGTATTTTTGCTCGAATGCCAGCAGGCGGGCCGCCAGACATTTGTGCGCATGGCCAAGCCGCCCAAGGTGGAGCCGCGCCTCGATTTATCAAAACTAAGCCCGGCCGATTTGATGCGCGCAATGCTGCGCGTGCTGCTGCAGCCGCCTACTGACCAGCAGGCCGTAACCAGCGTGCTGCCGCGTCCGCGCTTTTTGGTGCGGGACAAAATCGCCCATATTGCCCGCATTTTGGGCAGTGTGCTGAGCACCAAGTTTTTCAATCTGCTGCATGCGGGACAGCCGCGGGCTGAAGTGGTGGCTACTTTTCTGGCAGTGCTGGAGCTGGTGCGGCGGCACATGGTGCATGCCTCGCAGCCCGAGCCATTTGGAGATATCGACATCGAGCGAGCGCCCGGCTGGCAAGCGGATAAAGTGTCCGGGCTTGAGTCTGAATTGGATGATGGCGGCCTACCGGCGCTGCAGCCCGCGGGCTGATTGGGGGAATTGGTAAATGCCCGGCGCCAGCCCTGACCCGCAGCTTGCAGATGGCAAAGGCATCCGCCTCACAACGCTGGCCACTTGCGCGGGCTGAGCGTCCAAACTGGATCCCCGCGTGCTCGGGGAGCTCGTTGGTTCGCTTGCCAATATTTTTAGCCCGGCGGAGTTTCCGCAGTTGCTGGCTGGGATTGCGCAGCCGGATGACGCAGCGGTTTACCAGTTAGATGAAGACCGCGCCGTGATTGCCACGGCGGACTTCTTCCCGCCGGTGGTGGATGACCCCTACGAGTTTGGCGCCGTGGCCGCTGCAAATGCACTTTCCGATGTGTATGCCATGGGCGGAGATCCGCTGCTTGCGCTCAACTTGCTGTGCTGGCCGGCCGACCAACCGGGCGAATTGCTGAAGGAAATTTTGCGGGGCGGTGCAGAGAAGGTGCGTGAAGCCGGCGCGGTGTTGGCGGGGGGCCATTCCGTTGCAGACCAAGAGCCAAAATTTGGCTTGGTGGTAATTGGCCTGGCGCATCCCAAAAAAATCTGGAGCAAGGGTGGGGCGCAGCCTGGCGACGAACTGGTGCTCACCAAACCGCTGGGCAGCGGCACCATCACAACTGCGCTAAAGAATGGCATGGCAAGCGCAGCGCATGTGGCCGCGTGTGTGGCCGTGATGGCGCAACTAAATCGCACGGCGATGCTTGCCGGGCGGCGCATGGGTGGCGCGCTGCATGCAGCCACAGACATCACCGGCTTTGGCATAGTGGGGCATGCGCATGAGATGGCCGCCCAATCGGGGACCAGCTTCAACCTGCGCTGGGATGCGCTGCCGTGGTTGGATGGTGCGCAGCAGTATGCGCGCGCTCAAATTTATCCCGGCGGCACCACGCGCAATATTGAGTTTTACCGGCAGTGGTTGGACGGCGCGGATGGGCTTGCGGCGTGGCAGCAGCAGTTGCTGTTTGACCCCCAAACCTCGGGCGGCTTGTTGATGGCGGTGGCCCCGGCAGGGCTGGCCGGCTTGCTGCACGCGCTGCAATCCAGCGGCCAGTTTTATGCGCACATTGGCAGCGTGTCCGCTGGCAGTGCCGGGCGCCTACGCTTGGCGTAGGCGCCATCTTCGCAACCAAAAACGCCCCCCGAATTTGAAATCCGGGGGGCGTTGCATGCGGTTGCGCCAACGGCGCGCCGTTTACTCTGGTTGAATTGTGCCGTCCGGCAGCGTGGCGTCGATCAGCGACTCTACGCCAATCAGAGTCTTCGCATCTACTTTTGCGCCTTCCAAATTAGCGCCTGTAAGGTTTGCGCGCGTGAGGTTAGCTCCGCGCAGGTCCGCCTCGCGCAAGTCCGCGCCGCGCAGGTTAGCGCCGGTTAGCTGCGCTTTTGCAAAAATTGCCTGGCGCAGGTCTGCTTTGGACAGCTGTGCGCTGCGCAACTCAGCCTTGCTCAAATTCGCAGCGGTCAGATTTGCCTGATTCAGGTTTGCGTTGTTTAGCAGCGCACCCACCAGGCTGGCGCCGTGCATCCGGGCACTGCGCAAATCGGCCTTCTGCAAGTTAGCGCCGTCCAGCACGGTATTCCCGGTTGCGTCTACTTTTTTGGTGCCCACCATCTCCGCCCAGGAGAGATTGGCTCCGGCCAAAACTGCACCGGTCAAGTTGGCTCCACTCAGTATCGCCCAGCTCAAGTCTGCCTCTGTCAGGTTGGCTTTGGTGAGGTTGGCGCGGGTCAAGTTGGCCCATGGCAGCATGGCTTCCACGAGGCGCACGCCGCTCAAGTTTGCGCCCGTAAGGTCGGCGTCAGACAGGTCAGCCATCTGCAGGTCGGCCTTGGAAAAGTTGGCCGCCACTGCTTTTACTTCGCGCATTGATGCCCGGCTGAAATCAACCCCGGAAAAGTTGGCGCGCGGAGCGTCTGAAAAGTCCAGCACTGCTGAGGACAAATCCGAGCCGGTTAGATCCGCGTCGCTCAATTGCGCGTGGCTGATGTTTGCACGGCTCAAATCCGTCTTGCGCATCTTGGCGGCCGTAAAGTTCACATGGCTGCAATCAGAGCTGGTCATGCGCGCGCCATCCAGATTGGATTTGGTCAGGTCAGAGCGGCTCAAGTCGGTGCCGGTCATGTCGCTTTTGGTGAGCAGCGCCTTGGACAGATGAATGCCAGTCAGGCTGGATTTGCTCAAGCTGGCTTCGGTCAAGTCCGCGCCTTTTAGCTGGGCGCCAGCCAAATCCGACTCGGAGAAGACCGCGCGTTTGAGCCGCGCCTCCACCATGTTCGCCATGCGCAAGTTGCAGCGATAGGCGTTTGCATACTCCATATTAATCCTTCCAAGATTTGCCTGGAAGAGATTTACGCCGCCCAACTTTGACTGGGTCAAATTTGCACCCGCCAAATTTACATTTGCCAGATTGACTCCGCGCAGGTTTACACCGCGCAGCGACTGGCCGGGTTCAAAGCGAAAGCGGTTTGTGCGCTGGCCAGCCGGGTCCCGTACCGGACCGCCCGGCAGCACAATTACAAGGCCACTTTCTGGCTGTAAAGTTGAGGGCATTGCGCTGGTGTTTGCCATTTTGTTTTATTCTCCGGTTGAAACTAGTGTTTGCCCTGCATGTGGTATCGGCAGTGAACTGGCACCCCGCAATCTGAACGCTGTACTTTATCCGATGTTTACCTGATAAATGTGGGCGGGCTGCCTGCGAGCTGGCTCTGGCTGCGGGAACGCAGCGCGCGCGGCATGCGGGTTCAGGTGCAGAACTTTGGGCGGCGATGCCTGCACCGGACCGCATTGGCTGTTGAACTTGGGGCATAGTCGCATGTCCGGCGGCACTTTGCGGCGACGCTGTGTACCGTCAACAAGTGCGGAGCCCAGTGGCGCCGGGCCAGCGCAATACGAAGCCGGAACTTGAGCGAAAGCCGTGGGTGCGTTGGGCAGAGGATTTGCCGCGTAAGCTGTGATACTCAGCCGCCTGTTGGCAGTTCCGAATTGGCGTGAGCTTTTACGGCAGCCGGAATCGTGCGCT
>QWRL01000112.1 GCA_003670425.1 Chloroflexota bacterium
CAGGGTTCAGTTCGCTAGACCCAGAGTAAATTTCTTGCTGTGGTTTTCGGCGGAAATCTACTTTCGCGCATAAAACAAGGCTAAATGCGCGAATGTCCACCTTGGCTTCTGTGTTCGCGGTATTTCACCCGCCCATTTTTGAGGTAACCCAAACAAGGGGTGACTATAATATTTTGGTGACTCCGCGCGCTTCCACCAGTCCACTCCACGCTTGGATTCTGGCTTTTCGACCGCGCACCTTGTTCGCGGCTGCCGCGCCGGTGGCAGTCGGCACTGCGGTTGCCATCCGCGATGGCGGATTCGCACTATTGCCAGCGCTTGCGGCGCTGCTCGGTGCGCTGCTGCTTCAAGTCGGCTCCAACCTTGCCAACGACGTGTTTGATTTTCAGCGCGGTGCCGACGCACCAGATCGAGTTGGGCCTTTGCGCGTCACGCAATCCGGCCTGCTCACGCCGGCGCAAGTACTGCGCGGCATGTGGGTCGTGTTTGCCCTTTCGCTTATCCCCGGACTTTATCTTGCTGCGCGTGGCGGCTGGCCGGTCGTCGCAATTGGCATCGCGGCGATTGCCGCTGCGGTTTTGTATACCGGCGGCCCTCTGCCCTACGGCTACAAAGGCATGGGTGAAATTTTTGTGTTTGTGTTCTTCGGGCTTGTAGCTGTCAGTGGTACTTATTACGTGCAAACAAACACGTTGACTCTGCTGGCCATCGCCGCCAGCGTACCCGTTGGCCTGCTCACAAGCGCAATCCTAGTCGTGAACAATTTGCGCGACATCGGGCCAGACCGGGCAGTTGGCAAAACCACGCTGGCAGTGCTGCTCGGCGCGCGCGGCACGCGCATTGAATACTTGCTGCTGCTTGGGCTGGCGTTTGCCGCCCCGCCAGCTCTCTTCGCAGCCGGACTTGCCCCCCCATGGGTAATGATCGCGTGGATCAGTGCACCGCTGGCTGAGCGTCAAGCCCGCATTGTCATCACACAATCCGGCGCTGCGCTCAACGCCGCCCTTTCAGGAACCGCACTGCTCACACTTGCATTTTCATTGCTGTTTGCAGCGGGACTGACCGTCCAATGATTATGCAACCGTAAACCGGCCACGCACTTCTTCACGCTGTACTTTCCCGGCAGAGTTGCGCGGCAGCCCACCCGTAATTTGCCATGTGCGCGGCACCTTGTACCCAGCCAGCTGCGCCCGGCATGCGCGCTCCAACTCAACAACATCCAACTCCATTCCCGCATTTGCCACCACTACCGCACCAACACGCTGGCCCCATTCGGCGTCCGGCAATCCCACCACACAACATTCCGCCACCGCTGGATGCCCAAGCAGCACCGCCTCCACCTCCGCCGGATAAACATTCTCGCCGCCGCTCACAATCAAATCCGATCGGCGCTGCACCACAAACAAGTCGCCAGCGTCATCAAGATAGCCAAGGTCTCCTGTTAACAACTTGCCGTCGCGCATTGCCGCAGCGCTAGCGGCCACATCTTTGTAGTAACCCTGCATCACGGTCGGCCCCGCAACGGCAATCTCCCCGACCTCACCCGGCAGCTGCTGCCCGCCTGACCCCAGCACCTCCACCCGAATTCCGTCTAATGGCCGCCCCACACTGGACGGCTTCGCAAGCGCCTCTGCCGGTGTTGCGGTTACCGCTTGCGCTGCCGTTTCGGTCAAGCCATAAGTTGGAAAGATTGGCCAACCAAGCGCAAGCGCACGGTGCACCAGCTCCGGAGGCGCTGCGGCACCGCCGAGGAGAACGCAGCGCAGACTGGGCGGCGGAGCAGATCCCGCAGCCAGCAGGCGCTGCAGCATTGTAGGCACAAGCGAAACAATCGTGATGTGCCCGGCGGCAATCGCGCTGCATACTATGTTCACGTCAAACCCTGCCTGTAGATCGATCGCAGTGCCATAAATGCAACTGCGCAGCGCAGCCGCCAGACCACCCACGTGATAGAGCGGCATGCAAAGCAGCCAGCAATCATGCGCCTGTACACCCAAGCGCGCTGCGGATGCTTGCGCACCGGCAAGAATATTGCTGCGTGTCAACTGCACCGCCTTTGGCCGCCCGCTAGTTCCGGAGGTGAACACGAGAAACTGGGCATTGCTATGGGTTTCGATCTGGCGCGCTGGCGCGCTGGCCTCAGTTCCGGGCAGCTCAAGCCACGGACATTCAAGCGCACACGCAATAGCAGCAGTGTCGGCGTTGCAGATTAGCAGTGCCACGTCAGCATGCTCAATCTGCCAGCGCAATTCAGTAGTGGTGAGGCGCGTATTGAGCGGCACAATCACGGCCGCCATGCGCAGCAGTGCATGCACCAGCACCAGATAGTCCGGGCAGTTTGGCAGCAGCACGCCTACATGGGTGCCGCCTACTACGCCCGCTGCCGCAAGGCACGCACACATCTTGCTGGCAGCAGCATCCAAGTCCGCGTAACGCCAGCGGTCCGAACCAAATCTCAACGCCAAGCCATCGGCGTTATGCGCTGCTTGTTCAGCCAGCCAATCCATCATCATACAGATTTAAGAGAGCAGTTCGAATCAATGTTGCATGCGCTACCAACAGCGCACAGCTTACGGACGCCAGGGGAATTTGCCGAACTGTGGCGCGCGCTTTTCTTTGTAGGCCGCGTTGCCCTCCTGTCCCTCCTCGCTCATGTAATACATCATCGTTGCGTTGCCTGCCAGCTCCTGCAGCCCAAGCTGACCATCACAGTCAGCGTTCATGGCTGCCTTGAGAAAGCGAATTGCAATCGGACTCTTTGCCAGAATCTCGCGCGCCCAGTTGATGCCCTCGTGCTCCAGCTGCTCTGTGGGTACAACCGCGTTGACGAGGCCCATCTGCAGCGCATCCTGCGCGCTGTACTGCCGGCACAGATACCAGATCTCACGCGCCTTCTTCTGCCCAACAATGCGCGCCAGATAACTGCTGCCCAGCCCGCCATCAAAGCTGCCAACCTTCGGCCCAGTCTGCCCAAACACTGCATTCTCTGCGGCAATCGTCAGGTCACACACTACATGCAGCACATGGCCACCGCCAATCGCATACCCAGCCACAAGTGCTATGACTGGCTTCGGGATCGACCGAATGATGCGCTGCAACTGCAGCACATTAAGGCGGGCCACTCCCTCGTTGTCCACGTACCCGCCGTACCCGCGCACGCGCTGATCACCGCCGCTGCAGAAAGCGTACTTGCCATCCTTCGCGGGCCCGTTTCCGGTAAGCAAAATTGTGCCCACCTGCTGGTCATGCCAGACATGGTTGAACGCCTCAATCATTTCATCAATGGTCTGCGGCCGAAATGCATTACGCACCTCCGGCCGATTAAATGCAATGCGCGCAACACCCTCAAATTTTTGATACGTGATGTCTTCGAACTCCTTTACCGTGGCCCACTGCACTGCTTCCATTGTTGTTGCTCCTTGAATTGGATGTGATTGCGACTGCGTAGATTGAACGCGCGCTGCGCCGGGTTGCTAACCTGCGGGCCGCAGCGCTGCAATGATGCGCTGTCGCGCAACCTCATGCGCCGCAGAGTCAGTTTGCACTTCTATCAACTGATTCTCGTATCCGGCCAGCGCCGCGTGGAACGCAGCCTTGAATTCACGAATCTCTACAATCAATTGATAATGCAGTCCGAACAGTGCGGCAGCGCCCGAAAACTCAAGCCCATGTGGCGTTACGAACAGGTCGGTGAATGTCGGCTCGAATTTGGCCACGGGCAGGCGCCGAAATATACCGCCCCCATTATTGTTCAGCACCACAATTATGGCCTGCAAGCCGCAGCGCCGCAGCGCAAGCAGCGCGTTGAGGTCATGGTAAAAAGCAAGGTCGCCCAACACCAGGGTAATACGCTGGCCGCTGCTGGCCGCTACGCCCAACGCGCTTGATATTGTTCCGTCAATTCCGCTGGCGCCGCGGTTGCAATAGACCGGCATAAGTGTTGCACGCGGTGCAGCAAACTGGTCCAAATGGCGCACCGGCAGGCTGCTGGCGATGAATAGTGGAACACCTTCCGGTTGCGCTGCGCCGACCGTTGCCACCACACTGCCTTCCACCGCGTCGCTAGCAAATTCGGCCGCAATTACAGTTGCTGCCCGAGCCTCACAGCCCGCCCACTGTGCGGTCCACCCAGTCGCAACCCGCATCGATCGCGATACAAGTTCTGCAGACACAAGCGCACACAACTCGGCCGCGTCGCACTGATAAAGCGCACCCAATCGGTGAACCGGATCCTCGTAAGTACCGCTCTCACTAACAAGAAGTTGCAGCGCGCTACTGCCATCGAGCAAGCGCTCAAGCGCCGCAGAAATTGGCGGTGCTCCAAATCGCAGCACCAAATCCGGCTGCGGCAGCACCGCACTCCCCGCATAGTTCTCATACAAGCCGAACACCACTTCCACAGCACCAGCGGGTCGGTCGGCAAAACGCACGCCAGAAAGTGCGTCCGCAAGCAATGGCACCCGCAACTGCACCGCCAGACGCTGCACGGCATCCGCAAACCCCGCGCCACCACAGCGCGGCCCGCACACAATCACAGGCCGCTGGGCGCTGTGCAGCGCCTCGGCGACAGCGCGCACCTGCTCAACCCGCGGCGATTGCGCGCCGCTGGAAATCCGAAGCTGCGGCTCGTGCGCACTTTGGACGCCGCTACCAGCTGGATCGTTGGGCACGTCACCATCAACAATGGTTGGCTCCAACGGTTTACGAAAAGGAAAATTCAGGTGCACCGCGCCAGCCGGTGTGCCCATCGCAAGCGCCACCGCACGATCAGCCATGCTGCGCAGGTAGCGCAGCATCAGGTCCGATGGATTGGCCTCCGGCAGTGCCACTTCTTGAAACCAGCGCACCTGGTCACCGTACAGCTTCACCTGGTCAACAGTCTGGTTGGCGCCGGACGCACGCGCCTCCGGCGGCCGGTCCGCCGTCAACACCAGCATCGGCACGCGCGCATGATTGGCTTCCATAATTGCTGGCAAGAAATTGGCAGCGGCCGTACCACTGGTGCACAGCAGCGCAGCAGCCCGCCCGCTGTGCAGGCCAATGCCCAGCGCAAAGAAAGCCGCGCTGCGTTCGTCCAGCAGCGAGTGCACGGTAATCTGGCGGTTAGCGGCAAACGCAAATGCAAGCGGCGTGGAACGCGAGCCCGGCGCAATCACCGCTGCGCGCAACCCGGCCCGCGCCAGCTCATCCACAAATATGGACGCCCACAACATGTTGCGGTTCGCTGAACTTAACATTGATTCCAATTTGTGTGTCGGGGAAATAACCGGCGGCTCACGCAACAGTGCCCGACCCAACGCGGCTACGCGGATGCAAAGCCACGCAGATACTCTGGCAATGGCCGCTCCGGTTGCGTCCGCGGGTCTGCTACTGGCACACCGTATGAATGGTGCATCGGTATGATGCCGGCCCACACCGGATAGTCCATGTCTGCGTCGTTATCGGTTGGCATGCCGTCCGCAATTTTTGCCGCTGCGCTTTCAATTGGCACGGCCACAATCGTTGTCTGCTTCAGCTCGCCTTCATCCGGCTGCCGCGCATCATTCCAGCGCCCCGGAATCATGCGCTCCGCAAACATTTGCAGCGCAGCGCGCCGCGCAGCACTGCCAACAACCGGCGTTCCATGCCCAAAAAGCGTCGCCGAGCGGTAGTTCATAGAATGCTCGAAAATTGAGCGCGCAAGCACGAGCGCATCCGCGATGGTGACCGAGATGCACACAGCCCCGCCGCCATCAAGATGCCGCAGCATGCGGCTGGCGCGCGAACCATGCAGCAGAATCTGGTCGCCATCGCGCGCATGCATCGTTGGCGTCACATACACCTGCCCGTCAATTACATAGCCAACGCTGCAGATCAAAGCCGCATCCACCACCGCATAAATGCTGGCAGCATCGTAGTGGCCTTTTTCGGGCAGCCGCTTCACCTTGTTTAGCGGAGTCTCCGGAAACTCATGTGCCATCGCTTACCTCCAGTACATCAAAAATTATTCTGCGGCGTGCCAGCAGCGGAAGCATGCACGGTCTTGCCGGTTACGCACCCAGCGCATCCAGCATGGGCCGCAGCTTTAGCTCAGTCTCATGCCATTCACGCTCCGGATCAGAATCAGCCACAATGCCCGCACCTGCGTACAGCCGGGCCGCGGTGCCATTTGTAACGGCGCAGCGGATGGCAACTGCCAGCAGCCCGCCACCGTGCGCATCCAGCCAGCCCACCGGTGCGCCAAACCATCCGCGCGAGGTCGGCTCCAGCTCGGCCAGCAACTGCATTGCCTGCGCCCGCGGCACTCCGCCAAGCGCCGGCGTGGGATGCAGCGCCGCAGCCACCGCCAACAAGTCCACGCCTTCCAGCGCCTCGCCTTCAATGGCAGTTTGCAGGTGCTGAATGTTGCTCAGGCGGCGCAGGTTGGGCTCGCGCGCAGCCGCCACCGTTTTGACAAACGGGCCCAGTTGGGTGCAAATATCGCGCACCACAAGCTCATGCTCGCCGCGATCCTTGGCGCTTGCAAGCAGCTCGCGCCCCAGCGCAGCGTCCTCTTGCGCATTTGCGCCACGGCCTATGGATCCAGCCAGCGCCGTACTGCGCAGCACGCGCCCGTCAGACTGCACAAGCAGTTCCGGCGTGGCACCAAAGAACGCACTGCCAGGCTGCGGCTCAATCAAATAGCGGTAGGTGCCCGCATAGTGCTGCTTGAGATGGATAAGCGCCGCAAGCGGATCGATTGGATGCGGCCAATCAAGCGCGCGTGCAAGCACCACCTTTTGCAGCTCGCCCGCGCGGATCTTCGCGGTGGCGCTGCGCACATGTTCTATCCACTGCGCTTGAGTTCCCAGCGCCACGGCCCCGCCAAACGCGCGTTGCACAGCGGGTGCAGGATCGTCCGGCAGAGTGCGCAGTCGCTCCAGCTCCGCCACGATGCGCTCATCCAAATGCTGCACATCACTGCCATGCTCAATGCGCATGTTCAGCGTCAACCACACCTGCCCCTGATGGCGTGTCAACAGCACTTGCGGCAGCACAAAGCAGGCTGCCGGAAACGCTGCCCACATCTCGTCTGGCACAGCATCGCGAAACGCAAAGCCCCCAAACAACCGCGGCTGCACTTGCGCCGGTGGCTGCTCACCGGTGGAGAGAATGCGTGCAAACAGCGCAGCTGATGCGCTGCGCACACTATTGAAAGCATCACTGGCTGCAGCCACCACACGCGCTGCTTCGCCAAATCCGGCAAAAGCCAGCGGGTTGCCTGCGTGCGACCAATACACGCGCTGCAATCCACCCGCTTTGCGCAAAAAGCCGGTAAGCGAAACGGCTGGCCACGGCACAGTGTGGCTCAAAATTACAGCCTCGCCGGCAGCCAGCCGCGCATGCAGGGCAGCCAGCAGTGCGGGCCGCTCCAGATGCACCGCAGTGGCAGGTGCAACCGTGGCCGCCTCCCGCCGATTGATCCGCTGCTCTGAAACACCCACACTGCGCAGCAGGATGTTGCGCAGCGCAGGCAGCGCGCGCTCTGGCGCCGGCTCGCCGGGATGCACCCCCTGAATGACCACCTCGGTCAAGGCGCCCATCCAGGCATGCGCTGCCACCTGCGGGTCAAGCGGCGGAATTGC
>QWRL01000113.1 GCA_003670425.1 Chloroflexota bacterium
CCCGCGGCGCGAGGCCAACGCCTACGGCACGCGCGCAAACATCGAGGGCGAATGGCAGCCCGGCGAAACCGCCGTCGTGCTGGACGACTTGATCACATCCGGCTTGAGCAAACTGGAAACTATTGCGCAGCTGCAAAGCGCGGGATTAGTTGTGAAGGATATTGTGGTGTTGATAGACCGCAGCAATGATTCCGCAGCGGCACTTGCCGGCACCGGCTGCCGCCTGCAGGCAGCAGCCACAATCCGGCAGCTGCTGGACGAGTGGCTGCGCGCCGGCGCTGTGGACAGCAGCCAGCACGCCAAGGTGCTGCGCTACATTGCAGCTGCGCCGGCCGGGTGACCAGCTTCTATCCAGCGCTGCGCCCGCTGCTCTTCCAGCTGGATGCAGAGACGGCGCATGCGATCACACTGCAAGCGTTGCGCGCGGTGCAGCACACGCCGGCGCTGCTGCGCCTGCTGACGCGCCTGTTTGCGTTTGAGGATGCGCGCCTGCATAGCGAAGTCTGCGGGCTGCACTTTCGCAATCCGGTGGGCATCGCCGCCGGCTACGACAAGAACGCCGTGTGTGTGCCGGGGCTGGCCGCGCTGGGCGCCGGGCATGTGGAGGTTGGCACGCTGACGCCGCTGGCGCAAAGCGGGAATGCGCGTCCGCGTGTGTTTCGGCTGGCACAAGACGCCGCACTCATCAACCGCCTGGGGTTTCCCAATGCCGGAGTGGCGGCGGCGCTGCCGCGCCTTGCTGCGCTGCGCGCACGCGGCCGGCCTGTGCCGCTGGGCATCAACATTGGCAAAGGGCGCAACACATCACTGGATAATGCGCTCGCAGATTACAGCACGCTGTTGCAGCAAGTCCATCCGTTTGCAGATTACATCGCCATCAACATCAGCTCGCCCAACACGCCGGGCTTGCGCGAACTGCAGGGCGGTTCTGCGCTGGCGCCATTGCTGGGCGCACTGCAGCAGCTGCGCCAACAGCACTGTCCGCGCCTGCCGCTGTTTGTAAAAGTTGCGCCAGACCTCAGCCCCGCACAATTGGACGAACTGCTGGACGCTGTGCTCGCTGCAGATATCGCGGGGGTAATTGCCACAAACACCACCACCACGCGCCCGGCTTTGCGCAGTCCCAATGCCAGTGCGGAAGGCGGGCTCAGTGGCGTGCCACTCCAAGCCGCAGCGAACGCGGTCATCCGTCACATTCGTAAACAGTCCGGCAACAAGCTTGCCATCATTGGCGTCGGCGGCATTGACAGCGCCGCAGCGGCGCTGGAGGCATTGCGTGCCGGCGCCAACCTGCTGCAGTTGTACACCGGTCTCGTGTACCAAGGCCCGGGCTTGCTGCAGGCAATCCACAGCGGCTTGGCGCAATTGCTCGCACAGCGCGGAGCACGCTCGCTGGCAGAGCTGGTGGCGGCGTGATCGTAAAGTCGGACACCAAAGATGTGTAGCGCCAACCAACTGGCAATTTTGCTACCAAGTGGCATCACCGGGATTCGGCGTGCCTCGGCACACACGCTACCATCTTCAAGTTATGTGATTATCAGTGCGCCGCAGTAATTAGTTGTCCGGTTTTAATTTCTGCGGCAGAGTAGGCCGCAGGCGCAAGCTGCCGTTATGATAATATAAACACAAGAAGCAAAGTTTCTCTTAGTATTTTTACTCAATATGGTCGTATCTCAAAAGATAGAGCTGTCCCGCAAGGGTGTACTGTTCACTCTACGGATAATGCACATCTAGTACACGTAGATGCCACGAGGTAAACCGCAGCCAAATCACGAGACCGATCCAAATCGACAAGCACGGGAGTCTCATGGCCACTAACATGAAGGAAACGCGGAGCACAGGCGAAAAAATGTACGGGTGGGCACAAGACCTCTTCCCAATCCACCGCAGCATTACTGGCCCTGGCGTACGACACACGCTTGCCTACCTAGGCAACCTTCTTCCGGGACTGACTGTCCACTCAGTACCAACGGGCACCCAAGCATTCGACTGGGTTGTCCCGGACGAATGGACCATTCGGGACGCCTACATTGCCGACGAGGCTGGCAACAAAGTGGTAGATTACACCAATCACAATCTGCACGTGCTTGGCTACTCCGAGCCGGTAGACGCTTGGCTCAGTCGCGCCGAATTAGATGCGCATTTGTATTCCTTGCCGGAACAGCCTGATGCAATTCCGTACATCACCAGTTATTACGAACGCCGCTGGGGGTTTTGCCTGACCCATCACCAGCGCACGGCACTTCCTGATGGGCAATACCACGCAGTAATTGACAGCGACCTGCAGTCCGGCGTCCTCAATTACGGAGAACTCATAATTCCCGGGCAGGAAGAAAATGAAATCCTCGTCTCTAGCTATATTTGCCATCCGTCTATGGCAAACAATGAGTTGTCCGGACCGGTGGTAACGGCGGCGCTTGCGCAATGGCTGCAGAGCCTGGAGAACCGGCGCTACACATACCGCATCGTATTTGTCCCGGAGACGATTGGCGCGATTGTTTATTTGAGTAAAAATAGCGCGTTCATGAAGCAGAAGACCGTTGCTGGTTTTGAGGTTTCTTGCGTGGGCGACGACCGCGCATATTCTTTTCTGCCTTCACGCAAAGGCGGCACACTTGCAGATAGAGTTGCGAAACAGACACTAAAGCAACGCGGGGTAAATTATGTCCGCTACAGTTTCCTGGACCGCGGATCCGATGAACGGCAATATTGTAGTGCCCTGATTGACCTTCCAGTAGTTTTAATCATGCGCACAAAATATGGTGCCTATCCCGAGTACCACACCTCACTCGATGATCTTTCGGTTATTAGCCCGGCGGGTCTCGAAGGTGCCTTTGAAGTTATACAAAGCTGCCTGCAGGCGCTGGAAGTGAATTATGTGTACAAGGCTACGGTGCCATGCGAGCCGCAACTTGGAAGGCGCGGCATCAAACCATCATTGAGCACCAAGAATGTGGTGGTGCCCCGCACAATTATGAACGTTTTAGCCTATGCGGATGGCCAGACTGACTTGCTCGCCATTTCAGAGATTATCGGCGTGGATGTAATGGAGTGTGCCGCTGCTGCAGTTAGACTAGAGCAAGACGGTTTGTTGGAAAAAGTGGCACCATAAATTCGCCTGCATAACTTCCGAAATTGCCGCCAACGAGTGCGAATCCTTGGGGGTTGCTCGCTCTTGAGCACTCGATTTCAATGTGCTGGATGCCATGCCGCAAGCAGGTTGTTTGATCATCAGTAATTATCAGCGCTTTAGCTTGAGCGGTTTCAAACCGCTCAGCATTTCGAAACCGCCATATCAGAAACCCTATATTCCCGGGTTCGGGATGAATTGTGTTGGTTTGGCGGGTGATACTGCAACCTAAGTCCGGCCGCATTGCCCGCCCCTACCAGTAGCGCAGCGCGTCTTCGAAGAGGGTTTGCAAGTCGGCAGCTGTTGCCGGGCGCGGGGAAAGTTTTGTTACGCGGTGCTGCGGCAATGTTCCCTCCACCAACTTCGGGATGTCCGCCTTTGTAAAGCCAATCGCCCCCAGGCCATTGGGCACACCGGTTTGCTGCATCAGCGAAATAATTGCAGTTGCCAGCACCGCGCCGGCATCAGCTTCCGCCACGGCCGAAATGTCAACGCCCATCAACTGCGCTCCCAGCAGGTGGCGCTGCGGATTGGCCGGCGCGGTAAAGCGAAACACTGCTGGTGCATTCAGGATGACCGACATGCCGTGCGGAATGATGGGGTGGTCAGCGGGGTAGCCTGCCGGGTTGTAGGCGCGCACCATGCCCGACACGGGGTAGGACATGCCATGCGGCAGGTGCACGCCGGCGTTTCCAAAGCCGATGCCGGCATACGCTGCCGCCAGCAGCATCTGGCTGCGCGCCTCCCCATCGTCCGGGTCTTGAATTGCGCGCACGATGTTGGCGGCCACCATTTGAATCGCCTTGCCGCACCAAATGTCACTGATGGGATTGGCTCCCTGATAGGCCGGCCGCAGCTCTGGTGCAGCCGGTGCGGCGCGCTGGTTATACGGCAGCGCTGTCAGGGATTCCAGGGCATGCGACAGCACATCCAGCCCGGAACTGGCAGCCACCAGCTTGGGCAGTGTGCGCGTGTTATCCGGATCCAGAATTCCAAGATTGGGGCGCAGCGCGCGGTGGGCAATTCCGGTCTTGGCGTGCATCTCGGTGAAGTCAAAGATGGCGACGCCTGTGGTCTCACTGCCGGTGCCAGCTGTGGTGGGCACAGCAATCAGCGGCTGCAGCGGGCCGGGCACAGGCTCGCCCCTGCCAATGGGCGGGTTCACGTATGCCAGCAGATCAGCCGGATAGGTTGCGTACAAGTTGGCCGCCTTGGCCGTGTCAATCACCGACCCGCCGCCCACCGCCAAGTAGCCGTCAAACTTGCCGCGGCTGGCAAACTCAATCGCCTGTAGAAACGAGCTGCTGGTTGGCTCCACCCGCACTTGGTCAAACAGCACAGCATCAATGCCCGCCGCCTTCAACGCAGCCACCGCCGTGGCAACTGCTGCGCCCTGCGCTAGCTGCGCATCCGTAAGCACCATCACACGCTGCGCGCCCAGCCGGCGCATGTCGTGCCCCACCTCGCGCGTCACACCCGGTCCGTACTTAATGCTGGATGTGTCGATCGTAAATGCGGTTTCTAGAGCCATCGATCGGTCTCCTTCAGGCAATGGAAGTTCTTGCGCCGCTAGTGCGTGCAAATATGCTGCACTGAATTCTACACACCGATCTTTGA
Source organism: Chloroflexota bacterium (assembly GCA_003670425.1). Classification (GTDB taxonomy): domain Bacteria; phylum Chloroflexota; class Anaerolineae; order Anaerolineales; family UBA11657; genus BD1. Next base: position 4,748 of record QWRL01000113.1, read on the forward strand.
CCGGCAGGGCTTGCGGTTCTCCGCAGCGGAAGATTGTGCCTGGTGATGCGTTGCGGCTGACTGTTACTGCGGCACCCTAACCTGCCACTATCCACTCCACCTCAAGCGAAAATGGGCCGGCCTGCTTGTCTGCAATCAAGAAGCCATACTCGCCGATTGCAGCCGGGTTCAGCGGCGTGCCATTGGGGCGCGGCACGCCAAAGTACGTTGGCACAAATTCTGCGAACGGCAGCGCAAACTCCTGCCACTCGCCGGCACGCGTTGCAAAACGCAGCCAATACACCGCATCACGCGTGCGTAACTGGCACACATAAACTTTGCCGTCGCCGCGCACGCGCGCAATTAACTTTTCAAAGCCGCCAAGGTCAGCCGGAACCACGCGGCCGCGCACCGATGCAAAGCCGCCGTTGTTTTCCAATGACAGGCGCCCGGCAAAGGCGGCAAAAGATGCCCCTTGAGTAATGCGGCTTGAAGATACGCCGCCCATCACCGGATCGTCGATGTTCTGCCAATTGCGCACGGTGTTTGGATCACGAAAATCAAAAAGCATGCGCGTCTCTGGCGCAGGTTCTGTCGGTTGCACCGTCGCTGGCGCAGGCTCAGGCGTGGAATTGGGCATGGCTGTTCTGGTCTCCAAAACTTGGGTCGCGGCAGTTGGTTGTGCGGTCGGCGCCACGGCCACCGCGGGCAGCGTTGCGGGCGCAGCCAGCTTTACGGGGACGGGGCCAGCCACACACGCACACAATGCCGCGACACCTACCATCATCAAAAAACGCAGCGGCTGCATCTCGGGAATATATCGTCAACCATTGTTTGTGCCCGCACCCAAATGCAGCCAGCGTAGATCAGGGCAGAATCAACACCTCGCCCAAAATTACATAGCTCTGGCCGTTCGCAAGCAGCGCGCTGCCATCTGCGTTTGTAACGCGCAACACCACTTTGTGCGTGCCCGGCTTGGCGAGCGGGTTCACTATCAAGTCCAGCTCATCGCGCAGCAGCGTGCCCGCCGGCAGGCGCGCCAGCGGATAAAACGCGCGCACGGTGCCCGGCCGCTGCAGCAACGCGCCCCACTGATTGCCCGGCCCGTCTTCAAGCATCACCTGCACCACCGGCTCTGCAAGCAGTGCGCGCGTGCTGGACCAGTACAAGCGCACATGCAAATAGTTGCTGGGTGGATGCAGCCATTGCTCGCTGGCAGATAGCTGCTGCGCATCCAACTGGCTGCCCACAAGCTGCAAACCAGAATCAAATTCGATTGACAGCGGGCGGGCGGCTGCCGGCAAGCTGGCAGCTGCCGGCTGGACCACGTACTGCCGCACTGCGATGCTCTGCGGGAATTGTTCAGTACCCAGCCCATAGCGCAGCGCCAGCCAGTTCTGAACCAGCTTGTCCGGATCTGTCAGGAACTCACCGGACTGCACCAGCCAGATGTTGTCTGAGCGCAGCAGTGGCGCAAAGCCCCGCCCCACTTCATCGCTGCTGTTCACATGGCTGCCAAATGGAGTGAGTGCCCGGCCGCGAAAGTAGTAGCTGAAGGGCACGCGGTAGTACTCCAGATGCACTACCACCGCATCGTTCGGGCCGGCGTGCGCAGCAACATACGCAGCCGCATGGCGCCAGTCCTCCTTTTGAAAGCCGGGCCGCCACACAAACGAAAGGCCGTAGATGAGCGCCGCGAAAAGCGCAAGACCCGCTGCACTGGCAACGGGCTTATGCCACTGCCAGAGGCGCGCCCAACCTGCGCCAACTCCCAGTGCAACGGCAGCGCCATAGAAAGTGATGGTCTTTGGCTCAAACACAGACTGGCGCACAGAAAGAACGGCTATCACCGCAAGAGTGACAAATAAAAACAGCAGCACAAACGCGCGCGCAAAACCGCGCGGCAAACGCCGATCCTCGCGCGCACCTGCACCGCCAAGCACAAAGCAGCCACCGACAAGCACGGTGCCAAACCACCACCAGTCACGGTGCAATTCCGTATTCAGCGTTGCGCGCTGCATCACCGCTGCCACAAGCTCCAAATATGCCGGCGTATGCCGGATGATGCTCGCAACCGCGGATGCGCGCCAGGCGTTCAGCGCGTACGGTGCATACACCAAACCCACGGCCGCAATCGCAAGCAGCGCGCCCCGGCCGGCGCGGCGCTGCTGCGCGTTGCGCGCCAATGCCAAATACAACAATATTGCCAAGCCTTCAAACGGCAGCAAGAAGCTGCCGGCAATATGCGTATAACTTTCCAGCGCAGTGAACACAAAATAAGCAGCCAGCCAATGCCGCCGTCCCGTGCGCAAACCGCCGATGAGGCACACAAGGCCGGCAAGCGCCAGCGTTCCGCCCAGCGTATACATGCGCGCATCCTGGCTGTTCCACACAAAGAACGCACTGAGGGTGCTGAAGGCAGCCGCAGCCAGCGCAGCCATCCGCGAGAAAAGCATGCGGCCGAGCACATAGATGAGCGCCACATAAATGGTGCCGGCCATTGCCGAAGGCCAGCGCAGCGCCACCTCGGACGAGCCCGCAAGCGCCTGCCATGTGCGCAGCACCAGCCAGTAAACCGGCGGGTGCGGATCCTGGCGCAGGAAAAACGAGTCGGAGAGCAGCTGCAGCAGCGGCTTGTTAGAGATGGACCAGCTGAATGCTTCGTCTGAATTGAGGCTGTTCCAATTGAGGTTGTATAGCCGCAGCGCCGCGGCAGCGGCAACAATCATCCAGATAGCTGCCATCTTGCGCAGCGCTGCGCTGGAATTTGAAGTTGAGTGCGGGCGAGCGGGGTGATGCATTACGCGGAATGAGTTGAGCGCGCAGCCAAAGCACAGCCAGCGCACTTGGCAAACACTGTTTTGCGCCG
>QWRL01000114.1 GCA_003670425.1 Chloroflexota bacterium
GCTGGCGTTGGCCTGGCGCAGCACATCCGCCTGCCGGGTGCGGGGCGTGGCTGCCGGCACCGGGCGGCTTGCTCGCTCGCTGCGGCGCAAGCGCGCCTTTGCAGGAGTGGTGGTGAATCTGGATCTTTCAAAAGCCATGCTGCTGCACACCCGCCACCACCAAGCGCAGCACGCGCGGCGCGTCCAGCGCGTTCAGAGTCCGGCAGACCGGCTGCCATTTGCAGACAGTACCTTTCATGCCGTCAGCTTTTTGGAGGCGCTGGAGTTTTTGCCGGACCGCAAGGCAGCCGCGCGCGAGGCTGTGCGCGTATTGCGGCCCGGCGGATGGCTGCTGCTATCCAACCGCGTTGGCCCGGATGTGCCGTGGCTGGCGCGCATGACATTTTCACGCCCCGAATTTCGGGCAGTGCTCGCGGAGCTGGGCCTGCAAGACATTGATGTGCAGCCGTGGGAACTGGACTACGATCTTGCATGGGCGCGCAAGCCCGCCTGACGCAGACAGCCCAAAACCCCGCAAATCAAGCGCTGCTGAATGCTACAATACGCGCGCCCAAGCAGCGGTTGCGCTTCGGCTCCCCCGTTCCAAACTTACATTGTGGCCCGCGTCAAACACCAGCTTCCGAGTCCGACTGCATGCCCGCGATTCTGCAGCGCCCGGCGCTTGCTGTCGATAAGCGAGCTCAGATAATATTGAACAACTCACCACAGCGCATTCCAGCCGCGCTGTCTGCGCTGCTGCTGCAAGGCGCGCTTGCAGCCCAGCATGCCGGCACGCTGCCCGCGTGTGAGCTGCCCGAGAGCGCACCAGTCGCACCCGCCAAAAATCCCCTGTGGGGCGACTTCTCTTCGGCACTGCCATTGCAGCTGGCAAAGACAACCGGCGCAAAGCCGGCAGACTTGGCAGCTGCCATTCAAGCCTGCATTCCCGCCAGCGCGCTGGTGCAGCACACCGGCTGTTCAGCGCCCGGCTTCATCAACTTCACACTGGCGCCGGCCTGGCTGGCGCAGCAAGTGCAGCGCATTCTGGAGCGCGGATTAGCCTATGCGGACTTAGATTTTGGCCGCGATAAAAAAGCGCAGGTGGAATTTGTGAGCGCCAATCCAACGGGGCCGCTCTCAGTCGGGCGCGGGCGCGGCGGTGCCATCGGGGACACGCTGGCGAATGTGCTGGCCGCGGCCGGCTATGACGTGACGCGCGAGTATTACTTTAACAATGCGGGGCGCCAGATGCGCGTGCTTGGCGAATCGCTGCAAGTGCGCGTGCTGCATGCGCTTGGCCTGCCTGCCGAGCTTACCGCGGAACATTACCAGGGCGAGTATCTTTCTGACTTGGCGCAGAAGCTGGTTGCCGCGCACGGCGCTGCGCTGGCCAGCGAAAGTGTGGAGTACTTCAAGGACCTGGCCGAGGCCGATATGTTTGCGAACATTCGCGCCACACTTTCGCGCCTCAACATCAAGATGGATGTGTTCTTCAACGAGAACTCATTGTATGCGGATGGCAGCCTGGAGCGCGTGCTGCAGCAATTGCGCACAGCCGGTTACTTGTATGACCAGGAGGGAGCCGTGTGGTTTGCCGCCACACGCTGCGGTGGGCCAGAAGACCGCGTGCTGGTGAAGTCCACGGGCGAGCCCACCTACCGGCTGCCGGACATTGCCTACCACTGCAACAAACTGGCGCGCGGCTTTGACTTGATTGTGGATGTGCTGGGCGCGGATCACAAAGACGCATTCCCGGATGTAATGCGCGGGCTGCAGGCACTGGGCCATACCGCCAGCAACATCCGCCTCCTGATGAACCAGTTTGTAACCGTGAAGGGCGAGCGCATGAGCACGCGCGCCGGCCGCTTCACCACGCTTGATGCGCTGATGGACGAGGTAGGCGCCGATGTGGTGCGCTTCTTTCTGCTGATGCGCTCCGCCGAAAGCCACCTGGAATTTGACCTGGACCTCGCGCTCGAGCAGAACGAAAAAAATCCGGTGTTCTACGTGCAATACGCGCACGCGCGCCTGTGCAGCGTGCTGCGCAAAGCGGCCGCAGAAGGCCTTGGCGGCGGCCCGAACACGGCCCAACTGACGCACACCACAGAACACACATTGGTGCGCCGCCTGCTGGAGCTGCCGGAAATTTTGGAACTGGTGGTGCGCGAGCTTGCGCCGCATCACCTCACAACCTATGCGCGCGAGTTGGCCGGCACAGTGCACGCCTTCTACCGCGACTGCCGCATTGTGGATTCCGCGCAGCCCGCGCAGACCGCGGCGCGCCTTTCGCTGGTGGAAGCTGCGCGCATCGGGCTGGCGCGCGCGTTGCAACTGCTGGGTGTGGCAGCGCCGCAAGAAATGTGAACAGAGTCCGGCCACCCGATTGTTGGCCGGCATAAATCAAACTTAGCGAGGAAAATCTAATGGGCTTAAAGTCTGACAACTGGATCCGAAAGATGGCGCGCGAGCAGCGCATGATTGAACCATTCGTGGAGAATCAGGTGCGCGGCGGCTGCATCTCCTATGGTGTCTCCTCTTACGGCTATGACATCCGCGTCACCAACGAGTTCAAAATCTTCACCAACGTGCACTCCACCGTGGTGGACCCGAAGGCGTTTGACGAACGCTCGATGGTGGACTTTACCGGCGACGTGTGCGTAATTCCGCCCAACTCATTTGCGCTGTCGCGCACGGTGGAGTACTTTCGCATTCCGCGCGGCGTGCTCACGCTGTGTGTTGGCAAAAGCACCTATGCCCGCTGCGGCATCATCACCAACGTCACGCCGTTTGAGCCGGAGTGGGAGGGCTTTGTCACTCTGGAGATTTCCAACACTACGCCGCTGCCCGCCCGCATTTACGCCAATGAGGGCATTGCGCAGGTATTGTTTTTTGAGGGTGACGAAATGTGCGCCACCTCGTATGCGGACCGCAAGGGGAAGTACCAAGGGCAGCAAACAATTGTGCTGCCAAAAGTTTAGTACCCGCTAAAAGCGCAGGCTCGTTCTCGATTAAGCTGCGGGCTCAGCCCCCTGCTTCAACGAGCTGCGCCCGAAGCGTGCACCATTGCGCAGTGCAAGCTGCGCTGCTAAAGCAGTTGACTGGTTACCAGCCGGACCAAAATGCAAACTGCCCGTCCATAAGAAAATCGGGCTCGCGCTTGCCAGTTGTATCCACAGCATAGACCGCCGGTTTGCCATCATGCATGGCATTAATTACAAGATACCGGCTGTCAGGCGACCACAGCGAGCCGGAGCGCTGGTACTGGTCAAAGTGCGGCAGGATTTGTGACATGAATGCCGGTGCGGGCTCAAAGTTTGCGATCTCCTGAACAGCTTGAGACTCCGCAGTCATGATGCTCAGCGAAAGCAGCAGGCGCTGGCCATCTTCACCGGCATCGGCGGGCACAACGCGCGGTGTTAAGTATGCGATGCGCTCACCAGCCGGATCCCAATAAAACGCCAGCACCTTCTCGATCACCGTCTCAGAGCGCACTGGAGATTCCGGATCGGACAGGTCGAACAAGCTGAATGTGCCGAGCGGGCCGCCTTCAGCGGGGCCGCCATCCAAAAATCCAAGCTGTTCTCCATCTGCCGACCACTCAAACGCAACCGCGCCGCCTGCCGTACGCGCGAGCACCTGTCGCTTGCCACTCTCGTTGTCGCGCAGAACGAGGGTGTCAGTGCCGCCGTCTTCAACTGCAAGCACCACGTACTTTCCGTCCGGGGAATAGGCAGGCGCTCGAAAATATGCGGGGGGAGCGCCAATCTCGCGCGCATCAACGCCCGTGGCAACCGTGGCAAAAGTGAGCTTGCCATCTGCTGGCTGCTGCCCGCGGCTGCCCGTGTTGGACACCAGCGCGCTGCTGTCCGGTGCCCACGCCCAATAGTACGGGCGGCCACGGCCAACGCTCACCGCAGCGCCGCCGTCGGCACTCACAACATCCAGCGCGTAATTGTTGTCGCGCGCACTGCCGCTCAACATGCTCACGCGCTTGCTGTCCGGCAGCCAGTACAGGTAGAACGGGCGCAAATCCGGATCAGAGAATATGCGGTTGAGCCCGCTGCCATCACTGTTCGCCACAAACACCGCCACTGGCGGCTGCCCGTCAGTTTTGGAGTAGCCCACAAACGCCACGCGTTTTGCATCTGGCGACCACGCCGGATAGTAGTAGGCCGCGCTGTCACCCGCATCTGTGGTGAGCGCGCGCACATCTTCGCCCGCCTGGTTCATGGTGTAGATGTTGCCGTCGAGGCCGGCATAAACAATGCGGCCGGCGCTGCGTTCAAACATGCGCAGCAGGCTGCTTTCGGGCAGGCGCACACGGCTGCATGCCGCCAAGAGCGCTGCACACAGCAGTGCGGCAGCCGCCCGCATCACGAGCCGCGTTTTCAGCGCCATGACCACACCGCCAAAGTGCCCGCTTCCAACAAGCGCGGCGCAAAATCACCATCCGCCTGTGCCACCGCAATCCGCGGGCCGCTTTGCGTTTGCACGGGCATCACAAGATAGCGGTTGTCCGGCGACCATAACGTAAGCGTGCGTTGATGCTGGTCAAAGAACGGCAGCAGGCCCGTGAACTGCGGCGTGGGCGTGAACTCAAAGAGTTTGCGGCTGACACCTTTTTCCACATCAAGCACCAGCAGCGTAAGCAGCTGCACGGGCGCGGCTTCATCCGCCGCCGCGGCTTCGCCCAGCTGCGCATCAAAATAGGCAACATGCCTGCCATCGGGCGACCACCAATAGGCAACTACCTGCTCCTCTGCACTCACGAACGGCGCCGCACTTTCACCGTCTTCATCCACCCGGCGCACATGCAGCGCGCCCAAGGCTGCAAAGCGCGCCTGCGCACTGGATACCCATGCCACACGCGTGCCATCCGGCGACCAATCAAAAGCCGCGCGGCCTTGCAGGGAACCAAGCTCGCGCTGCTGATTGTCATTGCGATTCAACATTAGCAGCGCGGTGGCGCCTTGCGCACCCTCCCCGCCCACCAGCCACCGGCTGCCATCCGGTGAGATGGCGGGTGCCTGAAAGTTTCCCGGCACCGCGTCCAGGGCTTCTTCAATTATTTCCGCACCCAGCGTGAGGCGCACCAGGCGCGCTCCGGCCTTTACCTCGCGCGCGCCATTGGCATGCACCAGCATGCCGGCAGCCGAGGGCTCCCACGCCCAAAACAATGGCTGGCCACTATCGATGATCTCCGACTTGCCGCTCGTCACATCGGTCAAATGCAGCACCGCGCTGTTGCCGTCCATCTGCGCCGAAAGATATGCCAGCGCCCGCCCGTCCGGCGCCCAATACAAGAACACGGGCAGCAGGCGGTCACTTGTAAAAATTTCTTTTACCCCGGTGCCGTCGCTCTTGCCTACGAACAAGTGCGCCTGCACATCCGACTCTTTGGTGCCGCTGTAGCTTACAAACGCAATCTGGCTGCCATCGCGAGCCCAGGTAACGTGGCCGTAATAACGGAGATTGCCGTCCTTGTTTTCGGCATCCTTTGTGACCTGAAAAATATTTTGGCCGGCTTGGTTCATCGTAAAGATGTTCCCATCAGTACCAATGTAAGCAATTAGACCGGACTTTTGCTCCAATGAGCCGAGCAGCCGGCTTTGGGGAATTGTGAAACTGCGTTCTGAAGCGGATTTGATCCGGTCACAGCCGGCCAGAACCAACAGCGCCAAGCAGGCAGCACCGCCCAAGCGGAGAAGTTTGAATGTGCGCTGCGCTGCGGACTTCAGCATGGTTGGATTGTATCTCAACCAATTCAATGCAGCGCCGCGCGCAGGAAGCTTTATGCGCAGCTTGGAATCACTGCTGCACGTTGAAGCTGCTGCGTACTTGCGCTTCGGTCTGGGCCGCCCGCGCCAGAGCTGTGTACGCAACTGCGCCACGCTCGGTTGCCTTCAAAGCTGCCACCGGCAGCACCAAACTTGTGCGCCCGTCGGCGCCAGTGGCTGGCAATACAAAAACTGCCGGGCCTTCAGCGGTTGCAAACTGCAGTGTGACCAGCGCCTGCTCTACCGGGCGCTGGCTCAAATTAAGCACAATCACAAAAATCTCCTGTTCGTCATCCGCCCGTGCAATTGGAAAGCGCGCCCAAGTATGCAGCGTAAGCCCGGCTGCCGGCTCCGCAGTGGCCGCACCGTCCGGTGCCGCATCGAACGCGCTGCGCCCCAGATTGCGCAGCGCCACACCCTGTTCACTCACCGCGCCAGAACGAAAGGTGAGCACCGCGTTCTCAAAATATTGCACGAGCATGCCACCCTCAATGTGCATCTCTGAAAGTGGCAAGCCAAACAAAGACCTGCCACCATGGCGCTCAAAGAACCCATTAAAAGCATCGCGCACATTGTGGCCCGTCTCCGGAAAATACTGCACGCCGGGCAGCAGCAGTTGCTGCGCTGGCGGACCCGGCTGCACCAGTGCTGCGCGCCCCAGCGGACGCAGTGTGGCCGCGCCCCCGCTGGCACTGTCGGCCACCAAAATGCCATTCTCGTAAACCACCTCTTGCGCGCCGTCAGGTGCAGTGCGCGGGGCGCTCAGCCGCTCGCCAAACACCAGAGTGCCGCCATGCGCCGCAGCAAACGCAGCCAGCGCGTCCGCATCATCCGCGTTGCTGGCATCGTCTGCAACTGCAGCGCCCAGCACTGGTTGAAAGCTCTGCAAAGGCACTTGATTACGGTCGAACGCAAAGCTACCCACCGGCAGGCATTGCACTGCTTGTTGCGCAGGCAGCTGGCTATCCCACACCAGAATACTGCGCTCAAAATATTGCACAAGCTGCGTCTCGTTGCGCACAAGCGCTTCGGTGAGCGGGTACCCAAAAAATTCCGCCCCCCCGTGTGTCACAAAGAAGTTGCGGAAAGCCGATTGAACTGTGTGGCCTGTCTCGGCAAATCCAAGCGCACCGCCCGGCATGGCGTCAGCGGCAAGGCGCGGCTGCTCGAGGCGCAGTTCGGACGGCAGCGCGCAAAGTATTACAGCGCTGCCCACTGTCATATTTGGGTAATGCTGCAAACACCCGCCAAGGAAATACTGCGTTTCAGTGCCGTCAACAATCAGCGCAGCACTGAGCGCACGCCCAAGCGTGCGCATGCCGCCATGCGCTGCGTAGTAATTTGCAAACGCCGGTGCAACCGGATTACCCGCCGCCCGCTGGGCACACGCACCCAATCCGAGTGCGCTGATGCACAGCAGCATCCAGCCGCGCACAACAAACATACGCGCCTGCCAAAGCGATGGCGGCGTTGAGCTGCGCCACGAATGCATCCGCCCAGCCAATTTGGCGTGGATCATAGACAGCATTATAAAATTGGGGAGGCATTTATCAGTCGCTGCGGGCCATAAAAACCGCGCAAATATTAGCGGAATTGGAAGTTAGGCCGCTAACGCGGCACGCGAATGGCAGTGCGCAGGCAGCGCGTTTGTCGCTCCGCCCGGCTCGGGCGCGAGCCACTCTAGCGCGGGTTTAGGCGGGGACAGTTATATGCGCAGCGCCAGCGGGCAGGCAGCCGGCTAACTGACGGCTGCCTGCCCGCAAAATTATGCGGCGTCGACCGCCGCGTATGCCTCAATCGGGAGGCACGTGCATATAAGATTCCGGTCACCATAC
>QWRL01000115.1 GCA_003670425.1 Chloroflexota bacterium
CTGCGGCAGTGGACCAGACCGCGGCTTATCCGGCTGACTTGTTCAGCCGCTTGTGGGAGCTGGCCGCCGCAAGCTGCGGCTAACCTGGCGCGTACACCTGTGGGTTGGCGCAGTGCGGCATGCGCACGCCCGCCAAGCCGGCCAGCATGTTGTCTGCGGCCAGCAGCGCCATGCGGTCACGCGTCTGCAGGGTGGCACTGCCCACGTGCGGCGTAATGGTCAGGTTGTCCAGCTGCAGCAGCGGACTGTCCATCAGTATCGGTTCGGGATCGGTCACGTCCAGCGCAGCATGCGCAATGCGCCCGGACTGCAATGCTGCGCACAACGCCTGCGGATCCACAATCGCACCGCGCGCGGTATTGATCAGCACAGCGCTGCGCTTCATCAGTTCAAACTGTGGCGTGCCAATCATGTGGCGCGTTTGCGCGTTGAGCGGCATATGCAGCGATACGTAGTCACACTCGCGCAGCAATGTCTCGAGTGGCACATGTTGGGCAGCGCCCGCTTCAGCTGCTGCTAATACGCGCGGCTGCGCGTACAGCACGCGCATCCCAAACCCCTGCGCGCGGCGCGCCACAGCCTGCCCAATGCGCCCAAAGCCCACGCAGCCCAGCGTAGCACCATGCACATCCAAGCCCAGCATAAATAATGGGTCCCAAGTTTTCCAGCCGCCGCTGCGCACATAGCGTTCGCCCTCCACCACACGCCGCGCCGCCGCCAGCAGCAACGCCCACGCCAGGTCTGCGGTGGCTTCGGTTAGCACGCCGGGCGTGTGGCCCACCGGTATCCCGCGCGCCGTACACGCATCAAGGTCGATGTTGTCCACTCCCACCGCCATCTGGCTAACCACGCGCAGCTGCGGCCCAACGGCATCCAGCAGCGCACCATCAACGCGATCCGTAAACAATGACAGCAGCCCGGCGCAGCCCGCCAGTTGTGCAAGCAGCGCTTCTGGCGGCGGCGCCATTGCCCCGGGCCACACAGTGATTTCAGCTGCCGCCTGCAAACGCTGCAAGCCCGCTATGGGTATTTTGCGTGCCACAAACACGCGCGGCTTGCCTGCCACGCGCTAGCTTATTTGCAGCCGGCGCTTGTGCGCCGCTATCGCGCGCTGCATGGCCGGCGCAGCCGCCCGCAATACAGGGCCATGCCCCATGCACATCACCGCAGGCTCCAGCGCGCTCAGGCGCACTGCCGAGTGCAGCGCAGCACGTTCATCCCATGTGTTGAAGCCTTCCGACAAGCGCAGCTGGCCGCCCATATTTTTGAATGCGTCGCCGGCAAACAGCAAGCCGGACCCGCCGGCATAAAACGAACAATGCCCGGGCGTGTGCCCCGGAGTGTTCAGTACCTGCAATCCGCCCAGCACCGGCAGCAGTTCACCATCTGCCAGCGTCGCATCACATACCAGCGGCTTGAAAGCGAACAAACTGGCGACCAGCCGCAACGCCACTTTAAGCAGCCCTTGCGCCCGCAGTTCACGCGATTGCTTGCCGGCTGCCAGTGATGCAGCTTCGCCAGCGGGAACACATAAGCGCGCGGCGCCACCCGCAGCGCGCGCAGCTGCCTGCAGTCGCGCAGCACAGCCCACATGATCGCCATCAGCATGCGTTATCAAAATCAGCCGCAGGTCGCGCAGCGCATGCCCGCTAGCATCAATCGCATGGAGGATATGGCGCTCGTCAGCACGCATGCCCGCATCAATCAGCACCAATCCGTCCGCATCCGCAATCAAATAGCAATTTACGAGGCCGCCACGAATCTGCGTTACGCCCGGCAGCACCGGCATCAGCCGCGCGCTCATACCAGCAGCGCAAAAATCTTGGGGGCGGCGTCAGCCAAAAAGCGCACGCCCACAAACAACAAGAAGACTCCGCACACGCCAAAGAGAATTTTTTGGAAGCGGTCGCCCAGCAGTTGCCCGCCGCGAAATGCGGTTGCGGATAACAAGTAACACCACACCAGATCACAAGTCCAGTGCGCAACTGCCAGCACAACCACCGCCAGCACGCCAAACTCGCCCGCCCGCATTATTAACACTGTGCCTACGGTTGCCCACCAAACCAGCAAGTACGGGTTCGCTGCGGAAAGTACCAGCCCCGCCACCAACGGTGAGCTTTGATCCATGGGCATCGGCGCGGAGTCATCCGCCACTTGCGCCCGCGCACCGCGCAGCAAGCCAGCGCCCATCCACAGCAGCACAACACCGCCAAGCACACCCACCACAGTCGCCACAATCGGCTGGCCCAACACCGCGCCCACGCCAAGATACAACCCAAAGATTAGCGGGAACTCCACAATCCCATGCCCCACCGCAATCGCCACTCCGGCATGCGGCGACTTGCTGCCATGCCCCACGCACACCGCCGTCACCGGTCCGGGCGCAATCACACCCGACAGCGAGATCAGTACCGCTTCAATCAGAAAAGCCCACATGCATCCGCATCCATCCGCTGTTGTTATGAAAATCGGTGACAGCGCTGCCCGGTGGCACAAGCGCATCGATCGCGCTGCGCAACTCTGGAGTTAAATCGAGAGCCAGTGCATTCAGATAGGCGTCGAGCTGCGCAATGTTGCGCGGCCCGATGATGGGCGCGGTGACGGCGGGCTGCCCGCAAAGCCAGCGCACTGCCAGCCCGGCCGGCGGGCAGCCGTGTGTGCGCGCCAGCTCTGCAAAACGCTGCGCAACGCGCACAGCATGCGGCGTAACGCGCGCCGCATAAGGGCCGCCCCAGCGCTGCGCACGCGTATCATTTTGCTGCGTGCCATCCGGCGGGTAGCGGCCGGCCAGCAGGCCCATCGCCAGCGGCGACCACGGCAGCAGCGCCAGCTGATAGCGCTCAGCCAACGGCACAAGTTCGTTTTCAATGCGCCGATCCAGTATGTTGTAAGGCGGCTGCTCGGACACCATGCGCGCCCAGCCATGGCGCTCGCTAAGCGCAAGGCCTTCCATCACCAGCCACGCCGGAAAGCCGGAACAGCCAATGTAGCGCACCTTGCCGGCGCGCACCACATCATCCAAAGCGCGCAGCGTCTCGTCTTGCGCCAAATCAAACTGCGGCCGGTGCACTTGATACAGATCCACCCAGTCTGTCTGCAGGCGGCGCAGCGAGTCATCCAGCGCTGCGATGATGTGGCGGCGCGAGTTGCCGCGGTCGTTCACATCCTCGGATTGCGCAAAGTGAAACTTGGTGGCCAGCACCACATGTTGGCGCCGCCCGCCGCTGAGCGCGCGTCCCACAATGCTTTCACTGTTGCCGCGGCCATAGCTGTTGGAGGTGTCCACAAAGTTGATGCCCTGCGCCAGCGCGTGATGCAGCAGCGCAATCGCCTCGGGCTCCGGCGTGGGATCGCCAAAGTTCAGCGCGCCAAGGCATAGCGGAGAAACCCGCACGCCGGTGCGCCCCAGCAGCCGGTATTCCATTAGTGCGCCCGCAGCTGAATCAAATGCGGGCGTACGCGCCCAGCGTCAGGAAGTCCGCAAAATCGTCCGTCAGCACCAGCTCATCCAGCATTTGGCGTGCCGGCCCAAAGTTGCCGCGCGCATAAGCCGCATCCCCCATGCCAGCGCGCAATGCATCCGCCTGCTCGTCCGCCAGCGCGCGGTAAAGCAGCGCAGTGATGCTGCGCCCGTCTGCCAGCTTTGCATCGGGCTGGTGCGTCCACTGCCATAGCTGCGAGCGTGAGATCTCGGCCGTGGCAGCATCTTCCATCAAGTTAAAGATTGGCACGCACCCCACCCCGCCCAGCCACGAGGCAATATATTGCAGCGCCACGCTGATGTTGTTGCGCAGTCCAGCCTCAGTCACCGTGCCGGCGGGCACCCCCAAGTCCAATAGCTGCGCTGCGCTCGTGTCAACTTCGCTGCGCAGGCGCTCTTTCTGGTGCGGCCGCGTGCCCAACTGCGCGTCAAACGCAGCCTGCGCCACCGGCACCAGGTCCGGATGCGCCACCCAGGTGCCATCGAAACCATCGGCTGCTTCACGCTGCTTGTCGTCGCGCACACGCTCCAGCGCCACACGGTTCACCTCTGCATCTTTGCGGCTGGGAATGAACGCCGCCATGCCGCCAATGGCGTGCGCACCGTGCGCATGGCAGGTCTTCACCAGCAGTTCAGTGTAGGCGCGCATGAACGGCACTGTCATCGTTATCTGCGCGCGGTCCGGCAGCTGCGCGGGCACCACTCCGTGCAGCTTGCGAATGACACTGAAGATGTAGTCCCAGCGCCCGGCGTTCAAGCCGCTGCAATGCGCGCGCAATTCGTAAAGTATTTCCGGCATCTCAAATGCCGCCAGAATATTTTCAATCAGCACCGTGGCGCGGATGGTTCCCACCGGCAGCCCCAGCAGTTGCTGCGCAAACACAAACACATCGTTCCACAGGCGCGCCTCCAAATGGCCCTCCAGCTTGGGAATGTAAAAGTACGGTCCACTCTTGCGCGCCAGCAGCTCGTGCGCATTATGAAAGAGGTACAAGCCAAAATCAAACAAGCTGGCTGATACGCGCTGCCCGTTCAACAGAGCATGCTTCTCTTCCAAATGCCAGCCGCGCGGCCGCACCAGCAGCGTCGCCACCTGCGCCTTCAAACTGTAGCTGCGCCCATCCGGCGCTTCAAAGGCAATCTGGCGCCGCACGGCATCCATCAGGTTTAGCTGGCCGGAAATGTTGTTGTGCCACGTGGGCGAATTCGAGTCTTCAAAGTCTGCCATGAACATGCGCGCACCCGAGTTGAGCGCGTTGATAACCATCTTGCGATCGACCGGCCCCGTGATTTCAACCCGCCGATCCTGCAAATCCGCAGGAGTTTCCGCAACCCGCCAGTCACCATTGCGAATTGCCTCAGTCTCTTTAGGGAACTGCGGCAGCTGCCCCGCGCGCAGCGCCAGCTGCCGCTGGCTGCGCGCCGCCAGCAATTCGCGCCGCCGCGCGCCAAACTCGTGCTCCAATTGCGCCACAAACTGCAGCGCTTCGACGCTGAGCACGTGCGCAAACTCGGGCGCCGTCGGCACTTCCAACTGCAAACTACTTGCGGTAACTTTTGACACTTAGCGAACCCTCTTGATGGCAGGGGTAAAATTGCACAATGAACTTGCGCTCTGAAAGTATAGCTGAGGCAATCGACACATGACGGTTAACGAAGCGCTCGGCGCCCACCTGCAGCCCTTCGCGGGCATCACCACATTTATGCGCCAACCCGCCACCCGCCAGCTTGTGGGCGCGGACGTGGCCGTAATGGGCGTGCCGGTTGACAGCGGCGTCAGCCACCGCCCCGGCTGCCGCTTCGGGCCGCGCAAAATCCGCGAGCTCTCGCTGCTGCTGTGGGGCTACAACAATGTGCTTGGCGTGGCACCGCTGGATCATTTGAGCTTGGTGGACTACGGCGATGTGAACGCGCCACCGGTGGACTTGCGTGCAGCGCATGCCGCCATCGAGGCGGAAGCTGCTGCCGTTTTGGAAGCCGGCTGCACTTTGCTGGCGCTCGGCGGCGACCATTCCGTCTCGCTGCCATTGCTGCGCGCGCATGCCCGCCGCCACGGCGCACTTGCCGTCGTGCACTTTGATGCGCACCCGGACTGCTGGGAGTCAGAATTCCCCGGCCATCCATACAGCCATGGCACACCGTTCCGGCACGCGCTGCAAGAAGGGCTGATCGATCCCGCAGCTTATGTGCAAATTGGCATTCGCGGCTCCACCAGCAGCGCCGGCGATTACGATGATGCCCGCGCCCTCGGTGCGCGCATCATCACCGCCGACGAGGCGCAGGCGCGCGGCGTGCAAGCCGTGCTGGCAGAGGTGCAGGCGCAAATGGGTCAGCGCAAAGTTTATGTGTCGCTGGATATTGACGCTGCTGACCCGGCTTACGCGCCCGGCACGGGCACACCGGAAGTAGGCGGGTTCTCCAGCCGCGAATTGCTGCAGTATGTGCGCGGCTTGCGCCCTCTGCACCTCGTTGGCTTTGATATTGTGGAGGTGAGCCCGCCCTACGATCACGGCGACATCACCGCGGTACTGGCTGCCAATCTGGCTTTTGAGTTTTTGTCGCTGCTCGCATTGCGGCGCAACAACGCTTAGCTGCAGAGCCGTTCGTCCGCAGCGCTGACGGTCAGGCTCGCACGAGGTAGAGCTCGGTCTGCGGCGTGCTCACCAGCTCGGCGCCGTCATCCGTGACGAGCGCATTCTCTTCCAAATAAATCCATCCATGGCCCGGCACCTGCGCCCCAAGCTCAATTGCAAAAACGTTGCCAGCCTCTACCGGCACAAATGGCGACTTGCCATAACGCTCCCAGCGCGGCCCAAGCGTAGCGCCGCCATCGTGCGCCACGCGCCCCACGTTGTGGCCGTACGCATGCATGTACTCCGGCAAACCATGCCGCGTTAGATACTCGCGCGCCACAGAGTCAACTTCCCAGCCGGTCACTCCCGGCTTCAGCGCCATCAAGCCCACCATCAGCGCACCGCGCACAATCTTCCAAACATGCAGCACCGCCGCTGGCGGCTCACTCTCACCGGGCGCCAGCACGTACCACATGCGCTGCAAGTCCGAACAAAAGCCATTCTGTTTGACGCCAAAATCCACGTGCACCAAGTGCCCGGGCTGTACGCGCAGCTGGCTGGGCGCGCCGTGCCCCATCACAGAGTCCGGCCCGGTGTTCACAATCGGGCAGCCCGCCCAATCCCACGCCGTCGCCAACCCATCTGCCTGCAGCCGTTGATGCAAATAATCGGCCAGCTGCAGTTCTGTCACGCCCGGCGCAATGCGTTTGCCAAAATCATGCAGCAGAAGCTCGGTGGTGGCTACAGCCTGGCGGATTAGCTGCAGCTCGCTGGCGGACTTCTGCCCGCGCAGGCTGCTAATCAAGCTCTCCGCAGACACAAGTTGCGCGGGCTGCAGCCCCGCTTCAGCGCCGATTGCCTCAAGGGTCATGCGCATGCCACTCGTCAGCCCATCAGCAGCCGGGTCACTCTCAGAAAAGTTGATGGCGATGCGTTGCGCTCCACTGCGGCGCAGCAGTTCCACCAGCATGGGCCGGATGGATTGGTCGTAGCCGCTGACGGTGGTGAAGGTGTTTAGGCGCTCAACATTGTTGGCGTCATGGCGGCCAACAAGTGCATGGCTGGCGCCATCGCGCTGCACCAGAAAAGCTGAGTGCCAAGTCAGCTCGTAGGGATAAATCAACTCCAGCGCAGGGTCTTTGCTCAGGCTGGTCTCGCGCACAAACACCAGCCACGCATCAAGGTCCAGCCGCTGCAGCAGCTGCCCGGCCTGCGCCAGTTTCTCGCGCGCAATCAACACGGCCGCGTCAGAACTTGCGCTGGCGCTCATTTGTTAATATATTTCCAGCGTTGTACACGCCACACAATCAAGCCGCGAGCGCTGCGTCAGCTTTCACGCGCGGCCAGCCAGCGCTCGGCATCCAGCGCTGCCATGCAGCC
>QWRL01000116.1 GCA_003670425.1 Chloroflexota bacterium
AGCTGCCAGCATGCGCGCAGAAATCTCGCCAATGCCACGCCCCGCCCCCGTCACCCATGCCACCCGCTGCAGCGCACTCATCCAAAGGGATCCCAAAACACAACGCTCTTGGCCTTGATCTTGTAAAGGCGCCGCACCTCACCTTCGAATCGCATCCCGGCCGGATACTTCTCGCGGTTCAAATAGCGCGGCGACATCGCATCCAACTGGTCATCGGCCTCGGCCTCACTGATTGAAACCACAGCGCCACGCACCAGCAGGTAACGATTGGGGTTGTCAGGATCCTGAATCTCAAGCGCAACATCCGGGCGCGCCTCCATGTGCTTGTCCTTCAGCCTTCCGCGCGCAGAATTAACAAGTACATGCACACCATCATAATCAACCCACACCGGGGTGACATGCGGCGTACCGTCCGCCATCAACGTCGCAAGGTGCCCAAAGCTGCGCTTGCAAAAAAGGTCCAGCCATTCCGTGGGCACAGGACCGCCTGCCGGCGGCTGCCGATCTTTCCAGCTGTCATAACGCGCCGCAAAATCCGGCGCGCTGCGCTTGATGCGGCTGTAGCCAACGCGTTTGCTGCGGGTCTGCGCACGATACGCAAAAGCCACCGGGTCGCCATCCAGCTCGCCGCCCACATTCTCGAGCCACGTCAGGCTGCGCAGCGCAGCCTCTTGAAATTCGTCCACCCAGCGCTTGCGCTTGCGCTCAAACTCCGCCAACGCAGCTGGCACGCTGCGCTCCCCGCCAAATGCATCCGCAAGCGCTGCCGCATCCTCCAGCGCAAGCTTGGTTCCACTGCCAATCGAAAAGTGCGCCGTGTGCAGCGCGTCACCCAGCAGCACAAGGTTGTCATAATGCCAGCGCTTGTTTTTGACGATGGGGAAGTTCAACCAGCGCAGGAACTTGTTGGCGAGCAGCGGCTGCCCCTGAAGCGCATCGGAAAACACATTCGCCAGATAAGCACATGTCTCGGCCTCGCCCATTGTATCGAGCCCGGCCCGCAGCCATGTCTCCGGCGGACACTCCACCACAAATGTGCTGCACGCCCCATTCAGCAGGGCACCCGGCCCCATGAAGCGGTAGGCATGCGCAATGAAAAGCCCGGCCGCAGTCTCCCGAAAATACATAGCCAGCCCGCTGAAGGACTGCGGCGTTCCCAGCCACGTAAATTTATTTTGACGCACATCAATCGACGGCAGAAAGAGATCCTCGTAGTGCTTGCGAAACATACTGTTCGATCCGTCCGCGCCCACAAACAAATCACACGCGCGCAGTGCCGGCAACTGCTCCGGCGCCACGCTGGTGTGATAGCGCAAGTCAACGCCCAGTTCGCGGCTGCGCTTTTGCAAAATATTCAGAAACGAAAGCCGCGCAATGCCGGAAAAGGCGTTGCCCCCAATCGCAATCGTCTCGCGCGGATGACCGATAATGACGTCTTCCCATGTTTGGGAGTGGGCAGCAATCTCGGCATAACTCTGCGGATCGTTCGCCTCAAGAAACTGGAATGTACGGCCGGAAAACACAATGCCCCATCCAAAAGTATCATCGGGGCCGTCGCGCTCGATAACGGTGATCTCATGCAGCGCACTTTGCTTTTTCATCAAAATAGCAAAGTACAAACTGGCAGGCCCACCACCAAGAATGTTTATTTTCATAAAATCACTCAGATTATCTGCGCAAAGAGACTCGTCCCCAGCCTATCCTGATTCGCAACTTGCGGCCTGACCTATGCAGCGGGCGCTGCCTTGCCCACAGCCGCCTGCATCAGATCCTGCAGGCGCGGCACTATGCCCGCCGGATCCGGGTGCAACCCCTCCAGCAGCAATGCCGCATCAAATAGCTGTTCCACGCACAGATCGAGAATCTCACTTGGCTCCGGAAGATGTACGAGGCTGCGCAGCAGCGGATGCCGCGCGTTCAACTCCAGCACCATCTTGGGCTGCTCATACTCCCGGTCCATTACGCGCATCGCGCGCTGCACTTCACGCCCGGGCGCGCCCCCCGAGTCCACCAAACGCACCGGCGAACCGGACAAACGGTCAGTATCGCGCACGTCGGCAACCCGCGTGCCCAGCTGGCTCTTGAACTTTACAATCAACCGCGCAAGGTCGCGCCCGGCGAGCGGCTCCTCCACCGTCGCATCTTCCGCCTCGGCTGCCGGCGGAAGATTCATGTCTCCCGACGCCACATTAACAAGCTTGTGCCCGTCAAACTCGCGCACGTTGGCCATCAAGAACGCATCAACGGGCTCAACCAGCAGCAGCACCTCATAGCCATTGCGCTTGAAATAATCAAGGTGCGGGCTGCGTGTCGCAGAGCGCAAATCATCCGCAAGCAAATAGTAAATCTCCTTGCGCTCATCCTTGATCCGCAGCACATACTCCGCAAGCGCTGTCACCGCGTCATCCAGGGTACTCCGGAAGCGCAGCAGCTCCATCAAGTCGCCCGCCGCTTCCGGGTCCGTGGCCGCACCCTCTTTCAGGAAGATGCCAAATTCATTCCAGAAGCCCAGATACTTGTCCCCATCATTCACAGCCAGCTTCTTAAACTCATCCACAACCTTGCGGCCAAGCACCCGGCTGATCTTCCCCAGCAGCGGGCTCGACTGCACATTCTCGCGCGCCACATTCAACGGCAAGTCCTCGCAATCCACAACGCCTTGCAGGAAGCGCAGGTATTCCGGCACCAGCGACCGGCAATTCTCCTCAATCAAAATTTTGCGCGCATGCAGGCGGATGCCGCTTTCGTAGCGCGCCGTAAATAAATCCCGGCCGGCTTTGGCCGGCACGAACAGAATGCTGTAAATTTGCACCGGCGCATCCGCCACATAGTGGATGTGCAACAACGGATCTCCACCGCTGAAAGTGAGCTGCCGGAAAAACTCCACGTACTCACCAGCTTTCAAATCCCTGGCGGGCTGGCGCCATAGCGCCGTTTGTTGGTTGGCAATCTTGAACTCACCGGGTTTGTCCGTCTGCTTGCCCACATAAATGGGAAACGGCACATAGTCCGAGTGCTGCTTCACGATTTGCGTAATGCGAAACGCATCCGCAAACTCCGCGGCTTCCTCCCGCAGCTTAATCTCGATCAACGTTCCCCTCTGCCTGCGGTCCGAGCTCTCGAGCGTGAAGGACTCGCCGCCAGTGCACACCCAGCAAGCCGCCTCATCTGTCGGCCGGAACGAACGCGATGTCACGCGCACTTCCTCCGCAATCATAAACACCGAGTAAAAGCCAACCCCAAACCGGCCGATGATGTCGCTCGCGTCGGTACCAGTTTCCTTTGCATTCTCAATAAAGCGCTGCGCACCGGAACGCGCAATCGTGCCCAGGTTTTCCACCAGCTCTGCGCGCGACATGCCCACTCCCGTGTCACTAATTGTCAGCCGTTTGCCAGCCTCATCAACCGTAATTCGCACTGCGGCTGCCACTTGCGCATCCACCACATCCGTATTCGTAAGCATTTCAAATTGCATGCGATTCAATGCATCAGATGCATTCGAAATCAGCTCGCGCAGAAACACCTCACGCCGCGTGTAAAGAGAGTGCACCAAAATATCAAGCAGCTGCCGAATCTCCGCCTGAAACCGCACCGGTTCTCCAGGCTGGCTGCTGGCGTCTTCCTTCTTATCCGTCGTGGCCATAGATCTCCCCGTTACCTCAAGCTAAAACTTTTCGCAACCCCGCTCACAGTCGCAGGTCAATTGCCCGCCAAACCAGAGCGGCCATTAAAGTCATCGATTAGCGCGTCCAACTCCGCCAGCTGCCCCTGCACGCCAGTCCAAAAAGACGTTTGCTCCCATTGCGCATTCAACTCCGCCGTCGCCTTGCCCTGCTGCTCCACCCACGTAAAGTACTTCAGGTTATGCACCCGCTTACGCTCGGGGTACGTGAGCTCCTGCACATGTGCCGTATGCGCGCCCAGGAGATGGCGCTCAAAAGCCACCGCTGCAGCGCGGTCATCAAACTCACCGTGCTGCTCAGTCAACTCCCGCAGCCGGCTTTGGTAAAGCTCCATCGAATCAGTCAGCACCGTAGCCACAACGTCGTTGGGGCCAAGCTCATGCCACTTCGCAAACTGGATGGACGCCAGCAAATTGGCAACGCAGGATATACCCAGCTCCGGCAGCCGCGCCACCAGCGCATCCGGCACTCCTTTGCCGGACAGCAAGCGCTGCCCCGCCGGCTCATTGAACAACCGCGTAATCGCCATCGCTGCCGCATCATCCACCGCCATCACCATATCCGTGTTGCGGATGTTATGAATCCACGGTATGTGTTTATCGCCAATGCCTTCGATGCGGTGCGC
The DNA here is from genome assembly GCA_003670425.1 of Chloroflexota bacterium. Taxonomy (GTDB): domain Bacteria; phylum Chloroflexota; class Anaerolineae; order Anaerolineales; family UBA11657; genus BD1. The sequence continues at coordinate 4,309 of QWRL01000116.1, forward strand.
ACCAAAACCATTCTGAATGAGTGTCGGACATTGCAGGGCCTCACTCGCCACAATCTTGCTGTACGGGAACTGCTGCTTTAGATAATCACCTGCCGCGATCGTACCGGCCGAACCCGTGTGGCTCACGAATCCTGCAAATGAATCGTTCTTGCCCAGTGCCTGGCGCACCACATCTTCAAGCGCCCGGCCGGTAACCGCATAATGCCAAAGGTAATTGCCCATCTCCTGAAATTGATCAAAGATCATCAAGTCAGTGCCGGACTTGCGCAGCTCATTGCACTTGTCAAAAATCTCCTTCACATTGCTCTCGGACCCGGGCGTCTTGATAACTTCACCCGCCATTGTCTGCAGCCACTCAAAGCGCTCGGCACTCATGCCCTCAGGCAAAATGGCAACGGACTCGCACCCCAGCAGCGCTGAGTTATATGCACCGCCGCGGCAATAATTTCCGGTTGACGGCCACACTGCTTTCTGCCGCGTTGGATCAAACTGCCCGCTAACCAGGCGCGGCACAAGACAACCAAATGCCGGTCCAACTTTGTGCGCGCCCGTGGGAAACCACTTTCCCACAATAGCCACGATGCGCGCCTGCACACCGGTGATGCTCGGCGGAAACTCAATGTAGTTCACCGGCCCAAATCCGCCACCGCGCACCGCAGGCGCGTTGTGCCACGAAATGCGGAACAAGTTTGCCGGATCTACATCCCACAATCCAATCCCTTTGAGCCGCTCGCGAATTTTTGCCGGCGCATTCTGTGGTGCTATCTGTTGCGCAAGCGTAGGAATCAGCACATTGCGTTCACGCGCCCGCTTTGCGTTGCGCTCCACAATCTTTTTGTCCACCGTCAGGTCAATCATTCACTTTGTCCTTGCAGCTGGTCAGCTGCGCGATGTCGCACACATTGTCCGGAACGCGTTGTAGGCAGCGAGCATATCGGGCGCCTCAAACTGTACATTGCGATCCGCGCCGCGCCGGCTGCCCGGAACCAGGCTGGCACGGTCCGCCATGTCCGACTGCATAAATTCAATCTCGACCACCACCGGCAGCGCAGGACGAAACGGCGCTGCGCCCGTGCCCGCTGCCAATCGCGCCACCGCGCGCGCCGCAGCCTCGCAGATGCGCCGCTGCGACACCACCGGCGGCAAACAATCTGCCGCCATCCGGCCGTGCGCCTGCTTCACGGCAGCCACTTCCAAACCACCGAGCAGCTCAAGTGCCTCTTTGCATGCCGTCTGATCACCCGATATCATCACCACTGGCACATTGAAGTGACCGCACACAGCCGCGTTAAGTCCAATCTCGCCGACCATCTGCCCGTTCAAGCGCAGGTTGGCCACAATGGTATCGGACCATGTATGGTCCAGCACTGCCTGCTGCGCGCCCGCGCGCGCGTGGTAACCCACAAAGCAAACTCCAGCTACTCCCGCCTCAACGCCCTGCACCATTGCCAGCGGCCGCGTACCGCCACTTTGCAGCGTAGCACGCTCCTCGAGCTCCTCAATCAATATATTGCGGTTGCCCCAGTGGCCGTCCGTAACTGTGACAGCGGAGGCTCCGCCCAAATACGCGCCACACACCGCTGCGTTAACATCAGCCGTCATCATCTTGCGGAAGCGCTGGTACTCGGCATGCTCCGGATCAACATGATCCCAACTAACAACGCCAGTGATGCCCTCCATGTCCGCAGCAATTAAAATTTTCAACTTCTCCTATCCTTATAGCAATGCCTGCCGCAGCTCCGCCACGGTTGGCGCAATCACAGGCGGAGTACCAACTGTGCGCATCGCAGCCGCCACATCCTTCAGCCCACTGCCGGTAATCAACAGCACCACCCGCTCGTGCGGCGCAACCAACCCGCTGCGTGCCGCCTTCAACAAACCTGCATACGCCGCCGCACAAGACGGCTCCGCAAACACGCCGGTCAAGCGCGCCAATTCCGGAATAGCTGCCAGAATTTCCGCGTCGGTAACAGTCAGGTAGGCACCGCCAGACTGCGTTGCCGCCTGCAGGCCGTGCAACCCATCCGCCGGCCAGTCAGTTGCGATGCTGTCCGCAACCGTCTGCGCGTGCACGCTGCCAATCTCACTCGTCTGCGCAGCAAATGCATTGTAAATCGCCGCCGAGCCCGCCGCCTGCACGCCCATCATGCGCGGCACACGCCTGGTCCAGCCGAGCGCATGCAGCTCCTTGAACCCCTTGTGCACCCCACCGATGATGTTACCATCGCCGACCGAAACAAACACGCAGTCCGGCGCGACCCAAGTATCACGCCCGTCTTCGCCACTCTCTGCACAAAGTTGTTCGGCAATTTCAAACGCCGCGGTCTTCTTGCCTTCCAGCGTAAACGGGTTGTAGCCAGTACTGCGACAATACAATCCCAGTTCACGCGCCGCCTGCAAACTGAGGTTGAACGCCGCTGCATAGTTGCCCTTCACCAGCACCAGTCGCGCGCCGAATACGAGCAACTGCGCAATCTTTGCCGGCGGCGCACTCTCGGGAACCAGGATAACCGCCTCCAACCCGGCAGCTGCTGCCATGCCTGCCAGCGCTACGCCAGCATTGCCAGTGGATGCGGTGATCAGGCGCGTAACGCCCAGATCCAAAGCGCGCGCCACCACAACTGCACTTGCCCGATCCTTGAACGACGCAGTCGGCAGCCGGCTGTCATCCTTTATCCACACCTGCTGCAAGCCACAATGTTGCGCCAGACGCGAAACTGGAAACAATGGCGTGCCCCCCACAGTGCGCAGCGCTGCCGTGCTAACGGGCGGCACGTTTACTGCCAGCAGCGCAGCGTAACGCCACAACGACCGATCCGCACCCGCTCCAACGCTCGCCGGCGAGTGCGCACTTCGCACCCGCTCCACATCGAGCACCACATCCAAGTTGCCGCAACACTCAGGGCACACGTACACTGGCTCAGCCAGTCCCGCGAGCGGCCCGCACTTGCTGCATGCGTAATTAATATTTCTCATTGCCTATTAAGCATCAACACCAATCGTAGACACACCACAACCTCAGGTCCGAACATATTACGCAACATCAAAACATTACCTGATGCAACAAAGACAGCACACTCCACACTGGCCACAATTACACGTCCGGCTACACGCAT
>QWRL01000117.1 GCA_003670425.1 Chloroflexota bacterium
GGGAGGCCAGCCACTGCAACACCGTCCACGCGTACCTGTAGATACGGGTAGTACGCATAGCTGAGCTGCACATAGGCGGGCGCAGAAAGCGTGTAGTCCAGCTGCACAAGCTGGCTTTGCATTACGTGTGTGTGCACGGTGAGCGCCAATGCAGTGCCGGCAGCTGCGGCGGGCAAGGCTGCAACTGGCGCACGCACTGGCAGAAAATCCGCCGTTGCCGTTGGCGCTGCAATGTGCATGGCGTTGGCCAGCGGCGCAAAGTACAACGGCGGTGGCTCCACGCGCACAGTGGCGCTCGCCAGCATTGGGAGCCCGCCGCCGGGGGGCACAATTACCGCCCCATCCGTGGTTTTCACCGCGCCCGCGCGCTGTGCCCGTGGCGCGGGGGCCTCGGGGGTCCCATAGGCCTCCTTGGCAAGCAGCATGAACCGAAAAAGTTTATTCAAGTGCGTGGGGGGGCGGGTGTGCCGAATGCCCCACGGATTGGGTCCGCTTGGCCGCAAGTTGCGCAGAAAGGGCGCGGCCATGATCGGCGAGTCGCCGTTGTTCTCAAAGCCCGGCATGCCGGCCAGCATGGGCAGCTGCCAGCCGTTTTCGGGTGCGGTTTGGTCCAGCACGCGCCCGTCACCTGTGCCGCGGCGCGCCATCAGCCACGCGTGCGCGGCCGCCCGGTTTTCCGGACTTGCATTTGCGCTTGGCGGCACCTGATAGTTGATGAACAGCGTATGGCGCAGCATATCAAACGCAATCACGGCGCATACTAACGCCACCAGTGCGGTAACCCAGAACTGCATGCGCTGCGCAGCCTGCGCACGCGGCGGCCCGCCCAGCCTGTTCAACCAGCGCACCACGCGCGCACCCAGCGGACCCGCTTCCAGCTCCGCCACAAAAACGCCCGTGCCCACACATGCGCTCATCAGCACAAACACCGCGAACTGGCCCTGCGACGAGAACAGTGCGGTGTATGGCCCGATAGAAAGAAACAGGCTCACAATTAAAAGCAGCAGCGCGCCGCGGGCGTAGGGACGCCGGCTGGCGGCAGCTGCCAGCCCGCCGGCAGCTGCCAGCAATAGAATGCTGTTGCCCACGTAGCCCCATTGCCACCAGCGGCTTTGTCCGCCCTCCCAGGTAAAAACTGCCGCCAGGATCTCACGCACCGGCCAGCCTGCCACGCGCTGCACATAACCGCCGGCGTACCAGCCGCCTTGCGTTGTGAGGCCGGTTTCGAGCGCGGCCGGCAGGGTATAGAAGAGTGCGGCCAGCACCCCCAGCGCCAGCCAGCCCGCCAGCAGCAGGACTGCGCGCCCTGCGCGGGCCGCGCTGCTGTGCAGGCTGAACGCGCGCACCAGCCCATACAGCGCTGCCAGCAAGGTGGCGTAGAAGCCGAAATAGACGTGCGCTGCGAGTGCGGCAGCGGTAACCAAGCCAAGCGCTGCCGCCGTACGCCGGCTATGCAGCGCAGACAGCACATGTTCCACCAGCAGCAGTTGCAGCGGCCACAACAAAAATATGGGCGCCATCACCAGCTTGCCCACAAAAACAATATTGTGATAGCGATAGTACGCGCAGCCAAACGCAGCCGCTGCGCTGAGCGCCGCAAGCGGAGAAGCGCACAGGCGGCGCACAAAGGCAAACATGGCCGCCACGGACGCCACATGCAGCGCAAACAGCAGCGCCTTTGCAGCCACCCAGATGTTTGGCACCAGGCTGCTGACCAAAGCCAGCGCCGCAAAAAACAGCGGGCTGTAAAACTGCATCAAGGGGAAACCCATGTCGCCCCAGTTTGTCCAGATGGGCAGCTGCCCGCCGGCCATGATGTCGCGCAGCAGCCAAGCCAGCGTTGTGTAGTAGATACCGTCCGTGCTGGCGGTGAGAGTGCCGGGCAGCAGGAAGTAAGCGCCGGAGAGCGCACCCAGCACGCAGAGCAGCGCAGCCGTGCGCCGGCTGCTGGCGAAGATGGATTGCAGTGCGCTGCTCATAGCGCCATGCCGCCACTCCGCTGCGCAGAGTGCCAGCACAGCCCCGAGTGCGGCCAAGCGCACGGGCCAGCGCACGTCGGCCACCAGCAGCGCCCATGCGGGTGGCGGCCCCCACTTGCGCATGCGCAGAAAGGGGCCGTACGCCGTGTACAGCTCCGCGTGAATGTAAGCGAGCGCCAGCACGGCACAAGCCGCAGCCACCACCCACTGCTGTCGCACTGCAAGCCGGGCTTCAGTATCAAGCTCAGTGACTTTCACGGCAGAGATGGCTTGTTGACGGTGCAACTGTTGTGCTTTGTGGGCCGGCGTGGCCCGGGCTGCCGCAGCGGCTGAATTGCGCGCCACTTGGTGATGATGTGCATAAAACTGGTCCAGTGCCGGCGGCCGCACAAAAACGGCGCAGTGCTGCGGACTTTAGAATGATACCCCGCAGTGAAGAACATGCTTGTTGCTGGACGGGCCTGATTTGTTGGCAAAAGAACAAGCAGAGCAGCGCCGCCGGTTCGCGGGCCGCCCGCCACTTTGCCAAGCCGCACGCCAGTCGGCTATCATCGGAGCGCTGTCAGGTGGCGGCTGCTATCGGCTGCGCAGACAGCGCATAATTTTCACTCGTTCGCACATCCGGTGTAATTAGGCTGGCGCTTCATTACTCATTATCGTGCGCAAAATGTTCCGTCTACTAATCTGTTCGTGCCATTGCGGGAGGCTGCCATGCGCATACCTTGGTTAAAAACTATTGCTGGCGCGCTGCCGGTTGGGCTGCTGGCCTTGGCGGGCTGCACAACCGGGCCGGATGCGCTGGTGCCGTCCGGCGCGGCCCGCCGGCTGGACCCGTCCGGCACACATGCGCAGCTGGGACCCACCGCGCTGCGCGTGATGTCATTCAATATCTGGCTGGGTGGGGAGCTGGTGGACTTTGGCAAAGTGGTTGAAGCCATCAAGCTGTCCGGTGCGGATGTGGTGGGGCTGCAGGAGTCCGAGGGCAACGCGCGCCGCATCGCTGATTTGCTGGGCTGGGCTTATGCTGATGAACGCTTGCAGATCATCTCAAGCCACCCATTAATTGCACCGCCGGATGGCAATGGCATCTACACCTTCATTCAGCTGGTGCCGGGGCAGGTGGTGGCCATGTCAAACATCCATTTGCCTTCCAACCCATATGGCCCGGAGCTGGTGCGCGATGGCAGCCCGCTGGCAGAAGTGCTGGCCAATGAAGCGGACACGCGCATGGCATGGCTGCAGGATTACCTGCCGCACTGGCGCACGCTGATTACTGCCGGCATGCCACTGCTGTTGACCGGTGACTTCAACACTCCGTCGCAGCGCGACTGGACTGCAGAAGTTGTTGGCGCGCGTGCGCATATCTTGTACCCGGTGCAGTGGCCCGTTATGCTGGCGGTGGAGCAGCTGGGCTTTGTTGACACTTACCGCGCAGTGCATGCCAACGCCAAAGCCAAGCCCGGCATCACTTGGACCTTCGGCTACCCACATCCGCGCCTGCGCGCAAATGAAGTGCAGGACCGCATCGACTTTGTGTTTGCGGCCGGCGCTAAGCACATCATAGACAGCCGCATCGTTGGTCCCGCCGGCGAACGCGATGTCGATGTGGCTGTGGACCCGTACCCCTCCGACCATCTGGGGGTTGTGTCTACTGTAATGCTGGATCCGGTAGAGCCGCCAGTGTTTGTGGCGGTAGCCGCCGTGCGCGTTGAAGCCGGTACGCCGCTGGGCGTGCACTACCATGCGCCCGGCGGCGAAGGCACGGACCGGCTTGTGTTGGTGCATGCTGGCGCGGACCCGATCACAAATGCGCTGGCTGCCCTGCCGCCGCAAGAAGCCGGCTATTTCGGGCGCGTAAACTTTGGCACCGGCGGGCTGCAGCCGGGCGAGTATGCGGTTGTGCTGCTTGGCGCGGCGGACAATGAGTTATCGCGCAGTGCATTTTGGGTGGTTGCGCCGGGCGCAGTGCCGGCCGTCTCCGTGGATGCTTCACAATACAAGGTGGGCATGCCCGTCACGGTGACCTGGGGCGCGGCACCCGCCCGCAAATTTGACTGGGTGGGAATTTACAAGGCGGATGATCCTGACTTGTTCAACTATCTGGCCTTCGCCTACACCAATGCCACAGTTGCCGGCACCCTCACTTTTGGGGCGGCAGAACTGGGTGATGAGATGCTGGCGCCGGGTGAGTATGTGATGCGCCTCCTGTCTGATGATGGATACGCCTGCCTGGCTGCCGTGCGATTCGCCGTTGTAGAGTGAAAACACCCGCGATAGACTCTGGGCTGTCTTCTTTGGCTGGCAAGCTCCAGCCGGACTTCGTGCCAAAATAATTTATGTCTGTGTTCGAAAGGAGTGCGGAATGACAATCCAAATTTTGCGAAAGCTGCACGCGTTGCAATCCCTGCTGGTTGCCGGCGCCATTATTTTGGGTGCTTGCGCACCGGCTGCCGAGCCCACTGCCGTGCCGGCTGCAGAAGTTGCAGCGCCGGCGACGGCCGTTGTTGAGCCGGCTGCGGAGAGTGTGCCCGTAAAGCAGGAAAAACTTCCGCCGACGCTGGCTATCGCAAACGCATCCGGCGTGGAAGTTTGCGAAATCTATCTGGCTGCGCGCAGCGCACGGGACTGGGGAGCACCGCTGGCGCTTGAAGCACTGCCAGACGGTGGCGTGGACTTGTACTTCCCGCCCCAGCCTGGTGTTTATGATGGCGCGGCGGTGGACTGTGAAGGCGAGCTTGTTGAAGAGCAAGCCGGGATGGATCTCAATAGTGAATTTATATGGGTAATTGGCAAACAAGCGTTTGCCAGGCCGGCGGCGGCGGAAGCTGCAGAGGCGGCAGAAGCGGCGCCAGCGGCGGAAGCGCCTGCGCCGCTCGTGGTTGAAGAAGTGCTTGCAGTGGCTGCGGCGCGCGGCCTGGTGTGGGACACGGGCTTTCGGGCAACCGCCAACGGCTTTGGTTTTGAGAACTACGGTGGTGATTTTCCAGAGGGCAACTTTACTGCAGCGGATGCAGCCGGGTTCTGGGGTGATGCAGCAATTTGCGCTACGGGCTCGGGTGAAAGCTGCGTTCCCAAGCCGTCTGCGCAAGCATGGATTGACGCAGCCAATGCGGCGGGGGATGGCGGCCATTGCGCGGGCTTTACAGTAGCTGCGTTTCGATTGTTTGATGGCGCGCTGGATCCGGCTCCCCTTGGCGCGGCTTCCACGCCACAACTTGAGCGAAGCGTGCCGGTTATGCGCCGCCTGGCGTTGGACTTCACGATGCAGTTTCTGTCTGAAATCTATGCGGCCACAGTGGAAGGTACTCCGCTCGAAATCGTCCAGAAACTTCAAAAAGAAAAAGGCCCGGTGGATATCGGCATCTATGCCCGGGAAGGTGGCGGCCACTCCGTGGTGGGCTACGGCTTGGAAGACTTGGGCAACAGCCAGTACAAGATTTTGGTGTATGACAACAACTGGCCCGGGCGTGAGAATGCAATTGAGGTTGATGGCACTAAAAACACGTGGATTTATTCCCTGTCTGCCACCAACCCCAAAGAAGATAGCGGAGCCTGGGAGGGCGACGCACAAACAAAAACTTTGAACTATGTGCCGCGGGCTGCCTACTTGCCCAAGGGAACGGGTTATGGCTTGCCTTTTGCAAAGGCGGACAGTGTGCTGCGTCTCGCACGCCCGGCAAATGCCGGCGCGACGGGCAGCACCAGTTTTAGCTTGAACACAAAAAATGCTGCCGGCGCCAATATCGCGCTGCTGTTGTCCACACCGGATGGCAAAACTGTCGGGGTGGGCAGTGATGGCGTGCTGCAGAACGACATCCCCGGCGCAACAATTGTGCGCCCGAAGGGTTCAGTGCAGCGCCGGCCGGCGGCAAAGAAATTTGACCCCGGCAACAAGGTGACGCTGGAGCCGATTGTTTCGCTGCAGCCGCCAGTGATCAGCGTGCCGGCCGCAGGTGCATACAGCGTTGCGATCACGGGTGCGGTGGCTGCGGCTGCGGAGTTGCATGCGGTGGGGCCGGGGTTTGCATTTGCTGCCAGCGGGGTGCAGGCGGGCGCGGGCCAAACGGCTGGCGATGCAATCACCATCAATCCCGCTGCGGGTTCGGTGAACTACGCGCCGGCTGGCGCTGCAAAACCCATATTGACGCTGACGACAGCGGGCGCGGACGGCGAGACTGTTTTCACATTGGGCGGCGTAAGCTTTGAAGCCGGGCAGCAGTTAGCCGTGCAGGTTGATCCCACTGCGGGCACACTGGCATTGAGCGGCACCGGCATCGGAAAAGACAACCTGGTGCTCGTGGCAACAAAAGTGGGCAATGATGGCACGATCAATACTTTTGCCACTGACGGCATTGTGCTGGCAGCAGCCGGCTCGCAGGTGCTTGATTTTGGTGCGTGGGATGGCACCGGCGCGATGAACATGGGCATTGATGCGGACGGCGATGGCACGCTGGAGTCCACCGGCGAGCTGGCAGATGAACCGCTGGGTGTGGTGCTCAACGACCTGGGTACGGCTGCGCAGATTGCCGACGGCCTGGCTGCCAGCGCCGCATACATGGATGATGCAGATACTGCATCATTTCTTGCGGCACTGGCCGGGGCCGGACTTTCCGCAGACCAATTGGGCGGCCTCTTGCAAGACTTGGACGAGGCCAATTTTTCTGCCGAAGAGCTGCAGGCTTTTGTGATTGAGGCCGGACTGGCAAATGACCTTGGCGTGTTTGCCGGGTTCGCGCAGGCGCTTGGCCTTGACGATGAAGAGTTTGCCGGCCTGACGGGCGCGCTGGGCTTCGACGGCGCTGCACTGGAAACTTTGAACGGGTTGATGGACGAACAGCAAGCGTTGGAAGACAGCGCATACGAACTGGCGCGCTCAGACATGGACCCGGCTGAGCAGGCGGCGTTCATCGCTGCGTTGGGGTTGGCGCCAGACCAGCTCGGTGATTTTCTTGACTTCAGCGATCTCGATGGTGCAGAGCTTGCCGGCCTAGTGACAGATCTGCAAGTGGACCCGCAAGAGTTGCCGGGCCTGCTGAAAGATTTGGATCTGGAGCCGGAAGATCTGGGTGCGGTACTGGATGGGCTTGATCTGCAGGGTGCGGCAGAGATCAGCCTCATAGATGGATTGGGTTTGGATGCTGCGGATCTGGGTGACTTGTTGGACGGAATGAATGTGGAAGGCGATGAGCTGGGCACACTATTGGAGGGCTTGGATTTGGATGCGGCTGAGCTAGGCGATGTGCTTGGAAACATGGAGCTGGAAGGCGATGAGTTGGGCACATTGGTGGAGGGCTTGGGCTTGGATGCGGCTGCGACGGACGCACTGATGACTGACGCGGAAGCCGAGCAAAGTGACAGT
>QWRL01000118.1 GCA_003670425.1 Chloroflexota bacterium
CCGGGCTTGCAGCAGATTAAATTCAACCCCGCGCCGGCGCCCGATTGCGTGCGGCGGCAGTAGCCATTGCAGACATCACCATGCCAAAACAAGCTGTCATTGCCAAGCGTGCGCTGCATAAAATGCGCTGCAGCTTTGCACGCTTGCGCACAGCCGGCCGGCTGCCTGGCGGGCTGGCGCGCAGCGCGCTGCGCGTGCTAAAGCCAGTGCGCAGCGCACGGGTTGGGGCGCGCCGCCAATGAACTACGTGGGCCAGACCAACAGCGAAGGCCAGCGCCATGGCCAGGGCACCTACATCGGCCGCGATGGCAGCGAGTATGTTGGCCAATGGCACAATGACAAGCGCCATGGGCACGGAGTAGAGACGTACGGCGCGGACCAGCAGTACAGCGGCGAGTGGCTGGATGGAAAGTACCACGGACAGGGAACGCGTACTTATGGCCCCGGCCTGAGCTATGTGGGCGGGTGGCAGGCGGGCGAAAAGCACGGGCAAGGCAGCGAGCTGTACGCCCACGGCTTGCAGTATGTGGGCGAGTGGCAGGCTGGTTTGTATCACGGGCAGGGCAAGCGCACTTTGGACAAGGGCCTTAGCTACATTGGCGAGTGGCAGGCGGGCAAGTACCACGGCAATGGAACCGAAACATACCCGCACGGATTGCGCTACAGCGGGCAGTGGCAGGCGGGGTTGTACCATGGGCACGGCATGCGCACCTATGCATACGGCCTGCACTATACCGGTGAGTGGCAGGCCGGCCAGCGCTGCGGGCAGGGCACCGAGACTTTATCGCATGGCTCCAAGTTCAGTGGTGAATGGCAGCATGATCAGCGCAACGGCTTTGGCACCTACAGCTACTGGAATGGCTCGGTGTATGCGGGCATGTGGCACAACGGCAACAAGCACGGTGCGGGCACTACCACGCTGCCCGATGGCGGCTCCTACAGCGGCGAGTGGTTGGATGGCAAGCGGGTGTCTTGAAGGCGGCAAACTGCTGCGCTGCATGCGCCCGTGGGCGCGGCTGTGTGGCGCACCCGTGCCGGCTTGGGCTGCGCGCGTGCCGGCTGGCTGCCGCAACAGCGCTGCCCGCAAGGCTGCGCTGCGCCCGGCAAGCCTGCAGCGCTAAGCGGGCTGCGGTTGAGCCGGCGCGCGCGCCAAGGCCCGCTGCGCGTGCGGCTACAGCAGGCGTGGTTTGGCGGGTTCCTTTGGATGTGCTGCTTTGGCGGGCTTGGCAGACTTGTCAGCTTTTGGCAGCTCCGCTATGTGGTTTTCCAAATACTCAATTACCGCCTGGCGCACCATGTAGCCAAAGGTGCGGTCATTTTTCTCGCCCACGGCCTTGAGCGCATCATAGTGCGCGTGGCTACACAGGAAGTGCGCGTAGCGCATGGGCCGTTTGGTCTTTGGTTCGGGAGTAGGTTTTGCTTCCACAATCTGTTACCGCCTTGCGCCCAATAATACACTGGCGCCCGGATAAAAATTGTGGTGCGCGGCGTTAGCTGGCCGGCGCGCAAGCCGCGTGCTGCACGCGCTGAACTTTGCTTGCGCGCGGTTGTGGTGCTGGCGGCGGCTGTGTTTGCAGCGCGCACCCGCGGCAAGCACTGCGCGCGTGCCGGCTGCGGCCGGGGGCTTTGCGTGTGCGCCGCCAAGCGGCGCATGCGCAGCAGTGCGCTGACGGGTGCGCTGCGCTGGTTGGCGCAGTAAAATACAAGCATGGCACTAGAAATTGCGGTGGTAGTGGTGGCGCTGGCGCTGGCCTTTATGGTGCTGCGCCTTTTTCGGCGCTTGCTGGTGCTGGTGCTGGCAGGGCTGGCCGTGTTGGCCGCGGTGCTTTACTTGCGCCACATGTAGCTGCCGCGCAGTGGCTGCGGCGCCGGCATTTCTCCGGCATCCCAGGCGCCCTTCAATTAATTTAAACGCGGTGGGGCAGCGGGCTGCGTGCCGGCGCTGCTTTAGCGGCTGCGCTGGCGGGCTGTGTGGCGTTACTCTTTGGGCAGCTGCGCGCCCATGCTCCAATACTTGCCGGCGCTATACAGCAGCGGCTGCAGCGCGGGATCGTAGCGCGCCCACTGCGCTTCGCCGGTGAACACCGTATGGTCGCCCAGGGGCTGCGTCGAGATCACTTTGCATTCCGCATTCAGCGTGCAGTCCGCAATCATTTGCGCGGCAATTGTCTTGGCGGCGTAGGTGGGGAATTTTCCCAGCGCCCACTTGTCCGTGTCGTTGAGCGAGTAGGAGCCGGCAATGTGCGCCAGGCGCGCCTGCCGGTCTGTGCAAAAGCTCAACCCAAACTCGCCGCTTTCCTCAATCAGCGCGTGGGTTGCATGGTGCGGCCCGACGGAGACCACAAAGCGCAGCGGGTTGAGCGTCACAATCATGGCCCACTCGCAGGCCATCACATTCTGGCGTTCGCCGGCGCGCGTTGTCAGCAGCGCCACCATCGTGGCGGTCTGGTGCCACGCGCCGCGGCGGAAGTCGCGCTCATCAAATTGATTGCCTTCAATGCTGGGCATAGTGTGCTCCGTAGAATTGGATTTGCAAGCGCTGCCAAATGGGGCAGCTTGGGCTGCCGGCCAGTGCGCAAGCAATGCTTGGCCGTGCGTTGCGGATTGTAGGCCTGATGCACAGTTCTGGCACAGGCGTGCGGCAGTTACTGGAGTGCAGCGCCGGGTGCGTTGGCGGCGCAGGTTAATTGCGGTTGCGCACTGGCAGCGCGGGCTGCATGGCCTGCAAAAGCGGGCTTGCACTGGCGCTGCATGTATGCGCGGGTGGGTGGCAGCCGCAGCGCGGCTTGGCAGTGGGATGCGCTGCAGCCCGCACAGCGCTGCAGCAGCCGCAGCGCTGTGCGGGCGGGGCGTAAAGTGCGCATAAGCAGCCGGGCGCATTAAGCATGCAGCGCGCTGCACATTACTGGTGGGTAAGAGTAGCCTGCATTCTTCAATGCTTCAATCGCCTATTATTTACGGCTGTTTGTGGGGCCGGGGCTGGTGCGATACTTCGCTGCAAGGCAAATCAGCAGGCTGCTATCAATTTTGGGCGCGATTTTGGCGCCGACTACCGGCGCGGCACCGCCGGCCCGCGGGCAGGCGTTGGTCCAATTCCCCAAGCACTGTAAAATAACGGTCCGGCACGCGTGCGGTTTGCGGCGCGCCGACCATATATTATGAAGACCTCTGTGATTGAGAGCGAGGCTGGCGTGCATGCGCCGGTGCAAACGGCGGAACACGCGGCCACGGCGGCGGCGGTGCAGGAGTTCCGGCAGGCCGCGCATGTGCTGCAGGATCCGGCCAGTGGCGCCATGTTTGCGGCGCTGGATGGAGCGGACCTGCCGGCGGGCTGCGTGCTGGCGGGCACATTGCCGCCGCTGTATCCGGAGTGGTTTGGCGGGCGCAGTTTTGTAGAGACGCACGGCACGCGCTTTGCGTACGTGGTGGGGGAGATGGCGCGCGGCATCGGGTCTGTGCCGCTGGTGATTGCAGCGGCGCGCGCGGGCGTGATTGGTTTTTTTGGGGCGGGCGGTTTGTCTTTGGCGCGCGTGGATGCAGCGCTGGCGGAAATTGCGCAGGCGCTGGCGGGCGGCGAGCCGTGGGGCTGCAATCTCATTCACTCACCCAGCGAGCCGGACACAGAGGCGGCGCTGGTGGATCTGCTTTTGCAGCGCGGCGTGCGGCGCGTGTGTGTGTCCGCATTTTTGGCGTTGCAGCCGACGGTGGTGCACTATGCATTCAGCGGCTTGCGGCGCGCTGCGGACGGCACGCTGCTGCGCCCCAACCATGTGTTCGCAAAAATCTCACGCGCAGAAGTGGCGCGCCAGTTTTTGGCGCCGGCGCCGCCGGAGATGCTGCAGGCGCTGGTGGCGGCTGGCAAGCTAACTAATGAAGAAGCCGGGCTTGCGGCGCGCTTGCCGGTGGCGGAAGACATCACGGTGGAGGCAGATTCCGGCGGGCATACAGACAACCGGCCGCTGACGGCGCTCTTCCCGCTGATCCTGCAGCTGGCGCTGGACGAGGCGCGCCTGCATGGCTATGAGCGCGTGCCGCGCGTGGGGGCCAGCGGCGGGTTGGGCACGCCCGCTGCGCTGGCGGCTGCGTTTCAGATGGGCGCGGCCTACGTGCTCACTGGCTCCATCAATCAGGCAGCGCTGGAGGCGGGCATCTCTGATGCGGCCAAGGCGATGCTGGTGCACGCCGGGCTGGCAGATTGCACCATGGCGCCATCGGCCGATATGTTTGAGATGGGCGTGAAGGTGCAAGTGCTGCGCAAGGGCATGTTCTTTCCGCAGCGCGCCACGCGCCTGTACGAGCTGTATCAGGCGTACAACAGCCTGGAGGATATTCCGGCTGTGGAACGGGAGAAGCTGGAGAAGGAAACATTCCGCCGCCCGCTGAGCGAAGTGTGGGATTTATGCGCGACATTCTTCCGCGAGCGTGATCCGCGCGAGCTGGCAGCTGCTGAACGGGATGCGCATCATCGCATGGCACTGGTGTTTCGCTGGTACTTGGGGCTGTCCAGCCACTGGCCAATTGCGGGCGATGCGGAGCGCCGGCTGGATTATCAAATTTGGTGCGGGCCGGCGATGGGCAGCTTTAACCAATGGGTGGCGGGCAGCTTCTTGGAGCCGGCTGCCAACCGCAGCGTGGCGCAGATTGCATGGAACATGCTGGAGGGTGCTGCGCAGCTGACGCGCGCTGCGCAGCTGCGCACGGCCGGCGTGCCCGTGCCGGCTGCGCTGTTTGAGTTTCAGCCGCGGCCGCTCAGTCTCGGTTAAATTATGCTGTAAACTTAGGGTTCGAGAGCCCCCGTCCGCATGTCCCCGTTGCCATTCCAACCGATTGCCATTACCGGCCTGAGCGCCTTGTTTCCACAAGCGCGCAGCGTGGATGAATTTTGGCGCCTGATTCTTAGCGGGCGCGACTGCATGCAGGAGATCCCGGCCACGCACTGGCTGGTGGATGACTACTACGACGCCGACCCCAAGGCACCCGGCAAAACTTATTCCAAGGCGGGCGCCTTCCTGAAGGATGTGCCGTTTGACCCGGTGGCGTACGGGCTGCCGCCCAACGTGCTGCCGGCTACGGACATTGCGCAGCTGCTGGCGCTGCTGCTGGCGCGCCAGGTGCTGGAAGACTGCTCCGGCGGCCAGATTGCAAAACTTAAGCTGGACACCACCAGTGTAATCTTGGGCGTGGCCTCGGCCACAGAAATGATCAGCTCGATGTCCGGCCTGCTGACGCAGCCAATGTGGATTGAAGGCATGCGCAGTGCGGGCATTGCCGAGCCGCAAGTGCAGGAAGCGGTCAAGCGCATCACGGCGCTGTTCCCGGAATGGAACGAGAACACCTTCCCGGGCTGCCTGGGCAATGTGGTGGCCGGGCGCGTGGCCAACCGCTTTAACCTGGGCGGCACCAACTGCGTGACGGATGCTGCGTGTGCCAGCTCGCTGGCGGCGCTGCACATGGGCATTGGCGAGCTGCAGCTGCACAGCGCTGACCGCGTAATTACCGGCGGCGTCGATGCATTGAACACGATCTTCATGTATATGTGCTTCAGCAAGACGCCGGCCATGTCGCCCACCGGCCACTGCCGGCCGTTTGCGGACAATGCTGACGGCACAATGATGGGCGAGGGCGGCGGCATGCTGGTGCTGCGCCGGCTGGCGGATGCCGAGCGCGACGGCGACCAGATCTATGCCGTGATCCGCGGGCTGGGCTCGTCTTCTGACGGGCGCTCGAAGAGCGTGTACGCGCCGCGCCCGGAAGGGCAGACGCTTTCGCTGCAGCGCTGCTATGCGCTGGCGGGCTACTCGCCGGAGACGGTGCGGCTGGTGGAGGCGCACGGCACGGCAACCGCAGCGGGCGACCTGTGCGAGGCCACGGCGCTCAAAGAAGTTTTCAGCGCTGCAAATCCGGAGCGGCGCCAGTGGTGTGCGCTTGGTTCGGTGAAGTCGCAGATTGGCCACACAAAGGGCGCGGCCGGCAGCGCCGGGCTGGTGAAGGTGGCGCTGGCGCTGCGCCATCAGGTGTATCCGCCGACAGCGAATGTGGATGCGCCCAACCCGGAGCTGGGCTTTGCAGACAGCCCGCTGTACCTGAGCACCAAGGCGCGGCCGTGGATCCAGGCCAAGGCGGAAGCGCGGCGCGGCTCGGTCAGCTCGTTTGGCTTTGGCGGCACCAACTTTCATGTGGCGGTGGAGGAGTATCGCGGCAAGGCAGCGGCGCCGCGTGTGCGCGCCTTCAACGCAGAAGTGTGGCTGGCAAGTGCGGCAAGCGCAGCGGAGCTGGCGGACTGCGTGGCAGCGTGGCGCAAGGCGGGCGAGGCGGACTTTGAGCGCGGTGCGCGCCGCAGCCAGCAGGCCTTTGATGCGGCAGCGCTTTGCCGCGCGGCAATTGTGGCCAAGAGCGCGGAAGATCTGGTTGCAAAGAGCGCCAAGCTGCTCGAGCGTTTGCAATCCCAAAAGCCCGGCACGCAGCCGGCGATTGATGGCGTAAGTTACGCGCTGGCAGCGCGGCCAGCGGGCGCAGCGGGTATTGTGTTTTTATTTCCAGGGCAGGGCAGCCAAAGCGTGGGCATGGCCGCGGAACTGCCGATGCACTTTGAGGCCGCAATGGAAGTGTGGGAGCAGCAGGAGAGCCTCGGGCTGCTGGGTGCGGAGCGCCTGTGCGATTTGGTTTATCCGCCGCCGGCGGTGGACACGGCCGAGGCGGCCCGCCAGGAGCAGCAGCTGCGCTCCACAGAGAATGCGCAGCCCGCACTCGGCACGGTGAGCCTGGCGTATCTGGCGGTGCTGGCAGCTGCGGGCGTGCAGCCGGAGCTGGTGGGCGGGCACAGCTTCGGCGAGATTGTGGCGCTGCATGCAGCCGGCGTGCTGGAGCGCGATGACTGCCTGCGCCTCAGCCGCAAGCGCGGTGAACTGATGGCGGAAGTATCCCGCGTGCATCCGGGCGCGATGACGGCGGTGGTGCACCCGGCAGAGAAGCTGGCGGCGCTGCTGACGGGCGAGCTGGCTGCCTGCGTGATTGCAAACTACAACAGCCCGCAGCAGTCGGTGGTGGCTGGCCCGCTGCTGCTGCTGGAGCGCCTGGAGGCGCTGCTGGCCAAGGAGAAGATTGTGTTCCGCCGGCTGCCGGTGGCAACTGCGTTCCACTCCGTGGCCGTGAGCCCGGCGTGCGAGCCGCTGCAAAAGTTTTTGGGCGGCATAAAGTTTGGCAAGCCGCGCCTGCCGGTTTACAACAACACCAGTGCGGCGCCATACGCCGGCAATGCGCAGGCAATGCGCGGCATGTTGGCC
>QWRL01000119.1 GCA_003670425.1 Chloroflexota bacterium
CCAATATTCCGGGCACTTCGTGAGTATCGCCACAATCCTCGCATTCCAAAACTTCGCGCCGCAGCCGGCGTGCAATTGGCACGCCCAATACTGTGACGCAGTCAGCCTCTTGGAAAACTTTGTGTTTCGTGAGTGAGAGACAATTAGGGCAGATCAGCATGCGCGGCGAACCAGTAAACCGGATCGCCGCCGTCTCCAACAGTGTCTTCACTCCGGTAGTATAGCATTTGATGTCAGTCCAATTACCAAATAGTTGCGGACCTGCTAAGTCGCAAGACAACGCCCAGCCAGCCCGGCCAGCACCCCGCAAAGGCCGTGTCCCGATTCTCGTAATCTTGGTGCTTTTGCTGGCTACCGCACTCCGAACCTATAACTTGGACGGTGCTAGCCTATGGTCTGATGAAACGCGCTCTGCACTCATGGCACTGACCCAACCCCTGCATATCATAAATAATGCGGGGACAGATGTGCACTCTCCCGCCTTCTACCTAGTAGAACACTACTGGATCAAAGGGCTGGGGCAGAGCGATTACTCCATTCGGCTGCTTTCGGTGTTTTCAAGTGTGCTTACCGTAGCGGTTACCTTTGCACTTTCGAAACGCATATTTCGCGCTGACACCGCTACTGTGGCAGCATTACTCGTCGCTGCTTCAGAGTTCCACCTTCGCTTGGCGCAAGAGGCACGCCCATATGCGCTCCTTTCACTTCTGACAGTCACCTCATTTTTGTTTCTTGCAGAGCTTGTACGGCGCCCGGCAGGTCAGACAGCCGGCAAATATGTACTCGTAACTATTCCACTAATCTACATTCACCCCTACGGACTCATAGTAGTGGCTGCGCAAAATCTATTTATGTTTTTGCAATGGAGACCGAAATTAAGTTTTTCGGGGTGGCCAGCTAGGTGGATTTCAATCCAATTCGCCCTGCTCCTCGCATACAGTCCGTGGCTCGCACAATTTGCGATTCAACTTTCCAGAGTGCGGAACGGCGTACTGCCATATTACGCTCTTCCAACCGCTTCCTCTGTGCTTGGAACTTTCTTGGAATTTGCCAACTTATCGCGCTATTTACTCGGTATCATGATTTTGCTGTCAATAGTCGCTTTTGGGGGCATCCGCACTTACAAATATCCGTCCTTGCATGCAATGCTAAGCATCTGGCTGGTGGCACCAGCCGCGATCGCATTTTTAGTTTCTTGGCTATTCACGCCTATTTACGACACCCGCGGCCTGATCGGTAGTTCACCCGCGCTCTACATTTTGGCTGCGCATGGGTTGTGCAAATTGCATAGTCGATATTTCCAAGCCGGGCTGCTGGTAATTATGCTTGGGTTTTGCGGGGAAGCTCTTTGGTATTACTACCCAAATGTTCACAAGGACGACTGGCGCGGCGCGGCCGGAATTATTGCCGCACAAGCACACCAAGGAGACACATTGTGTGTTGTAGAGTATTACGACGATGCCCTAAGGTTTTACCTCACCAGAACAGATCTCATAGTGGGATGCAAGGACATCTTAGAGCCCCTAGCCCAATCAGGCAAGTTACCTGCCCTACCCGACCGATTCTGGTTTCTGCATCAGAATAATGCAGCACTGAATTCGAACCCAAGGGAGCAACTTGGCCCTCAATATTTCATTTCCAAATTTGATCTAACCGGCCTGCAACTTAGCCTGTTTGAACGGAAACAGTAATTCAAGCAGAGAGCTACGCGATAACAATATTCTGCCTAGCAGCAGCAAGCAATTCCCTGCGCAATGTTTTACCGACCGCCGTCTTGGGCAGTTCGCTCAGAAACGCAAACCGGCGCGCTACCTCATAAGGTGCCAGCCGCTCGGCTTGAAACTGCACAAGTTCGGCTGGTGTGACGCTTTGGCCGGCACGCAGCACAATCCCCGCCAGCAGTGCCTCTTCGCCTTCCCGTTGCGGATGCGGCATGCGCGTCACCCCCACTTCACCCACCGCAGGATGGCTGGCAAGAACTTTTTCCACCGTGGTGGGATACACATTGAAGCCGCCGATGAGTGCCATATCTTTCTTGCGGTCCACAATATAGAAGTAGCCATCGGCATCCATGTGCGCGATATCGCCCGTAAACAACCACGGCGGCCCGCCATCCTGCATATCGCGCAGCGCAATATCCGTCTCAGCCGGAAGATTGAGGTAGCCCAACATCATGTTCGGGCCGCGCATAATCAATTCCCCGGCTTCACCCTGCGGCAGGTCTGTGCGTTCGTCAAGCAGGCTGACGATCCGGCACTCTACATCCGGGAACGGAACTCCAATCGACTGGTCCTTGCCCGGCTGGCCCATCGGGTTACCGTGCGTTGCGGTGGGCGTCTCACTCATGCCAAAGCCTTCCCGCAATGGCGCTCCCGAAAGCTCCTCAAAGCGCAGCTTGACTGATGGGGCCAGCGGTGCCGAGCCGCTAAAGCACGCCTTGAGGCAGCTCAGGTCTACCGCACGGCTGCTGACGCGCGGGTTGAGGCTGACAGCATTAAATAGCGCGGGCACACCAAGGAAAACTGTTGGGCGCCAAGCCACAATATTGTCAACTAAATCGTCAATGTCGCGTGCATTCGGCACCAAAATAATGCAGCCGCCACTGCTTGCGGCGAACGCCAGCACGGCGACCATGCCGTACACATGAAAGAACGGGATCGCGCCAAGCAGGCGTTCGTCGGCGAGGCGCTCATCGCCCAGCCAGCGCTGCATTGCATGCGTGTTGGCAACCAGCGCGCGATGCGTGGCCATTGCGCCTTTGGCAACGCCGGTGGTTCCGCCAGTGTACTGATAGATGGCGATGTCGCGCGCCGCATCCACGCTGGGCGGCTGAAAGGCCAGCCCCTTCCCGCGCGCCAACAAATCCTGGAACCATAAGTCTCCCGCATCCAAACTGGCAATATGGTGGCCGCTCTTCTTCTCGCGCAACATGGCAAACAGCCAGCCCGCCAGCGGCGGCAGATATTCACGGATACGCGTGGCGACCACGCGCTCTACTTTCGTTTGCGATTGAATGCGCTTGAAGCCCGCATAAAAAGGCGTGAGGCAAATCAGGTGGCGCGCGCCACAATCGTTCACCTGATGCACCATGCGATCCGGCGGGTAAGTGGGGTTGATTGCGGCCACCACTCCGCCCGCCTTTAGGATGGCATAGAATGCGACGATGAATTGCACGCAGTTGGGCAGGATCAACGCCACCGCGTCACCCTTGCGCACGCCCAGCTCTGCGAGGGCAGCCGCCAGCTCTCCGGCAGCGCTGTTAATTTGCGACCAGCTTAGCTGTGAGCCTAAGCGGCCGATCAATGGAATCCGCCCCGATGTTATACATGCCACCTTCTCAGCATGTCTTACTGCTGTCTGTTCTAGTTGAAGATGCAGGGTGACTGCGGGGTACGGCTCGAGCGATGCACCAATTCCAGCATCGTATGCCTTGGTCCAGGGGCGTGACAGATATTCAGACATGGGCCTGCCTCCGCAAATACTGAATGCGCGCGCACTGGCGCAAATCACATCATGCCTTCATCATACCTGAATAATCCGGCGCGCTCCGGCCGCGCGCAAGACAACGCCGCGGTGGCAATGTTTGGCATCGTGCTGCTGGGCTTTGCACTGCGCGCTGCATTGCTCAGCGCAAACCGCTTTCACCCGGACGAGAGTTTGTACGCCAGCTTTGCACTGAAGATTGCCGACGCGCGCGATGTGTGGCTCTCTCATGAAGTTGTGGACAAGTCGCCCCTCGCATTTTATTTAGGCGCAGCCGCGCTAAACATGCTGGGCGCAAAAGCTAGATACAACATTTTCATGTCAGAGCTGGCGCTGCGCCTGCCGGCACTGGCTGCCAGTACCGTCAGCATTGCACTCGCCGCCGCCTGCGCGCGCAAACTGCACAGCGCACAGGCGGGCCTGTTTGCCGGCCTGCTGCTGGCACTCTCCCCGCTTGCCATCTCATTTGGGGCCACGCTCTTCATGGACGCATTGCTAAGCTGTGCGCTGCTCGCCAGCCTGCTGCTAGTACTGCGCGGGCACTGGGCATGGTCCGGATGCGCGTTTGCGGCTGCCTACGCATGCAAACAGTCCGCGCTTGTATTCGCGCCGCTTGTCCTCACTCTCGGAGTGCTGGTGCAATTGGCAGCTCCCGGCCCAAACAGCCGGGGCAAGCAGCTGCGCAACTGGATCACACCGCTGCTGGTGGCGCTGGCCGCAGTTTACTTTTGGGATTATGTGCGGGCGGCACCGATTGGATTTTGGGCGCAGGGATACGCCGACAACATGCCCGGGCGTTTCATCCGGCCAGCTGAGCTGCTGCCGCGCTGGCAGCAGCTGGCCGGCTTGGGCGCTGCCGTAACTGGCGCGCCGGCATTGAACGCCTTGCTGCTCGCGTACTGCATTTGGCTGCCGCTCAGCAGCATGCGGTCCAATCCCCAGCCCCTGCAGACCACAATAAGCATGGTCATTCTGGGTTTCATAGTGGCATATCTTGCCGGACATTGGCTGCTGGCATTTAACCTGTATGACCGCTATCTTGTGCCGCTTGCGCCCTTGATAATAATTTTGCTCGCGCAGCCGCTGGCCGCTGCTGCCGGATTGTTGCAAGGCTATGGCCCGGCACGCGTGATGCGCGCGGTGGCTGTTGCCGGCACTGCAGTGCTGCTAACACTGCTGCCCGCCAGCCTGCGCGCAAGCGCATCGGGCTACGCGCTTGGCGGCGATCATGGCGCATACGATGGCATTGAGAAGGTGGCCGCAGCGCTGCGCAGCGCCCCAACCGGCAGCGTGCTGTACGACCAATGGCTTGACTGGCAGTGGAAGTTTTATCTGGACCACAGCCCGGCGTACATTGGCTGGGTTCAAAGTCCGCAGAAACTTGCAGCCGATCTGCGCGCATTTGGCGCAAGCAGTCCGCGCTACTTTGTGGCGCCAAGCTGGGAGCCAATGGCCGAGATGCGTAGCGCCATCACAGGCGCTGGCTTTGTCTGCGTGCCGCTGCTGGACACAGTGCGCCGCGATGGCTCGCGCTCGTTCACACTTTACCAATTGGTAGCCGATTGATGTCCAAAGAAGACCGCGCGCTGCAAACGCGCGCGCTTGCGCGCATCCAGCCCGCGCTGGCGCTGTTATTGGCACTGGCGGCAGTGCCGCTGTTTTTGTGGAAGCTTACATTCACCAATCTCATCCTCGCCCGCGGTGATGTATTGCTGTACCAGTACCCGCACTGGGAGCACCGCGCCCAAGCCCTGCGCAGTGCAACTCTGCCCCTCTGGAATCAGTTCTTGTTTATGGGTGCGCCCTTTCTGGCCAATCCGCAGACCGGAGTGCTCTACCCGCCCAACTGGCTCATGATTGGCTTCAACACGCCGACGGCGTACAAGCTTTCCGTAATTGCGCATCTCTTGCTGGCAGCTGCGGGAACCTACTGGCTGGCGCGGCGTACGCTGCAGCTCGAAGCTGCGGGCGCAGCCGTGGCCGCCATCATCTTCGCACTGGGTGGCAGTCTGCTCGCCAAAGCGGAACAGATCAATCAGCTGCAGTCACTGGCATGGATGCCATTGGTTTTGCAGCTGGCGTATGAGACGGCGTTTGCCAGCGCCCCCAAGCGCGCGGGGTTGATGCTGTGCCTCGTCGTCGCCTTTCAAATTCTGGCTGGACACCCGCAATCCGTTTTCGTAACGCTGATTGGAACAGGCGTCTGGATTGTCAGCGCAGCGCTTGCAACCCAACCGGCTGCTGCCCAGCTTGCGGGCCAACCGCAATCGGCTGTGGCAGCAGCCCTGCGCCGCAGCGGGTTTGCCTTGCTGCGCTGCGCGCCCTTCTACTTTGTTGCACTGCTGTTGGCAGCCGCGCAGCTCTTGCCCACGCTGGAGTTGAGCGGCGAGTCTCTGCGCAGCGCCGGACTCGGCCTGCGGGATGCACTTTCCTTTTCACTCTCGCCGCTTGCGCTTGGCCGCGCACTGCTGCCCAACTTCACGCGCGCGCTATTCACCGAGTATGTGGCCTACGTTGGCTGCAGCGGCCTGCTGCTAATTGCAGCCGGCTGCGCAGCCCCCGCGCAGCGCCCGGCAACGCGCCGCACACTTTTTGCAAGCGCCACTCTTGCGGCTGCGGGCTTGCTGCTGGCGCTCGGTGGCTTCAATCCGCTTTATTGGCTGCTCGCGCGCTTTGTACCGGGCTTCAACTTATTTCGTGCACCTGTGCGCTGGCTGGCTCTGTGGGCCATGGGCGCCGCGCTGCTTGCCGGCATCGGCATCGACAATCTCGAACAGCTCACCCGCCAACAAGTTCGGCGCGCAAGCTGGTGGGCTGCGGCTGCAGTTGCCATCTTGGTGATGGGTACATTCGCAGGCGCACGCCATACGCCTGCCGGCGAAACCGGTGCGCTTGGCATGCCGCTCCCCGCTGAGCTTGCTGCGTGGCTGCTGGCAGCTGCCCTCGGGCTGGCAATATTCGCCGTTGCTGACGCAAGGCTCGCACACTTTCGCAAACCATCCCTGATTGCGCTGCTCGTGCTCGAATTGTTTCTTGCAAGCGCACCGCTCCCAATCAACAATCCGACCAGCCCGGAAGCCTATGCCAGCATGCGTCCTGCCATGCTAGAAATACTGCGCGCGCAAAATGCAGCGCTGCCCGCAGCGCGCATGCTATCGCTCTCAACCCTCACGTACGATCCAGGCGACCTGACCGAAATGCGCGCGATGCTGGCGCCAGATATCACGGCCGCAGCACTCGTCGATGCAATCACGGCGGCAAAGTCCAAGGAACTGCTGTCGCCAAATCTGCCGCTGGCGTGGCACATTCCAACGCTTGACGGCTACGATGGTGGGCTGCTGCCAACGCGGGCTTATGCACAATTCGCCGCGCTGCTGGCCGATCCGCCCATTGATGTGCCCGATGGCAGACTGCGCGAACGCTTGACTGAGCTGCCGCCGCGGTGGCTCTTGAATATTACTAATACGCGCTGGCTGATAACGGACAAAAGCAACGATGCTTGGATTAACGTAGTATATTTCGACCGGCAGTTCGCAAGTCGAATTTCATATGCATCACCCGGCGTGCTGCCGGTTACACCCGTATTCCTCGCCGATGGGCTGGCACTGATTCTGGACTCGCCAACAGCCGCTGAACCATCGGACTTGCGGGTGCGGATCACTCCAGACGCTGGCGAATCATTTGAAATTGCGGTCCCGGATAGTTTGCTGCGCACGGGCAGCGGCACTCTCGCGTTCCCCAAGCCAGCAGCAGTTGCCATGGCGGAGC
>QWRL01000012.1 GCA_003670425.1 Chloroflexota bacterium
ATTGTTGGGGTACATTACGCCGGCGCAGTACACAAAGAGGTCAAGGCCGCCAATCTGCGCGCAAATAGTGGGACAGAGTTGCGCAACGCCACCCCAGTCGTGCACATCGTGCGCATAGGCAGCTACCGTGCCAGCACGCTCTTTATTCAGCTCATTTGCAAGGTGTTGTAGCTCCGCTAGGCGCCGGCCAAGCACGGCAAGCACGTAGCCGTGTTGGTGTAGTTCGCGCGCGAGGGCAGCGCCAACGCCAGAGGAGGCGCCAACAATGATTGCGCGCGGCATGGGTTCCAACGGGCGCGGGGCAGTGTTAATTTGGCGGCTCACGCAGCGCGCGCTTGTGAACCGGCGTTTGCAAAAGCCATGGCAAGCGCAATGCGGCCTTTTAGAGCCGGATGACTGTAGAGCAGTGCCTCAACCCAAAGCGGCGGGTCAACCTCGGAGAGATTTTGGTTTGCAAGCCGCGTAAGTGCGCTGGCGTAAGCCGGCCCGTTGGCAGTGGCCTGCAAGGCGTAAACATCGGCGCGGCGTTCGCGCCAGCGCGAATATGCGTTTTCCAGCGGCCCGGTCAGCAGTTGGTAAATGCCCAGTACGGCTGCGAGCAGCGGCAATGTATTGGGGTCCGCCGGATCTGGAAGGCCGAGGCGCTGCATGCCGGCTTGCAAAGCCAGATGCGCAACATAGAGACCGCCGAGCGTGAGCACGCTGCCCACAAGAATGCCCGATGGAATATCGCGGTTGACATGGTGGCCCAGTTCGTGGGCCATGACGGTTTCGATTTCATCGGCGGTGAACTCTTGCAGCAGTGTGTCTCCCAGTACAATGCGGCGCGTGTTGCCGATGCCCATCAGCGCGGCATTGGCGCCCTTGGTGCGGCTGCTGAGGTTGAGGGTGTAGACACCGCGCACGCGCGCGTTGGCGCGCGCAGCCAGCGCCAGCAAGCGCTGCTGCAAATGCCCGAAATCAACGCCCAAAGGCTGCATCTTAAAGAAGAGCGGGACGATGACAAGTGGCGCGAGGTTTGTGAGCAGCACATTGAACAGCAGCAGCGCTGCCCCAAGCCAAAGCCACCATGTTAGCGGCTGCCATGCCAGCAGCCCATAAAGCAGCTCGAGCACAAAGCCGCCCAGCAGTACAGAAATCAGCAGCCCTTTGAGCTGATCCATCCACCAATCGCGCACTGCTTGCGTGCCCTGCTCGTATTTGTGCGGCAGCGTATAGCCGCGGTAGAAGGCTAGCGGCAGTGTCACCACATAAAGCGGCGCACCAATGGCAGCGCCCAGCGCAGCAACCCGCAGCCAGATGTGCAATCCGGCCAGTAGGTTGCCCAAGGATGCGGCCATGCCGGTTGCCAGCCAAATGCCGAGGTAGGCAGCACTAAGCAGCATCTCTGCCAACCCCAGCCGGCGCTGAGTGCGCGCGTACTCTTTGGCCAGGCGCTGGCGCCGCGGGTTGAGGTCGACCATTGCGTTAGGAATCGGTTTGTGCTGCGCGCTTGCGGCGCGCTTGGAAGGGGAAGATTGCCAGCAGGATGCTCAGCAGATACAAGATCAGCAGCGGCGCCATCACCATGCCCATATTGAACGGATCAACCGTGGGTGTAATCATTGCTGCGATGACCGCAATAATCACGACAGCGATGCGCCAGCCGCGCAGCAGAATGCCGGGCGTAACCAGGCCCATCCACGCCAGGAACATCAGGATCAATGGCATTTCGAATGAAATGCCGATCCACAATACAAGTGAAAGGATAAAGGGCACATACTCGCGCGATGACCATTGCGACTGAAAAACATCCGGCATAAAATTTTCCAGAAACTCGATTGCGGATGGAATCATTGCAAACCAGGCAAAGGCTGCGCCCAGCAGAAACAGTGCGGAAGCAGACGGGATCACAAACCACATCCAGCGCCGCTCGCGCTGCTCCAGCCCCGGGTTTACGAACGCCAGAATTTGGTAGACGACAACCGGCGATGCGGCTGCTGCGCCCACCGTCAGCGCCACCCGAAAGTACATTGTGATTCCCTCAGTTGGGCCCAGCACAATCAGCTTGCCTTGATATGGGTTGGTGAGATATTTGAGAACTGTCTCTGAAAAGAACAGCCCCACGGCAAAACCGGCTGCCAGCGCCAGCGCAATCGAAACGATGCGGTTGCGCAGTTCGCCGAGATGCTCAAGCAAGGTCATCTCTCCCGAACGCGGTGGGGCGGGGGTGCGCTTGGCTAGAAACTTCATTGCGGGGTTATTGCAGATGCGGCCGCGCACTGCGGTACATAAGCGCAGCGAGCGGCGGCAGCGTGATGCGGCTAATAACAAGGCACTCCGGGCCACAGCACGCGGGGGCGCAGGTTGTGCGCGCTGGCCAGGTGTTGCCGGCCGCAGCCGAGAGAAGCGGGACATTGCTGCCGGTGCCATTTGTGCCATTAAGGGAAAATGCCGTGGAAGCTGTACTTTCAACCGCTGCTGTTTCTGAAGAAAGCTCCACGCGAACTTCGGTGTTGGCTGCCTGCGCGGCGGCCGCTACTTGTGTTGCGGAGTCGGTGAGAGCGAGTAGCGGCTGCAGGTCAGTGCCAAGCAATTTGATGTCCGAAATGGTGCCGGAAATTAACTTGGTACCCATGGATTGGAGCTCGGTGCCGAGCGCCTTCAGGTCGGAAAGGTTCTTGGTGGCATCAACCAGCGCGCCATCATCAATTTCGCGGGCTTGCGCCTCGAGCATGGCAAGCGCATCGCGCGAGTAAGTGGAAAGTTTGCGCAGCCAGCGCCCGGCTTCAAAGGAATGCTTGAGCATGCGCTCCGGGCCAAGTACTACCATTGCAATAATTGCAATCAGCAGTAGCTCCCAGCCGCCAATACCTAAGATGTCCATGTACCGTCGCGCGGCGCGCGGCTCAGGCCACGGGTGCGGGCGCTGCCAGCTCGGCGCGCAGCGCGGTCAGGTTGTCGGCGATTGATCCGAGCACACCGTTCACAAACTTTGCGGTCGAGTCGCTGCCGTATTTTTTTGCAAGCTCCACGGCCTCGTTGATGATCACCTTGACGGGCGTGGTTTGCTGCATGCCAACTTCCCACAGCGCAATGCGCAATATGTTGCGATCGATAGAAGCCATGTCGCGCAGTGGCCACTGCGGCGCATGCTTTTGGATTGCCCGGTCCAGCCGGCTGCGCGCCGGCCACACGCCCAGCACCAGGTTGCGTGCAAAATCCTGCACGCCGGCGTCGAGCGTCAGGTCCTCGTTATGGTGGGCAAGAGTCTCCTCAAGCTTATGGCGCGTGCAATCCAGCTCGTAGAGAACTTGCAGCGCGATGGCGCGCGCTTTGCGCCGCGATTTCACCATGGCTGCTGGCTGCCATTCTGCGGCCGCTGCGGGCAGCAGCCGGGCGTGCTATGCGTTGAATTCCACATCATCCACAAACACGTCAACGCTGGCAACCGTGAGGCCCACAATCTTATTCATCGAGCGTGCGACTTCGGCCTGCACGTTGCGGCTGACTACGTGCATGTCGCAGTCGGCTGCAACGCGCAGATGCAACTGCACAGTGGCGGTTTGATCGCTGACCTCGATTACTACGCCATCGGCTTTGCCGCGGCGCAGCAGGCGGTTGACGCCGCCCGCCACCGGCGCCAAGCCCGTTACGCCGGGCACCTCCAGCGCTGCCTGCCGCACAACCGTCACGAGCACTTCAGAAGCCACGATCACGCGGTCCGTGCGGTTTAGATTCGCCTCGGCTGTAAATTGTTTCATGCCATCACCATTCCACCATCCACATTAAGCACCTGCCCCGTGATATATGCAGCCCCATCGGAGCACAGAAAAATAACCGCCGCCGCCACTTCTTCGGGTGTGCCCCACCTTCCGAGCGGAATTGCAGCAAGAGTGGCTGCGCGCTGCTCCGCTGTTAGTTCACTTGTAAGCGCAGTGGGCACGAAGCCCGGTGCCACGGCGTTGACTGTGATGCTGCGCGGCGCCACTTCCCGCGCGAGTGCCTTGGTAAAGCCGATCATGCCGGCCTTGGACGCCGAGTAGTTGGTCTGGCCGCCATTCCCCGCCACGCCGGACACGGACGCAATATTGATGATGCGGCCGGAGCGCTTGCGCAGCATTGCCCGCACTGCATGTTTGGAGCAGCAATATGCACTCCTTAAGTTTGTTCGCAGCACAATGTCCCAGTCTTCCTCCGGCATCAGCATGATTACCTGGTCGCGCGTGATGCCGGCGTTGTTTACCAGAATGTCGATTTTTCCAAAGTCTGCAATGCAGGCGCTGACCAATGCCTCTGCCGCAGCCGGGTCGGCGGCATCGCCTTGCAGCGCCCGGGCGCTGCCACCGTTTGCGGCAATCGCGGCCACGGTGGCGGCTGCGCCCGCTGCATCCTGCGAGTAGTTGACGAGCACGCTCGCGCCCGCAGCGCCCAGCGCTTCCGCAATTGCCCGGCCAATGCCGCGTGATGCGCCCGTAACAACTGCAGCCTTGCCGGAGAGACTCATATCTTTTGGCGTGCTATCGGGCATTATACCGCGCACTTTAGAAACAATAATTTGTGTGGGAAAATCGCACCATCTGGTTGAGATGGAATGCGCGCAGTTGATTTAATTACCAAGAAGCGGGACGGTGGCGAGCTGGATTCGGAAGAGATCCAGTGGTTCGTGCGCAACTTTACTGACGGAACGGTGGCGGACTATCAAGCGAGTGCACTCGCGATGGCGTTGTTCTTTCGTGGTATGACGGCCCGCGAGACGCGCGACTTGACGCTGGCTATGGCTGGCAGCGGCGAGCAGCTCGACCTGAGCGATGTTGTGCCCGGGATTGTGGTTGACAAGCATTCCACCGGCGGCGTGGGCGACAAGACCACATTGGTTGTCGAGCCGATTGTGAGCGCGTGCGGCGTGCCGGTCGGCAAAATGTCCGGCCGCGGGCTGGGCTATTCCGGCGGCACGCTGGACAAGATGGAATCGTTTGCGGGCTACCGGACGCAGTTGGAGATTGCGGAGTTCAAGCAGCAGCTGGCACGCATTGGTATTGTGCTGGCGGGGCAATCTGCGCAGCTGGCGCCAGCCGACGGAAAGCTGTATGCGCTGCGCGATGTGACTGGTACGGTTCCGGTTATGCCGTTGATTGCGAGTTCAGTCATGAGCAAAAAAATTGCTGCCGGGGCGCAGGCGATTGTGCTGGATGTAAAGGTGGGCAGCGGCGCGTTCATGGGCACGCTGGATGATGCGCGCAATCTGGCGCAGCAGATGGTGGCGATTGGGCGCGAGGTTGGCCGCCGCACGGTGGCGCTGCTGGCGGACATGAACCAGCCGCTGGGTTATGCGGTTGGGAATGCGCTCGAAGCGCATGAAGCGATTACGACGCTGCGTGGATCCGGCCCGCCCGATTTTGTGGAGCATTGCCTGACGCTGGCAGCGCACATGCTGGTGCTGGCGGGCAAAGTGCCGGAGCTGGCTGCCGGGCGGGCGCTGGCGGAGCAAGCTCTGCGCAACGGATCGGCGCTGGCCAAGTTTCGCGAGCTTGTAGTGGCGCAAGGCGGTGATGGCGCAATGGTGGATGATCCCGCGCGCCTGCCGCAGGCTGCGCTTGTGGAAACAGTGTACACACCAACGGCGGGCTGGCTGGCACGGATGGACGCGCGTGCGGTGGGCGAGGCTGCTGTGCTGCTGGGTGCGGGGCGCGCAAAGAAAGGCGATCCAATTGATCCGGCAGTGGGGCTGGTGGTGCACTGCAAAGTAGGGGATGAGCTGGCGGCTGGTGCCCCACTGTTCACGGTGCATGCCAGCAGCAGCGCTGCGCTGGCGGCCGCACGCGCGCATGCGCTGCAAGGCGTGGCAGTTGTCGCGGGCGGGCGTGTGGCCGCGCTGCCGTTGTTTTACGGCGTGGTGGAGTAGGCGCTGCGGCCCGGCGGCGCGCAGCGCGCAGCCGCAAGCAGCGCGGCGTGCGCCCGCAGGGCGAACTTGCCGGGCGCTGCGCCGCCGTTTTCCGCTGCAAAGCGCTGCGGGAAGCCGGCATCCGGTGCACCTGGGGCTGGCACTTCCGTTGAAAGCAGCTGCAGGCCAGCGCGCGCATAGACGGGCGCGGCAGCCGCGGTAGTGGCGGGCAGCCAATGCCCGATGACGGCCACAACTTGCGGATCCAACAAAACTTTTTCCGCCTGCTCAACAGCCATGGCGGGGCTGCCGCCATCGTCGAGCGCGAGCAGCTCCACTGCGCAACCGTCGGCGATGCCGGCACTGTTCAGCTCGCGCACGGCCATGCGCGCAGCGGTGATGGCCGCATACCCAATCTGGCGGTGCGCGCCTTCAAACGGCGCCACCAAGGCGACTTTGATGACCGGCCGCGTTCCGGGCAGGCAGCCGGCAATGCTGGCAGCTGCCCACAAGCTGATGGCAAACTGCAGCGCCAGGCGCTGCGCATCACGGGCAGGCGTACGCAAGATGTTCCTCGTATGTAACTGAAAATTTATGACGGCCGTTCTTCTCACATGCAGCGCGAAAGTACAGCGCGTTGCTGTCGGCTGGATTGGCGACGGCTTGCATTGAACGCAAGCTCGGGTTTGCAATGGGGCCGGGCGGCAGGCCCGGAATGACGTAGGTGTTGTAAGGGTGGTCGACTGTGCGCGGGTCCAGCGTGAGCTTGGGCCACCAATCGGCGGGGCCGGCGAGCGCGTACTGCGTGGTTGGGTCGGCCATCAAGGGCATGCCCTGCGCAAGGCGGTTTAGAAACACGCGCGCGATTAGCGGCCGCTCTTCGTCGAGCATGGCCTCGCGTTCAACGATGGAGGCCAGCGTGACCAGCTGCGGTAGATCGAAGCCACGGGCGGCGGCCTCAGCGCGCAGCGTGCCCATGACTTCATCATCAAAGCGCTGGAGGATGGCATTGAGCACAACGTTGGTGTTGGCGCCTGGCTCAAAAACATAATCGGATGGAAAGAGATAGCCCTCGAGATTGGAGTTTGGCGCAAGCATGTTGCGAAAAAGATAATCTCCGGGCGGCGGTTCGCGGCCGTCAATCATGCGCAACAGTGCGCTCGGGTCAATTTGCAAGTGGGGCTGCGCCGCAAGTGATGCCACCACCTGCCCGGCACGCCAGCCGGCCCAGATGCGCACGCGGACTTCGCTGGGCATGGCGTTTACCAGCGCCGCTGCAATTTCCGCGGGCGGCATGCTGTGGCTCAACTTGAAATACCCCGCTTGCATTTGTTCATCGTAGCCCTTGTAGATCATGAAGCGCAGCAGCAGCTGTGCGTCCGGCGCCAAACCAAGCGCAGCAATGCGCTTCGCAACCGCCGCCGGCAGCTCGCCACTTTCAACAATCAGGGATATGCCGGCGGTGTCCGGGCTGCTGGCAGCGAAGAGCTGGTCAGCAGCGGGTGCGAGCGCGATGCGCAGCCACAGCGCTTGCACCGCGCCCAGCCGCGGGCCCGGTGCGCCCAACTTCACAACCGCTGCTGAAAAGTTTGCGGCTGCCATGTAGACGAACACTGCGGCTGCACCCAGGAGCAGCGCGTACGCCAGCAGCCACGGCCACAGGCGCTTACGGCGCGATTGGGTGCGCGTCGTGAGCGTGGGCATCCAAGTAGTCTTGCAGGATGATGGCCGCCGCTATGGCGTCCAGCGCCGGGCGGGCGGTGCGTTTGCGGCCGCTGAGCTCGGCTGCGCGCTTGGTAGTGTTGCTCTCATCCCAGTAGGTGACGGGGATGGCGGTGTGTTCGGCAAGCACAGCGCCAAAGCGCTGCACCCGCCGCGCTGCCGGTCCGATGTTGCCGTCGCCGTCTTTTGGCAGGCCAAGCACAATGCATTCGGCGGCGTGCTCTGCAGCCAGCTGCGCGACGCGGGCGGCATCGGCGGCGCGCTCCACGTGTGCCAGCGCCTGCAGGGGACGCGCCACTCGGCCGCCGGCGTCGCTAATTGCGAGGCCGATGCGCGCCTGTCCGTGGTCAACTGCCAGTACGCGCATCACTTTCGGCGCCAATTAATACGCGCGTGCGCCAAGCCAGCCATGGGGTGCGCGTGATCCACGCCGGCCACACTGTAAGCGTTGGGCGCTTCACAATTGGGAATACTTGATAGATGAGTTCCGGCGCATGTGCAATGGGCTGCCAGCGCACAGCTTGCTGCACAAGGCGCGCATCAATCTGCGGGCCGGCTGTGCCGCGCGCGGTGAGGGTGAAGGCTACGCGGCCGTCTTCAAACGCCAGCACTTCAGTGCTGCGCGAGTAGCTGACGGAGTCGGGCAGAAGCACTAGCTCCGGCCCAACGCGCGCCGCAAGCTCTTGCAGGCCCGCTGCGTGCAGCAGCTGCTCGTCCACCACAGTCACCGAGACCGCTGCGCGCATCATAAGTGACAGCACTTCCGCCGGCTCACCGGCTGCGTTGCTGAATGTGGCTTCAAACACGCGCGATATGCGCGCTGAGTTTTGCGGCGCAAACTGGCTGGCGGGCAGCGCGGCGGCAAGCTGTGTGTAGCCGCTGTCGAGCAGCTGTGCCTCCAAGAGTTGCTGCAGGCGCTTCAGGTCGCCGGGCGCAACTGCGGGCAGCTGCTTTACTTCGCCGCCGGCAAGTGCGGCGGGGTTGCCGACCACTACCAAGTCGGCCAGGTAGCCCTCCATTACGTTGATGAGGCCTGCGCCGACGTTGCCGGCCGGGCCGGGATGCAGGGCGCGCACGGTGCCTTCGCCGCTTGCCCCGGCGCGTGCGGCCAGCGATACATCCTGCTGCAGTACAAACTTTATTGCTGAGCCATCGGTGGTGCGCGCTACGGATCCAGCCGGCACTCGCAGTGCTTGCCCTGTGCGGTTTGTGAGCAGCACATTGCCCGTGGCAAACTCTTCGGCTTTTGTAAAAGTGGCAGTCGTCAAAGTTTCTGAGGAGGCGCTGACTTCAACCGTATGCGTGGCAGCAGGAATCGTGCGGTCGGTGGCGGCGTCCAGGCCGGGCACGGCCTCAAGCTTTATGCTGGCTGTAAGCTGCTGGGTTTCCGGCTGCAGCCGCAGCTCGGCTGTGGGCAGCGCCACCATCAGCATGGCGCCAACTGCGGTGAGCGCGCCCGCGGTGAGCAGCAGGCTGGCCGGCCGCCGCAACAGCGTGAGCCAGCGCGCAACTGGCGGCCGCATGCCCAGGTAGTTGCGTGCCGCAGCGATATCGGTGGGTATGCGCCCGTCTGGCTCGCGTCTGCCGTGCGGCGCCACGCGCGAACTCCAATTGAAGAGATGGCTGTCCTCGACCGAATTGAATGTTGGGATGCGCATCTCTACCGCATGGTCGGCAACCATGTCGGGCGCATTTACAAATCCGAGGTGCGCGCCCAGCTGCGACGCATGGCGATGCACAAGCGTTAGATCAAGGCGGCGCTGCAAAGGCGGCACCTGTCCCCAACCGGGCTTGGGCCAGACCACGAGCACACGGTCAACGCGCGTCCAGCCGAGTTTGTCGCGCGTCGAGTGATAGTCGTCAAAAAAATCGAGATGAATTATTTGCTCGCGCATAGTGCACCAACGGTGCAGTTGGGATTGTAGTGCAGAGTGTTGGCGCAGCCGCGCGCGCAGCTGCTTGCAGGTGGGCTAGGGTGCAAGCAAATTAGCCACGAGCGCGGCTGCGCTTGCGAGCGCAGCATCCAGCCGGGTGGCATCTTTGCCGCCGGCTTGTGCCAGCGTAGGTTTTCCACCACCGCGGCCGCCAATCACTTCAGCAACCGTGTTGATTATTTTGCCGGCATGCAGCCCGCGGTCAACAAGGTCTTGCGTGACGGCCACAACTATGCCCGGGGCGCCATCGACTACGCTGCCAAACACTGCCACACCGCTCGGGTGCGCGGCGTGGAACCACTCGCCGGCGTCGCGCAAGTTGTGCAAATCTTCAACCTGCAGGCGCGCAGCCAGAAATGGCACGCCCGCAATTGTTTGGGTGTTGATGCGCGCGGCTGCGAGCTGCGTGTGCAGTGCGCTGCGCTTGAGTTCCTCGCGTTCGCGCTGCAGCAGGCTGTGGCTGGCCAGCAGCTCGCCAACTTTTTGCGCGGCGCCCGCGGCCGGCACTTGCAGCTGGCTGGCAATCTGTTCGATGAGCGCAGCCTGGCGCTGCAGGTATTCGATGGCGGCGGGGCCGGAGATGGCTTCAATGCGGCGCACGCCCGCAGCTACGGCGCCTTCACCCACAATAACAAACGCGCCAAGCCGGCTGGTGTTGGTCACGTGCGTTCCGCCGCACAGCTCCAGCGAGACCGGTTCGGCTGCGCTGCCGATACGCACGGTGCGCACAATTTCGCCATACTTTTCGCCGAAGAGCGCCATGGCGCCGCTGGCAATTGCGTTGGCGCGTGCTTCATGCGAAATGCTTACGGGCAGTGCTTCCGATATGGAGCGCTGCACTCCCGTTGCAATTTCGGCGCGCTCGCCCGCGCTCAGTCCGCCGTTGTGTGAAAAATCGAAACGCAGACGGTCTGCTGCCACCAGCGAACCGGCTTGGCGTACATGCCCGCCAAGCAGGCTGCGCAGGTGTGCCTGCAGTAAATGTGTGGCAGTGTGATTACAGGCAATGCCGGCGCGCTGCGCAGCGTTGACGCGCACGCTGGCGCTGTCTTGAACGCGCGGGTGGCCGGAAGCAACGCTGCCAGTGTGGACGATGAGTCCGCCCACCGGTCGCTGCGCCCGCTCAATGCGAATCTGCCACGCGTTGTCCGGACCATGGATTGTGCCAATGTCGGCAATCTGTCCACCGGATTCCACATAGAACGGCGTGCGCGCGAGAATGACCTCAACCTTGGTGCCCGGGCCGGCGGTCGCAACCTGCTTCCCGTTCACGAGCATGGCTGCGAGTGTTTCGGTTGTTTCGAGTGCGCCATGCGGGTCGTGCTCCACGCCGCTCTCGGGCAGCAGCGCTGCTGCCTGCAGCTCCGTTAGCAGCTGCGCATATCTTTGGGCAGTGCCCGCATCTTTTGCACCCATTGCCTGGCCGGCGCCAGAGACCAGCTTGTGCTCATCAAGCGCGGCGCGGAAGCCGGCCTCATCCACGCGCAGGTTGCGTTTGCGCAGCAAGTCGCGTGTGATTTCCAGCGGCAGGCCATATGTGGCGTACAAGTCAAAGGCGCGCGCACCGGCCAGCTGCGCTTGGCTGCTGCGCTGCATTTCATCCATCAGGGTTTCCAATTGCGCGACGCCCTGATCCACGGTGCGCTGAAAGCGCTGCTCTTCATCGGTCAGCGTGCGGGCAATTGCCAGCTGCTGGCGCTCCAGCTCCGGGTAGGCTGCGCTGTATTCCGCAATCACCGCGGCGGCCACGCGCGCAAGGAATGGTTCGTGGAATCCAATTTCATTTCCAAAGCGATGGGCACGGCGGATGATCATGCGGCAGACATAGTTGCGGCCGGTGTTGCCGGGAATGACGCCGTCCGCAATCAGGAATGCGGCAGCGCGCGCATGATCTGCAATCACGCGATAGGGCGTGAGGTTTGCCTCGCGCTGCGCCACGCTGTGGCCGGCGAGCGCTTGAATGCGCTGCAAGATGGGCGTGAACAGGTCGGTGCGATAGTTGGAGTTGACATTTTGCAGCACGGAGACAATGCGCTCGAGGCCCATGCCGGTATCAACGTGCTTGGCGGGCAGCGGCTCGAGGCTGGTTGGGCTGTGGCGGTTGTACTGGATGAACACCAGGTTCCATAGTTCCAAATAGCGGGCGCAGCCGGAGTTGACGCCGCAGGTTTGGCCGGGCACGGCTGCGCAATTGCAGAACTCGGCGCCGCGGTCAAGATGGATTTCAGAGTCTGGCCCGCATGGGCCGACTTCGGCCATCTCCCAAAAATTGTCCTTGCGCCCGAAGAAGAGCAGGTGCTGCGGATCAAACCCCGGCTGCTGCAGCCAGCACTGTGCGGCTTCGTCATCTTCCGGCACAATGCCTTGTTCATCGCGGAAGCAGGTGGCCCACAAGCGGTCTTTGGGCAGGCCCCATACCCCGGTGAGCAGCTGCCACGCCCACGCAATTGCATCCTGCTTGTAATAGTCGCCAAAGGACCAGTTGCCGAGCATCTCAAAGAAAGTGTGATGGGTATCATCCCGGCCCACATCATCCAAGTCGTTGTGTTTGCCGGCGACGCGCATGCTCTTCTGCGAGTCCGCTGCGCGGCGGTACGGGCGGGTTCCGGTGTTGAGGAACACGTCCTTAAACTGCACCATGCCAGAGTTTGTGAACAGCAGTGTGGGATCGTCAGCTGGAATGAGCGAGGCCGACGGAACGATGGCATGGCCGCGCTCGGCGAAGAAATCGAGGAATGACTGCCGCACTTGGGCACCCGTCAGCGACGGCGGAACACGGATATTCATCTTGAATTCTGGCAGTTTGGTGCGGCGGTGCGATTATACCTGAGGCTTGGGTGAAAAGCAGCCACGCTTGCATGATATAACTCCAAGCGCAGACGGTGTAAACAATGCAACATGATGTGGACGAACAGCTGCAAATATTGATGCAGGGAACTGAGTATGGCGACGCGCAACTGGCGGCAAAAATGCGCGCCGAGCTGCGCGAGCGCCTGCTGTTGGGGCGGCCGCTGCGTGTGTACTGCGGCTACGATCCCACTGCCACGGATCTGCATCTTGGGCACACCATCACAATGCGCAAGCTGCGCCAGTTTCAGGAGCTGGGCCACGAAGTGACCTTCTTGATTGGCAGCTACACCGCGCTTGTTGGCGACCCCTCTGACAAGAACCGCGCGCGCCCGGTGCTGACCGAAGAACAGGTGAACGAGAACGCGCGCAGTTATTCAGAGCAGGCGTTTCGCGTGCTGGACCGCGAGAAGACAGTTGTGCGCGCAAACGGCGAGTGGCTTTCCAAGCTGTCGCTTGTGGACTTGATCCGGCTGGCGCAAAACTTTACGGTGCAGCAGTTTTTGGTGCGCGATAACTTTGCCAAGCGCATGCAGAACGGGGATCCAATATTCTTGCATGAAACTTTTTATGCGTTGATGCAGGGGTACGACGCATGCGCCATGGAGACAGATGTGCAGGTGGGTGGCACGGACCAGTTGTTTAATATTATTGTGGCCGGCCGCAAACTGCAGGAGGCGCTTGGGCAGCGGCCGCAAGTGGGCATCATTACCGGCATTCTGCCCGGCACGGATGGCGTGCAGCGCATGTCAAAGTCAACCGGCAACCATATTCCTGTGGCCACCACGGCAGAAGACATGTTTGGAAAGTTGATGAGCGTGCCGGATACGGCGCTGGGCGTGTACATGCGCCTCGTTACGCGCTGGTCGCCGGCTGCCGTGCAAGTGGTGGAGGAGCGCATTGCCAGCGGCGCGCTGCACCCGCGCGATGGAAAAATGCAAATTGCACATGAGATCACGGCTGTGTTCTATGGAGCGGAAGGGGCGGCACAGGGACAGGCGCATTTTGAGCGCGTGTTCCAGCGCCGTGAGCTACCGGATGACATGCCGCTGTTTGCCGCGGTGGCGGGCGCGAAGCTCGTTGACTTTGTGGTGAGCGCGGGTTTGGTTCCCACCAAAAGCGAGGCGCGCCGCTTAATCAAGCAGGGCGGAATAAAGCTGGGTGGCGTTGCCGTCGCTGATACAGAAATGCTGCTCCAAATTACTGAAGCAACTGTTATTCAGGTGGGCAAGCGCAAGTTTGCGCGGCTGACGCCTTAGCCTGCGCGCGGCGGACTTGCGGTGGCTCCGCCTTCAGCCAGCGCGCTGCGGCCGATGAGCTCCAGTGCTGTGTCGCCGGATGGCGGCTGCATCAAGCCGGCGCGCACATCCCGGAAGTGGCGCTCAAGCGGCAGCGTGCGCGTGATGCTGGTGCCGCCGGCAATGCGCAGCGCTGCGTCTGTCACTTCGTTGGCAACCTCCGACACCAAATACTTGGCGGCCACTATGCGCGGATAAAGCGCGCGCTGTGCCGCCGCACTGCCGTCCCATTTTTCCACCACGGCTTCAAGCAGCGTGCGGGCGCTCATCAGGCGCACATCCAGCGCGCCAATCTGGCGCTGGATTTTTGGCAGCGTGGCAATCGGCGCACCCAGCGCTGTTGGCGTGCGCTCCAGTGCAAATTGAATGACCGCATTGCGCGCGGCCAGCGCGCTGCCCAGATACACCGCCGCCATCATCACCGGAAACCATGCGTTGGGCGGTGCGCCCGGCGCACTGCAATCGGGCTGGATTAAGTTTTCAGCGGGCAGGTGCACGTTGTTGAAGCGCACGTCATGGCTGTCACTCGCGCGCAAGCTGAGCGCGTTGCCCCACGTCTCATCCCACTCCACCCCCGCGCGCGCCGTCTCCACCAGCGCAATCGCGGGCACCTCTGCGTGGCGCACACGCACCAGCATGTGGGTCAGGTGGCGTCCGCCCGTCGTCCATGTTTTAAGTCCGTTGAGCGTGTAGCCGCCGGCAGTGTGCGCATGCAGAGTTGATTGCGGCAGGCCGCCGCGCGAGGGGCTGCCCATTTCCGGTTCGCTGGCAACTGCATTTACGAGGGCGCCATCCGCAGCGAGTTGGCACAGGTTTTCAAATGCGTTTGGCAGCCACGGGCAGTGTTCGCTGGCGCTGCCAAAAATGTGCAGTGGCATGCCCAGCACCATTGCGGTGGCGGCGCTGCCTTGGGCCAGCTCAATCTGGACCGCAAGGCACGCTGCCATCGGCAGGCCGCTGCCGCCCAGCGCGCGCGGCACACTCAGCGCAAAGAAGCCGGCGCTGCGCAGCGCTGCAACATCTGCTGCGGGCAGCTGCGCGTGCGCATCCGCAGCTGCGGCGCGCGTGGCAAATTCACATGCCAGCTCACGCGCCAGCTGCAAAGCCTGTGCGGCGCTGTGGCTGCGGCTCACAGCAATCCCGGGCGGCGTTCGCCCATTAGCTCCACGTAGTAGCCGGGGCGGGCGCTCACGGCAGCGCGGAATTGCGCATCGGTGAGCAGTGCCAGCAGTGGCTGCATTAGTACGCCGTCCACGCTTGCTTCGGGCACCACCAAATCATAGCGTTCGCGCGCTACCGGCACAAAGTCCAGCTTCAGCGCACTGGCCGCAGCGTGGATGCCCAGCCCGCAGTCTGCAATGCCGGAGGAGATTGCAACGGCCACGCCAAGGTGCGTGTACTCTTCATGCTCATATCCGTTAATGCCGTCTGCGGTGAGCCCCAGTTTGCCCAGTTCATAATCCAGCAGCACCCGCGTGCCAGCGCCGCGCTGGCGGTTCACGTAGCGCACATCTTTGCGTGCAAGGTCCGCCAGGCTGGCAATGCGCAATGGATTGCCGGGCGCCACCAGCAAGCCTTGCTCGCGTTCTACCAGCGTGATCAGCTGCACCGGCAGCTCGGGCAGATAGCGGCGCACGGAAGCATGGTTGAACGTGCCACTGTCGGGGTCGATGAGATGGCTGCCGGCAAAATGGCATTCGCCGCGCGCCAGCGCAATCAGCCCGCCAAGGCTGCCCACATTGGCGGAGCTCAGGCGCAGCCCGGGCGCGCGCTCCGCCAAGAACTGCGCTAGAAGATCCAGCGCCAGATCATGCGATCCAATGTGCAGGATAGTGTGGTCTATCTCCGCAGCTGTGCGATACAAATGCACCGTGACGCTTGTGCCGGCGGAGTACCCCTCCGAGAATCGGGGAATGCGCACAATGCCGTCGGCGCGGACGAGTGACGAGATGACGCCGGCACCGCGCGCAAGCGGCGTTGCCACAACCTGATTGTTGACGCGGCCCGCACTCACGCGCAAATATTCGTCGTCACCGGCGGGTGAAAGCACTTTGCGGGTGAGCGTTGCAGTTATGGTCTCCGCAGCAGCTGATGCCATTCCCAGCCAATGCGCCAGCAGCGGCTCCACAAAAATTTCGCCGGTGTGCGCTGCGCTTACCGGATAACCCGGCACGCCCACAATCGGAGTGGGGCGCTGGCCGCTGGTGCCGGACAGCACACCCAAAATTACGGGGTGGCCCGGGCGGACCGCTACGCCATGCAGGCACACTTTGCCAAGCGCTGCAATTACACGCGCAGAAAAATCCTCAGACCCTTTGGAGGAGCCCGCATTGAGCAGCACCAAGTCGTGCTTGGCGGCAGCCTCACCGACGGCCGCACAAATCTGCTCAAAATCATCCGCAACAATCGGCCAGCGCGTTGCAACGCCGCCCCACTGCTGCACTTGTGCGCCGAGCACCAGCGAGTTGTACTCGATGATTTGCCCGGGCTGCACATCGGTGCCGGCCGGTACCAGCTCTGTGCCTGTGGGAATGATGGCAACGCGCGGTTGGCGGCGCACCATTACAGTGCCGTAACCGCATCCAGCCAGCGCACCCAAGTCCACCGGACGCAACCGCTGGTTGGCGGGCAGCACCAGCTCTGTGGCCACCATGTCCTCGCCAGTAGCGCGCACATGCTGCCACGGCGGCAGCGCCGCCCGGATCTGTATGCGCTCCGGCTGGCGCGTGTCTGCGCCGCTGCCCATGGGCTGCACCGCCTCAATTGGAATCACAGCCGTAGCGTGCTGCGGCAGCGCATCGCCGGTGTCAACATAAATTGCCTGGTCCGGTACGCGCAGCTCCAGCGGCGCGCTCTCCGTAGCGCCTGCCGTATCCCCGGCGCGCACCGCATACCCATCCATTGCTGCCGCGTGATAATGCGGCGCCGAAAGCTTTGCCCACACCGGCACGGCCGTTACCCGCCCCAGCGCATTTGTTAGCGCGACGCTTTCTGCCGGCAGCGCATCCCAGCAGCCTGCGGCTTCAATGGCAGCATTCCACGCTGCGTGCGCTTCAGGCAGCGGGATGTCATGCAAATAAATGTCGAGCGGCATGTGCGTTACTGCAATGTGAGAAATATTCGCGTAGACGCGGCTGAGCTAGAACAAGCGCACATTCACAAGCTGGCCGGCTGCCAGCCCGGTGGCGTGCAGCGGAATGAGAATTGCGCCGTCCGCTTTGACAAGCGTGAAGATGAGGTTTGATTTTCCAAACAGCGGCTCCACCCAGCGCTCGCCGGCGCGCTCCGTAAAACGGCCGGGCACATAATCCTCGCGGCCGGCGCTGGACGCAAGGTTGTGCGTGAGGCGCGCCTGCATTTGGCGGGCGGGCGGGGCGCTGGCGCCCTGCAGGTGAAAGAGCGTTGGCACCAGCAGCAGATCCGCAACAACGAGTGCGCTGCCGGGATTGCCGGGCAGCCCGAACACCGGCTTGCCTTGCGCCACTCCCAGAATGGTGGGTTTGCCGGGCTTCACGGCCACGCCATGCACAATCACACCCGGCGTGCCGAGCGCATTTATAACGCCCGCGGTTACATCACGCGTGCCTGCTGAACTGCCGGCGGAGAACACGAGCACATCGCACTCCTGCAGTGCGCGCTGCGCAGTTTGCAGCAGCAGGTCAAAATTATCCGGCAGCAAGCCGTAACTGCGCACGGCAGCGCCCGCGCGCGCTGCCAGCGCACCCACGGTGTAAGAATTGATGTCGCGCACTTTCCCGGTTGCGGGTGTTTCCGCTGGCGGGGTCAGCTCGTCACCGCTGGAGATCAGGCCCAGCAGCGGCATGCGCGCCACGCGCACTTGCGTGATGCCCAGCGCCAGCAGCCCGCCAATGTCTTGCGGGCGCAGCCGCTGTCCCGCAGGCAGCACGCTTTCACCGGGGCGGATGTCGTCGCCGGGGTTGACAAGATTTTCGCCAGCCGCAACTGCGCGCAGCACTTCCACTTCATCCGGGCGGCTCAGCTGCGTGTTCTCCACCATCACAACGGCATCCGCGCCAACCGGCAGCATGCCGCCGGTGTGAATCAAAATTGTCTGGCCGGGCTGCAGGCTCTGAGCCGCAGCTTCGCCCATGTGAATTTCGCCGGCGAGGTGCAAGTACGCCGGTAGCGTGTTGGTTGCGCCGAAAGTGTTGCGTGCCTGTACGGCGTAGCCATCCACTGTGCTGCGCACAAATGTGGGCAGCGCTTCCGGTGCAAGCACAGCTGCAGCCGTGACGCGGTCGAGCGCGGCAGCGCTGGAAATTAATTCGGTGGGCGGCGGCCCGGGCAGCAGCGCAAAAAGTGTTTGCAGCGCATCGGCAGAAGCGCAGACTGTGAGGAATTCAGCCACGTTAGTGTAAAGATCTGTGGCGCGGCAACCGGTGTGCTGGCGTTGGCGCGTGTGCTACCAGCGGCCGCGTTCGGTTCTGATTTCTGGATGCGGCAGGTCTGCTTCTGCTGCCGGTTCAATTTTTACAGCGCAAGCCTTGTACTCCGGTATCTTGGCTTGCGGGTCAAGCGCATCATTGGTGAGCAGGTTGGCGGCTGCCTCTGCAAAATGCATGGACATGAACACCACACCGGCGCGCGCTTTTTCCGTGACGCGCGTGCGCAGCACGATTGCGCCGCGGCGCGACGAGACCCGCACGGGCTGCCCGTCCGTAAAGTTTGCCCAGGTTGCGTCTACGGGATGTATCTCAACCACCGGTGATGGGTAGATTTCATTGAGCGCGGAGTTGCGGGTCATAGAGCCGCCGTGCCAATGCTCCAATACGCGGCCGGTTGTAAGAATGAACGGGTACTCTTCGTCGGGCGGTTC
The DNA here is from genome assembly GCA_003670425.1 of Chloroflexota bacterium. Lineage (GTDB taxonomy): Bacteria > Chloroflexota > Anaerolineae > Anaerolineales > UBA11657 > BD1. Next base: position 18,502 of record QWRL01000012.1, read on the forward strand.
CATGATTGGCACGTAGTCCACCGGAATAAATTTTCCGCGCCCGGATGGAAAGTCTTTTGCAAACAGGAACGGTGTTCCGGGGTGGGTGGCATGCGGCACAGGTGTTTGCAAGCCGTGGCGCTCAAGGCGCTCGTAAGTGATGCCAGTGTAGTTGCTGTCCAGCTTTCCAAACTCGGCCATGATTTGCGCCGGGGAGTCGTAATTCCAAATGGCACTGTTGGGCCGCCCCAGCCGCGCTTCGATGCGCTGGGCAAGATCGCATAGGATCTCCCAGTCCGGCCGTGACTGGCCACGCGGCGCGATCGCCTGACGCACGCGCTGCACGCGCCGATCCGTATTCGTGACCGTGCCTTCTTTCTCCGCCCACGAGGTGGCCGGCAGGAACACATCTGCAAACGCACCAGACTCGTTGATGAACAAATCCTGCGCCACCAGAAACTCAAGCTGCTGCATGTGCTTGCGTGTTTCGTTCAGGTTGGGCTCGGTCATCATCGGGTTCTCGCCCATGATGTGCAGCGCACGCACGCCGCCCGGATGCGCGTGTGTCAATATCTCTGTGGTCGTCAGGCCGCGTTTGCGGTTGAGTCCGCCGGGTTCCACATTCCACAGCTGCTCCCAATTTTGCGCATTCTTTTCGTCGTCCACCCACTGGTAGCCCGGGTAAAAGAACGGCATGGCGCCCATGTCCGACGCACCTTGCACATTGTTTTGGCCGCGCAAGGGGTTTAGGCCGGTGGCTTTGCGGCCCACGTGCCCGGTGAGGAACGCCAGATGAATCAGGCCCAGTGAGCTGGCCGTGCCATGTGACAGCTGCGAGATGCCCATGCCCCAGAAAATCATGCCGCGCTGTGCGCGCGCGTACATGCGCGCTGCGTCAATAATCAAGTTGCGGTCCACGCCGGAAATTTCTTCCGCGTAGCCCGGCGTGAATTTATCCAGCGTTTTGACGTAGTCGGCGTAGCCGGTTGTGCGCGCCTCCACAAACTCGCGGTTCACCAGCCCCTCGTTCACAATCACATGCGCCATGGCATTGAAGACGGGTACGTTGGTACCGGGCTTCAACGGCAGCCAGAGGGCTGCGAAGTCGCACATTTCTATTTTGCGCGGGTCAATCACAATCAGCTTGCTGCCATATTTCTCGACCGCGGCTTTCATCTGCAAGCCGATGATCGGATGGTTCTCGGACGGGTTGGAGCCGGTGATGATGAAGCAGTCGCTGTCAATGACCTCGGCAGCGGTGTTGCTCATCGCAGCCGAGTTGATGGACTTGAGCAGTGCGGTCACTGAGCCGGCGTGGCACAGGCGCGTGCAGTGGTCCACATTGTTGGTGCGAAACAGCGCCCGGTAAATTTTCTGCAGCAGGTAATTGTCTTCGTTGGTTGCCTTGGCGCAGCAGTACACCGCCATGGCATGCTCGCCGTCGCGCTTGTAAATCTCAACCAGCCGGTCGGTGGTGTACTCCAGCGCTTCATCCCAGCTCACCTCGCGCCATTCGCTGCGGTCAAACGCCTGCGTGCGCGCACCGGCCGCCTGTGCCTGCTTGCGAATGAGCGGCGTGGTGACGCGCTTGTTGCTGTAAATAAAATCGTAGCCAAAGCGCCCCTTGACGCACAAGTTGCCCTGATTGACGGGATGATCGAAATCTGATGTGACGCGATAGATCAGCTCGTCCTTGACGTGTAGTTGAAGGTTGCAGCCCACGCCGCAGTACGGGCATGTGGTGGAGACAGTGCGGTCCGGTGTGATCATTTAGTTGCTTGCTGTTGCCTGTGAATTTGCTGCCGGCTTGCCGGCCGCTGCTGAAAAACTGGCGTGCTCATTTGCGCTCGCGCCGTTTCTTGCCGGGCCCGCGCGTTGCGTCGAGTATGTCTGCCGGCGCCTGGCCCTGCTCCAGCAACCACTCGCGCTTGGGCTTGAGGGCGCCGGTGGGGCATACGCCCACGCACTGGCCGCAAAACACGCACGAGCTGTCCGTCAGCGACTGCTCAAAAAAGGTGCTGATTGATGTTTCGAAGCCGCGTCCGCTGAAGTTGATGGCGTAAGTGAACTGCGCGTCTGCGGCGCACACCTGCACACAGCGCCAGCACAAGATGCATTTACTGTAGTCGCGAATGTACATCGGATTGTCGTCGATCACTTCCGCTTCGCGCCGTTCGCCGCCGCCAAAGCGCTCGCGGTTGGCATGGTAGTCGTCCAGTTGCTGCTGGATTTCCGGTGCCTCGCTCACGTCAGATGCGGAGTGCAGCATCTCCAAGATGGTGCGCCGGCTGCGCTCTACGCGTTCGTTGCGCGTGTGCACACGCATGCCTTCCGCCACGCTTGCCACACAGGCCGGTGCCAGCACGCGTGCGCCTTCCACTTCCACCACGCACAGGCGGCACAGTGCGTTCGCAGTGCAGTGCTCGTGGTAGCAGATGGTGGGAACCGTGGCGCCCGCCATGGCTGCCGCGTTTAGCAGCGTTGTGCCGGCTGCAACAGTGATGGACTGGCCATCGATCTGAAGGGTGACTGTGGCAGCCATTGTTAACTTGTGCGCGCAGTCTGCGCCTGGCCATTGGGCGCAAACAATTCTGGCCAAAGCTTGATTGCACTGAGGGTTGCCGTTGCGGCCGTTTGCCCAAGGCCGCACAGCGAAGCATCCAGCATTGTCCAACCCACATCGGCCAGCAGTTCTTTGTCGCCGGCGCGCGCATGTCCGGCTGCAACGCGCCCCAGAATTTCATGCTGGCGCACTGTGCCAAGCTGGCACGGGTAGCATTTGCCGCAGCTCTCTTCCGCAAAAAAGTGCGCCAGCCCTTCCAGCACACTGCGCAGGTTGCGCGTGTGGTTGAACACCATCACTACGCCGGAGCCTAACGGCAGGTCAGCTTTGCGCAGATCCTCAAATGTCATTGGGACATCCAGATGAGCGGCGGTGGCAAATGCGCCCGCAGCGCCGCCGAACAAGACGGCCTGCAGTGTGCCGCCGCTGACCCCGCCCGCCATCTCATCCAGAATTGTGCGCAGCGTCACGCCAAATGGCACCTCGTACAAACCAGGACGCGCCACATCGCCGGACAGGCAGAACAACTTTGACCCCGGCGACTTTTCCGTTCCGTGCATGCGATAGGCTGCCGCGCCAGCGCCGATGATCAGCGGCACATTGCAGAGCGTCTCCACATTGTTGACGACGGTGGGCTTGCCGAACAAGCCGGCAGTGGTGGGAAACGGCGGCTTGACGCGCGGAAATCCGCGTTTGCCCTCGATGCTCTCAAACAGCGCCGTTTCTTCGCCGCAGATGTACGCGCCGGCACCGCTGCGCAGCTCAATGTCAAAGCAAAATTTGCTGCCCAGCAGATTGTTGCCCAGATAGCCGCCGGCTGCCGCTTCCGCAATTGCAGCCGCCAGGCGCTGCTGTGCGTGTGGGTACTCTGCGCGCACATACAGGTAGCCGCGCTGCGCGCCGCAGGCGTAGCCCGCCAGCGCCATGCCTTCCAGCACAGCATGTGGATCATCTTCCATCAAAATCCGATCCTTGAAAGTTCCGGGCTCGGATTCATCTGCATTGCAAACAATATATTTTTCTGCACCGCTGGCGTTGGCTGCGCTTTCCCATTTGACGCCGGTGGGAAATGCGGCACCACCACGCCCCACCAATCCGCTGGATTTCAACTCTGCAATAACGGCTGCTGGTGTGAGTTGCTGGACGGCTTTCGTGAGCGCGCTGTAGCCGCCGTCGGTGGTGTAGGCTGCGAGTGACGGCGTTGCGCCGGTCCCGCAGCGGCGCGTGAGGTGGCGCAGGCTGCCGCCCACTACGGCTGGCTTGGCCAGGCTTTTTGCAGCAATGATTGCTGCCGGCACCGCCACTGGAATGCATCCAAGCGCCATGTCGTTAACCCTCGATGCCGGCGCCTGATCACACAGGCCGAGGCAGGGCGAGCGCTCCACCATGAAGCCGCCGTCGGCTGTAGCCGTGTTGGGGCTTACACCCAAGCTGGCACAGACAGCTTCCAACGCGGCATGGCCGCCGGCTATCGCGCAGGCGGGGTCACCGCAGATGCGAATCACACGCGTTGCCGTTGGTTCCTTATAAAGTAGCGCGTAAAACTCAATCACGCCGTACACTTCTGCAAGCGGAACCTGAAGCACGCGCGCAATTTCGGCAGCGACTGGCTTGCTAATGTATCCGTTTTGTTTCTGGGCCTTTATGAGGGCAGGGAGCAGGCCGGAGTGCCCCGGATTGTCGATGTGCGGTTGGGCTGCCGTGGTTAAGTGAATGATTGAACTTGAAGCTGTGGGTGCCACTGTTGGTGTTTAACCGTCCTGATGAGGTAGTTTACCATAGGCGTCGAGCGGCGCATTTTATGGCCATTGGCGGGCGCGGCTCATTTAAAGGAGAGAACAATAATGACTAGCAATCACAAAAAGCCGCGCGTGCTTGCGGCGGACGTATGGGATGTTGGGCTGCTGTTTGCCGGCGGCTGCATGGTTGCGGTCAGCGTAAATCTGTTTCTTGCGCCAGCGCGCATACCGGATGGCACGATGCTGTCGCTTGGAATGATTGCGCAGCATTTGTTTGCGTTGCCGCTGGGTACTGCAATGCTGGTCCTGCGGCTCCCCGGATTGTTTTTTGGTTTTCGCTATTTGGGGCGCTGGCCGTTTCTGCTGCGCACCGGCTTCACGGCGCTGGTAATTACGATTGCGATTGATTGGTCAGCCGGCCGCTTTGCACCTGTTTCAGCCAACCCCATATTGAACGCGCTTTATGGCGGAGCATTGAGCGGCTTGGGGATGGGGCTCATTTTCCGCGGGCGCGGCAATACCGGTGGCACTGGCGTGTATGCACGCATTTTGCAGCGTGTGACCGGCTGGCCGCTAAGCCAGCTCTACTTGGTTGTGGATAGTGGCATCCTGCTCTCGGGTTTCTTTTTTGGCTGGGAGGCGGTGATGCATGGAGTGTTGGCTTTGTTTGTGAGCGGCATGGTTGCCGATTATGTACTGGAGGGTCCGAGCGTTGTGCGCACGGCCACCGTGATCACCGAGCAGCCGGATGCCGTGGGTGCGGCCATTCTGCACGAGCTGCGGCGTGGCGTAACATCCTGGCGGGGTTCGGGTATGTTCAGCGGCCGCGAGTGCACAGTGTTGTACTGCACTGTGAGCCGTTCGGAAGTGGAGATTTTGCGGCGCTTGGTGCTGCGCACCGACCCGCACTGCTTTCTGGTAATCGGCAATGCGCAGCAAGCGTCTGGCGGCGTTGTGCGAGATTCGGCGGCGCACCCGGCGGCGTAACATGACACAGCTTTAGCCCGGCTGAATTAAAACCTTCGCGCCGCGGCCACAAAACTTGCAGCCGCGGCGCTCAATTGTGTGGCTTGCATCCGCAAGCCGTGCACTGCGGCCGGGAAGGGTAGGGCCGCCGCGCTAATTATTTGGCTTGCTCTTGGCAGGCCAGTGTGAGGCTTGGTTGGGCAAGCCTTGCGGCGGTGCGTATCGCGCTTTTATTGGGTGCGCGCTGCCTTCGCCTGCGGTAAGTGTACACCCGCTGTCAAGAGGCAAATTTGTTACGGAGCAAGGCTTGCCGGAAACTGTAGGATGCGCGCGGCGTGCATGCCTGGCTCCATTTGGGGCATCGCTTGTGGCTGCGCTTGCTGCAGCCCGTAACAGCACGAGAGCGTACAGTTATCGGTGGTCATAATTTTCTACGCCAATAGCTCCGAGCGCTGTTGTGCAAGATAGTTCAACTGCGCCACTAATTGGAGCTGCTGCGCCGCAATTTGCTTGCCCTGTTCTACCAGCTCGGATCCCTCGGCACGCAGCCGCTGCGCCTGTGCGCTGCGCACATGCGGCTGCGCCTGCAGCATAGTATTCTGGCGCAAACTGCCAATATGCGCGTCAAGCTCTGCCCGGATTTTGCGCATACGCTCTGCCAGCTGGTTGCTCAGAATCTCCAGCTTGTCGCGCTGTGCCCGCAGCAAATGGTATTGCTCGTCAATTTCCGCCAACGTAGCCATGCGCCATATTAATAGCAGCGCATTGGACAATGGTCAATCTGCAAAGATTGGCGGCTTCATTCGAATTTGTGGTGCGCTGCACCATTAATCGGCTGTGGCCGCTTGAATGCCGGCCCGCGCGTTGCGCGTGCGTATTTAGCTGGATGCCAGCTGCAGCAGCGTTACAAAGACTGCGCCAAGTGCGAGTAGTACAAACGGCGTTTCTGCGCTCGTCCGGTTGCGGGCAGATGCTGCCGCAAAGGCTTGGCGGCGCTGGTCAAGCAGCTTTTGCTGCGCGTCCAAGCGGGCGTGCTGTTCGGCCACTTGCTTTTGCTGTGCTTCGAACTGGTCGCGCTGCTGAACAAACTGGCGCCAATGCGCATCCAGCTGCGGGTGCTGTTCTTCAAGCTGCAGACGCTGCTCGAGAAAGTGCGTCCACTGGTTGTCTAGCCGGTGCAACTGTGCCACAAACTGGTGCCAATGTGCATCTTTGCTTGTCATGCTCGCATATGTAGCAAGAAGTGCGCCAGTAGCGCGGGCGCTGCCGTATTTTGGCGGCGGTTACGCAGCGCCTGGATCGGCGCTGGTGCTGTCGGGGCGGGGTGCTCGCCCGGTGGATCCTAAGGCCGTTCGGTGGCTGGGCAATTTTGTGCGCTAATGCGCGGTTCGGTTTGCTTAGTTTCCAGACGCAATAAGGGCTAGAGTGACGAATGCGCCGGCTAAAATTGCCAGCACGAGCGGCACTCCGAGCTGCCTGAGACTATTCACTGCCAGCCGCGCAGGAGTAGCGCGCAGACCCGTAAACCGCGATGCGTGCGCCTCCATCTGTGCCCGGCGCTGTGCGTCCAGCTCACATGCCTGGTCGCCAATCTGCTGCGCCTGCTCGCTGATGGTTTGCATCTGTGCGTCAAGCAGCAGCCATTGCGAGTCGTATTGGCGCCAGTTCGGGTCTAACGCGTCCAGCTGCGCAATGCGCTTTTGAACTTCTTCTATTGATGGGACAGGCATTGCAAAGTTACAGCGGCAACTGCTGCAGAATTACTCCAGGGTGAAATCATCGACGCTTGGTCGTACTGCGGAACAGCGATCTTAGTTGTTTTTATCTGGCATCAAGTTCGCACAGCAGCAGCGCTGCGCACACCACTGCTCAGCCGCTGCGCAAGTGCTGCATGCAGTTGTCCTTCAAATTCTTGCAGCTGCTCTTCAAACTTGCGCTGGGGCTCATCTAACTCGTGTTGCTCTGCAATTAGGAGTTGCGTGCGCAGCCGGTAAAGTTCGGTTTGCCGGTCGAAGCTCCTAAAAATTTCGCACAGAGTTTCATCTGGCGCGTTTAGCTGTGCCAGTGACAGCAGTAATGCGATGCCAGTTGCCATCAGGTGCATACGGTAGCAGCGCCCGCGCGCGCGGTCAAGCGGCAGAGTTTATGTTGCCGGCTAACCCATGCAGATTGCAAGTCAGCGCCGAATGCGTATCTAGTCAGCCGGATTGGGATCTCCAGTTGTTATTTATCTTTGGGCTTCTGCGCGTTGAAAATTTCATGATAACCGCGGTCTTCCTCTTCGTCGGAAACCCGTGCGTAACGCTCTGTGATGGAAATATTTTTATGGCGCGCCAGCCGTTGCGCCATTTTTAGATTGCCGCCGGAGCCGCGCAGCACCACGGTCACAAAATAGTGCCGGAATGAGTGGGGCGTTACCGTGCCTTTTGCGTCCGGCCCGACCGCATCAATCACGGCGCGGTCGATCAGTTTGCGTGCGCCCAGGCTGTTTAGGGGCAGCAGTTTTGCGCCGGCGCCATCATCGTGCCGTGCAAAGATCGGCAGCGCGCTGCGGCGCATGCCGGGCGCCATGATTGCCGCGTCGCGCAGCGCAAGATATGCCTGAATTGCTGCCACGGCCCGTTCCGAAAACCGCACGGTGCTTTGCCGGCCGCCTTTGATCTCAACCTGTGCGCGGCGCTCGGCCCAATCAAAGTGGCCGGTCGTGAGCCGGCATGCCTCAGAGATGCGCAAACCGGTATCGGCCAGCGTCAGTACAAACGCCTGGTCACGCAGGCGGCGCAGCTGCTCGCGCGCATCTTTTGTGCCGCGAGCCGGCTGGGCAATCACATACGAGATAATTTTGTCGATCTGCTCCCGCGCGAACGGCGGTGGCAGGGGCGTGACCCGTCGCAGGCGGCGTTTCAAAATTGACTTAACTTTTGCCAGCTTGTCGGGCCACAGATCCTCCGCCACAAGATATTCATAGAAGCCCACCACCGCGGTGATGTAGATTGCCTCTGTGGTGGCCTCCTGCGCGCGCAGCGCAGTCACAAACCACGTTACCCAATCTACGCTGGTGTCGGCGGCGGCCGTGGCTTGTGCGTTCACGCCGTGCCGGCCCAGCACCCACAGGAACTTGCGGACGGATTGGGAATAAGTGCGATGCGTGTTCTGGCTGCGGCTTTCTTCCACCACACGCGTGTAGCGCAGCGCTGCCGCTGCCACCGTATTTTTTGAGGCGTCCAAGTTTTCAAAGGCAACCTTGGAAAGGGTATTTTCGCGCGAGTTTGTGGTAGGCATAAGTGAACTTATCAGTATCACATTATACCCACTGTGGGATGCGTGTCAACTTCGGCGCCGATGGCCGGATATCAGTGCCGCCAGATTCACCACACTTGGTGCACGGTGGAGTGCAGTGCGTATGCAGATCAGATGCGCGCCGCGCCTAAGTTGAACTAGCGTTGCCGTGGCTGATGGATTTATCAATTAGAAGGGGTCGCAGGCCAACATTTCGGTGCGGCGGATAAGGGTGCGTCACAGTGGCGCCTGAGGCTTACAGCATAATTGGACAGCCAATTTGGTGGTTGTGCCCGGCAAGTGCCTGGCAGCAAGCACCGCGCACATGGAGCGCGGCGCTTGGGGCTTGCGCGGTGGGACAGGCTACGCCAGTCAATGAATGCGCAAGCCGGAGTGTGCGACGCTCAGCTCGGCTGGCCACCGCAACGTCCATAGTGTACACCCGCTGTCAAGTCCCCGAACCGCCGCTGTGGCTGGCTTTGCCAACCCCGTGACAATTCGGCATAACTTCTGCGATTGGCACAAGCCATTGCGCCGGATCAAACGGATAGACATGTTATTG
>QWRL01000120.1:0-2373 GCA_003670425.1 Chloroflexota bacterium
GGCGCCGGTGTAGCTAGTGCGGTTTGAAGGTACGCAGCGCGTGGCGGCGGTGGTGATGCGGGACGCAAGCGGTGCAGAGCGGCGCCATGCCTGTGACACGGCGGTGGTGGGGCTTGGCCTGCAGCCGCGCGATGCGCTGCTGCGCATGGGCCAGGGTTTGGCGGTGCGCGCGGTTGGCGCTGCGGCGCGCGCGACGGACATTCCGCCGTGCCCCATTGCCGGCACGGTGTGCGCGTGCTCCGGAGTTACTGTGCCGGACTTGGAGTCTGCGTGGCAGCGCGGCTTTCATGAGCTGGAGCTTGTGAAGCGCTCAACTTTGGCCGGCACTGGCACATGCCAGGGCATGGCATGCATGCCGCATGTGCGCAGCTTCTTGGCGGCGCGTGGCGGTACTTTGCAGCCGCCATTTACCGCGCGCCCGGTTACGCGCCAGTTGACGATGGGCGAAGCGGCGGTTGGTGCGCATCATCAGGCAGTGCCGCGCACCGCGCTTGATGGCGAGCATCGCCGGCTGGGGGCGCAGATGGACCGCATTGGCGGCTGGTGGCGCCCGTGGCATTACGGCAATGCGCTGCAAGAGTACTGGGCCGTGCGCGAAGCGGTATCGCTTGGCGATGTGAGCACGCTTGGAAAGCTGCAAGTGAGCGGGCCGGACGCGCTTGAGCTGCTGGAACGCTTGTACCCAACGCGCGTGAAGCCGATTGCGCCCGGCAGCGCGCGCTATGTTTTGATGCTCAACGACCGCGGCTATATTTTTGACGACGGCTTAATTTGCTGCGATGGCGCGCAGCGCTACTCGCTTACCTTTACCAGCGGCGGCGCGTCTTATGCGGAGATGTGGGTGCGTGACTGGGCTGAGAGCTGGCGCTTGGATGTGCGCATCCTAAACCAGACCATGGCTTTGGGAGCAATCAACGTGACCGGTGTGCTTGCCAAAGAACTGCTATCTCGGGCCGGCCTGCCCAACGCGCCCCAGTACATGCAGCATGCGAGCGCAGTTGTGGCTGGCGTGCAGTGCAAGGTGCATCGGTTAAGTTTCACCGGCGAGCTGTCCTATGAGCTGCATCATCCCGCCGGGGATTCGGTGGTGCTGTGGCGGCGGCTGCTGGAACTGGGCAAGGACTTGGGGATCAAGCCGCATGGCTTGCAGACGCTGCTGCAACTGCGGCTTGAGAAGGGCCACATCATCGTCGGGCAGGATACAGATTTTGATTCAACGGCGCGGCGCGTGGATATGCAATGGGCGGTGAAGCTGGACAAGCCGGACTTTGTGGGGCGGCAGGCGGTGCTGCGCACCAACAAGATTGCACTGGACCGGCAGCTTGCCGGCTTTGAGATGGAAGGCGCTGCGCCGCTGGAAGGCGCCGGCATTCATTTTGGCGGGGAGTATGCGGGCTACGTTACCTCAAGCTTTGCTTCGCCGGTGCTCGGCAAGGCCGTCATGCTGGGGTGGCTGCGTCTCTTTGATGGCGCGCTGCCGGATCAGGTGACGATTGACGGGCGCAGTGCGCGCCGCGTGGCTACACCGTTTTATGACAAGGACGGCGCGCGTGCCCGTGTTTGAGCGCGTGCACACCACGCGCATCGTGGCAACGCCGGCAGCGCTGGATGCGGCGCGGTGGCCGGCCGGCCACATTGCGCTGCGCACGGCGGCAGATGAGGTGTTGATCACTCCGCCGCTTGCCGAGCCAAAGGTGGCAGACGAGCACGCGATTGTGCTGGCTGACAGCAGCTTCTTTGGCGGATGGATTGCAGCGGCGCTGGCGCTAACAGTATTGGAGCGGGAGTGTGAATGGGAACTGCCGCGGGCGCGGCCGGCATTTGCGCAGGGCATGGTGGCGGGCTTGCCGCTGAAGCTCTGGTTTGAAAGTGAGCGCGTGCTGGTACTCGTGGCGGGGGCGGTTTGGCCTGGGCTTGGGGGGCGCTTTGTGGCATGAACGAATTTCTTGAGCGCCAGATTTCCCTGAAGTGGGTGGAGCCCAAGCCGGCTTACGATGTTGTGATCGTTGGTGGTGGCGGGCATGGTTTGGCCACTGCCTACTATCTGGCAGCGCGCCACGGCATCACGAATGTGGCGGTGCTGGAGCGCAAGTACATTGGGGCGGGCAACTCGGGGCGCAACACCACAATCATCCGGGCCAACTACGGTATCCCGGAAGCTGTGCAGTTTTACCAGCGCAGCCTTGAACTATATTCAACGCTTGAAGCCGAGACCGGGCGCTGGGTGATGCACAAGCAGAAGGGGCTGCTGTGGATGGCGCACACAGAGGCGGGGGTGCGCGGGGGGGGGGGGGGGGGCACGGGGAAAAGTTTGGTTGGGGGAAAAGAGGAGGAAGCAAAACCGCAGCAGGGGAAAGAGAACTGGCCGCCAGG
>QWRL01000120.1:2383-3156 GCA_003670425.1 Chloroflexota bacterium
GGCGGGCGCGGGCCACGGTGAATGCTTGTGTTGGCGCAAAGACGGAGTATGTAACGCCGCAGCAGGTTAAAGAGATCTGCCCGCAGGTTGATATCACCGGGGCTGGTGTGTGGCCGGTGATGGGCGCTTCTTACCATGCCGAAGGCGCAACGGCGCGCCATGACCGGGTAGTGTGGGCGTACGCGGAAGGCGCAATGCAGCGCGGTGTGCATGTTCACCAGCACACGGCGGTTACCGGCTTGCAGATGAATGCCGGGCGCGTGACGGGCGTGCAGACCAACAATGGTCCGATTGCGGCCAAGGTTGTGGTGAGTGCGGTGGGCGGGCATGTGACTACACTGGCAGCGATGGCGGGTTTGCGCCTGCCCATTCGCACGCATCCACTGCAGGCTTACGTTACCAACCATTACGCGCAAAGCTTCAATGCGATTGTGGCTTCGATGAACCTGCTGTTTTACGTTTCGCAAACTGCGCGCGGCGAGATGCTGATTGGCGCCGAGATTGACCGGCAGCCCAGCTATGCATACGCTGCCGGCCACCACTTTTTGCAAAATTGCTCGCACCGTGCAATCACAATGCTGCCGTTCCTGCGCAACTTGCGAATTGTGCGGCAGTGGACCGGCGTGTGTGACATGAGCGCCGACTATTCGCCGGTCATGGGCATCACCGGCGTGGATGGTTTTTACGTTACGACGGGGTGGGGCACGTGGGGGTTCCAGGCGATTCCGGCCGGTGGGGAGCAAATGGCGGTGCGGGGGGCGACGGGGAGCACC
>QWRL01000120.1:3166-7162 GCA_003670425.1 Chloroflexota bacterium
ACCGGCATAACCCCCGCTTTGATTGCGCCCTTTGCACTGGACCGGTTTGCAAAGGACCGCACGATGGCTGACCGCGGGTCTGCCGGTACGCACTGAGTGATGCAGCGCTTCAAAGATTTTTTGCTATGCCGGCAAGTGTGATTGTGCAGGATGTTGTGAGGTGCGGGCCTAATGAGCATTCAGGTTAATTGTCCAACCTGCGGTCCGAGGCCGCTGGAGGAGTTCTTCCATGGTGAGATCCCGGTTGTGCCGGACTCGATTGTGGATGTGGACGCGCGCGATGTAGACCGCGGCTTCATGCACGACAACCCGGAGGGGCCACTGACGGAACGCTGGTTTCATGTGTATGGCTGCCGGCGCTGGATGACGGCGCGCCGCGATACGCGCACGGACCAGATGCTCGGCGAAGCGTAGCAAACAAATTGCAAGACCTGCCAGCGCATGCGTGTGCCGGCTGGCGGGCTGGCGCTGCGGGCAGCGCACAGTTCTAAATTACGTTGTACTCTAAAATTGTGCGCCCTTCGGTGAAGCGCGCATAATCCAGCGCACTAATATCAACACTGTGCGCTGCCCCATCCACCAGCAGCTCTGCCAGCAGCCGGCCGCACACGGGGCCATGCATGAAACCGTGCCCGGAGAATCCCGCCAGCACATAGAAGCCCGCAAGCGGCGTCGCACCGATGATGGGGTGGGCATCCGGCGTGACTTCATACAGACCGGCAAGCCGCGAAACTACACCGGCGTCTTCGAGTGCGGGCAGGCGCGCGCAGGCGCGTTCCATGTGCGTGAGTTCCCACGCCGGGTCTACGGTTTGGTCAGTGCCGGCTGGTTGCTGCGCGTCCGACATGCCGGTAAGCACGCCGCCGCCTTCCGGATGAAAGTACAGGCTTTGCGAAAAATCTACAACGAATGGAAAGTCCGTTGGCAGGTTGGGCAGGGCGGTGGTGGTGAGCCACTGGCGGCGCACAGGCACAATTGGCAGCGCGAGCCCGGCCATCTCAGCCAGTGCTGCGCTCCACGGCCCGCAAGTATTGATGACGGTTGGGGTGGAGATTGTGCCCGCGCTGGTTTGCACAGCGCTGATGCGGCCGCCGGTGGTTAAGACGCCGGTGACCGAAATGTCAGTGTGGCAGGCTGCGCCCAAGCGGCGCGCTGCATCGACATAGCCCATGACAACACTGTTGGGATCCGCCAGCCCGTCCGCCGCGTAGAAGGTGCCGGCAAGCGCATCCGCAAAGCTGCACGCGGGCAGGCGGCGCTGCACTTGTGCGCCATCGAGCCATTCAGTTTGGACTCCGAGGCTGCGCTGCAGTGCGATGGTTTGTTCGAAGCGCGCCACATCGGCGGCTCGCGTTAGCACAAACATGTAGCCGCACTTGCGCACGAGCGCCGGCCGGCCAGTAACAGCCTCGAAGTCATCGAGCATGCGCAGGCTCACTTTGGAAAGCTCAATGTTGATGGCGGTGGCAAACTGGTGGCGAATGCCGCCGGCGCAGCGCCCGGTGGCGCCCGCGCCAAAAAACGGTTCGCGTTCCAGCAGCACCACGTGCTTGACGCCGCGCTGCGCAAGGTGAAAGGCGCAGCTGGCGCCCATTACGCCGCCGCCCACAATTACCACATCGGCAGTGGCAGGCAGATCTGTCATACGCTGAAAAGTTCGCCGGGTTGTGCGCGGACTGCGCTACAACTCAACCAGTGTACCCAGGTTGTGCAGCACAGCGTTGTTGACTGCAATGCGCGCTGCCACAGCGTCTTGCGCTGCACTGCCGCAGGCTTTGAAGTAAGTGATTTGGGCCGCACTGCTGCGGCCGGGTTTTACTCCGCGCAGCAGCTCGCCCAGCTCAGCGTGAATGCGATCCTTGGTGATGCTGCCGGCGCGCAGCGGCTGGATCAGGTCACCGGCTTCTTCCCACGCCGATGCGCGCGAATCGACAACTACAAGCGCGCGTTGAATGGTTTCGAGGTCCACCTCTTGCATTTCCGGTGTGAAGGAGCCGACGCCGTTCACGTGGGCGCCGGGCTGCAAATCTTTGCCGCTAAACACGGGCGTATGCGATGTGGTGGCGGCGCAAATAATATCCGCACCGCGCACCGCAGCCGCTGCCGACGCAACTGCCTGCACAGCTTGTGGAACTGGCCCTTGCCCGCGCATGGCTTCCGCAAACGCTGCGGCATGCTGCGCGTTGGGGCTGAAGACGCGCACGCTGCGGATGCTGCGCACGGTGCAGATGGCCTCGAGCAGCGTGCGTGCCTGCACGCCGCTGCCAATGATGGCGGCCGTTTGGCATTCTGGCAGCGCAAGCAATTCTGTAGCAGCGCCGGCGCCCGCACCGGTGCGGATGGCGGTTAGGCTGCCGCCTTCGAGCAGCGCCAGCGGCTGCCCGGTTTGGGGATCTAAAGCCAGCACCACACCGTGGATCAGCGGCAGGCCGCGCGCCGGATTCTCGTTGAAGACTGACACAACTTTCACCGCAAGGTCGCCACTGCCTTGCATAAATGCGGGCATTATCAAGCTGAGACCGTATGCTTCGGGCATTGCAACGCGCAGGCGCAGCGGTACGTGTGCAGTGCCGGCCGACAACTGGGCAAACGCATCTTTCATGCCCTCGATTGCAGCGGCCATGGGCAGGGCTTGGCGTACATCCGCTGCGCTCAGAATTCTGATTTGCATGCCGGCACCATTTTACTCGCGGAGCGCGCAGGAATGTTGGCGGCTGGCCATAGCCTGCGCGGGTTTTGTGGCGCTGCCGTTGTTTGATTATGGGTGGCATTGAGCCGATAACTAAGCGTTGCGATTTTTCTGGAGTGTGGCACGGTGATTCCATACTTCGCATGTACTAGTCACTGTACAACGTAGCCGCTGCATCAGTTATGCGTATCCGTGATGCAGAAATGTGTTGTTCTTGTGTGAATTGTGAGGCGTTGGTGGGCGTACTACTGTTCGGGCGGTAATATTGGCCGATATGTTAGATACAGATGTAAAGTCTTTGTACAGCGCTGCCAGCGTGGCTGCTGCAGCGCCGAATGCCTCCGTAGGGGTGCAGCAGCCTTTGATTTCGCTGCGCAATGTTGTGAAGGATTATGACGGCCTGGCGGGCACGGTGCGCGTGCTGCAAAGCCTGAGCCTTGAAGTGCACAAGGGCGAGTTTGTCGGCGTGTGCGGTCCCAGTGGCAGCGGAAAGTCCACGCTCATCAACATGATTACCGGCATTGACCGCCCTACCAGCGGGGATGTGCTGGTGGCAGACACGCTGCTCAACAAACTTTCCGAGAATGAGCTGGCGCGCTGGCGCGGCCGCAGTGTGGGTGTGATCTTCCAGTTTTTTCAATTGCTGCCCACGCTGACCGTGGTTGAAAACATCATGCTGCCGATGGACTTCTGCCGCATGTGGACCTTGAAGGAGCGCCCCGTGCGCGCGATGCATTTGCTGGAGCAGGTGGGACTTGCAGACCAGGCGCACAAGCTGCCCAACGCACTTTCCGGCGGCCAGCAGCAGCGCGCAGCGATTGCGCGCGCGCTTGCCAATGATCCGCCGCTGCTGGTGGGCGATGAGCCCACGGGAAACCTTGACAGCCGCACGGCCGACAAAGTTTTTACGCTCTTTGAGGACCTGGTGGCGCAGCACAAAACTTTTGTGATGGTGACGCATGACAACGGGCTGGCAGCACGCCTGCCGCGCGTGATTGAGGTGGTGGACGGCAGGCTGTTTGAAGGCAGCGCCGCCCGCAACGGCAAAGCCGCCTGAGCAATGCGCCGGGCCTACATAAAAGTGTGGCGCGATCTCGCCACGCACTTTGGGCGCACGGTGACCGTGGTGATGAGCATCGCGGTGGGTGTGATGGCGCTCGGCATGATCCTCTCCAGCAACGGACTGATGCAGCTGCAGATGGGCGCCGCGCAGCTGGCAGCGCGCCCGGCGCACGCGCTGCTGTTTGTGGGCGGTGCACTCTATGATGGCGTGGCGGGAGGTGTGGCGCCTGGGGATGGGGGTGTTG